>JAFULX010000151.1 GCA_017483065.1 Clostridia bacterium | reverse complement strand
GAAAATCAGGCAAAATTGGCGAAAAAGCTGGTTGACGCAACCTGTGCCGACCGTGCATTCTTCTGCTCGACAGGTGCAGAGGCGAACGAGGGTGCGATTAAGCTTGCGAAAATCTACCATTATAAAAAGGGTACTAACAAATACGGTGTTGTATCGCTTGACAAGTCCTTCCACGGCAGAACGATTGCTACCGTTGCCGCAACGGGACAGGAGAAGTATCAGAAGCCGTACAGACCCGTGCCCGACGGTTTTTGTCAGGTGCCTGCAAATGATTTTGAAGCACTCAAAAATGCCGTTTCGGACACGACTGCGGCAATTCTCTTGGAGCCGATACAGGGCGAAAGCGGTGTAAGACCGCTTGATAAGGAGTATCTCAAAAAGGTGCGTGAGCTTTGCGACGAAAAGGATATCGTACTGATTTTTGACGAGGTGCAGACGGGTATGGGCAGAACAGGAAGCCTTTTTGCTTATACGGAAACGGGCGTTGAGCCTGATATTTTTACATCGGCAAAGGCACTCGGCGGCGGAGTTCCCATCGGTGCGGTACTCGCTAAGGAGAAATTTGCAAGTGCGTTCGAGCCTGGCGACCACGGCACTACGTTTGGCGGAAATCCGCTTGCAACGGCGGCAGGTCTTGCGGTATTCGAGGCATTTGAGAAGGAAAAGCTTGTTGAAAATTCAAAGGCTATGGGCGAATATTTCCTCGGCAAGCTAAACGCATTAAAAGACCGCTCGGACGGCAAAATCACCGAAATCCGAGGCAGAGGACTTTTAATCGGCATTGAGCTTGAAAAGGAAATTGCAAGGGACGTGTTCGGCGGACTGTTTGACTGCGGTTATCTTACCAGCCTTTGTGCAGGTGATACACTGCGTATTGCACCGCCGCTGATTATAACAGAAAATGACATTGACGGCTTTGTTGATACACTCGGCAAGGTTTTGGAAAGGAAGTAATATATAATGAAGGATTTTATAAGTCTGCACGATTGCAGCCGTGAGGAAATTGACGCTCTTTTAAAGCTTGCGATAAAGCTTAAGGACGAGAATAAAAAGGGTATCTGCCATCATCACCTAAAGGGCAAGACCCTCGGTATGATTTTTACCAAGTCATCAACCAGAACAAGGGTATCCTTTGAGGTTGGTATGACCCAGCTCGGCGGTTATCCGCTGTTTCTCTCGTCCGCCGATATTCAGCTCGGCAGAGGTGAAACGATTTACGATACCGCAAAGGTCTTGGAGCGTTACCTTGACGGCATTATGATAAGAACCTTTTCACATCAGGACGTGCTTGATTTGGCACAGCATGCGGATATTCCCGTTATAAACGCACTCACCGACCTTCTGCACCCCTGTCAGGTGCTTGCCGATTTGCAGACAATTTACGAGCATAAGGGCAAA
The DNA here is from genome assembly GCA_017483065.1 of Clostridia bacterium. GTDB lineage: Bacteria > Bacillota > Clostridia > UBA1381 > UBA1381 > HGM11525. Next base: position 17,667 of record JAFULX010000151.1, on the reverse strand, counting down.
CTCGAGGGCTTAAAGCTTGCATATGTCGGCGACGGCAACAATATGACCAACTCGCTTATGTACGGCTGTGCAAAGATGGGACTTGATTGTGCGGTTGCAACGCCCAAGGGCTATGCTCCCGACGAAAGCGTTGTAGAGCTTGCAAAGGCTGATTTCCAAAAAAGCGGCGCAAAGCTCATAATCACCAACGACCCTGTCGAGGCTGTCAAGGACGCAGACGTCATCTACACCGACACTTGGGTTAGTATGGGTATGGAGAGTGAAAAGGCTGAGAGAATTAAGCTGTTTGCGGATTATCAGGTGGACAGCAAATTAGCATCAAATGCAAAAAGCGACTATCTCTTTATGCACTGCCTGCCTGCTTACCGTGGCTATGAGGTTTCGGAGGACGTTATCGACGGTCCGAACTCCATCATATTTGACGAGGCGGAGAACCGTCTGCACGCACAAAAGGCAGTAATGGTAACATTGATGGGTGATAAGTAAATGGAATATTTGCAGTCATATTTCAGGGTACGCTCGGCAACCTATGACGATATCGAGGCAATCGGGGCAATCACACGTGAAGCGTTCACGAGATATGCCGAAATGTCACCTAATGCCGACCCCGACGCACTTAGGGAAACGCCAAAGGACATAAAGCGTGATATTGATACAAAAATAGTACTTATCGCAGAGAGCAACAACGTCCCTGTCGGCAGTGTGCGTGTTGCGATTGACGAAACAACAAAAACCGCCTACCTAAGCCGTTTTGCAGTCAAAATCAACTCGCAGAACAACGGTATCGGCAAATCTCTGATGAATTTGGTGGACGAAATAATGAAAAAGCACGGCGTCAGACAAATCAGTCTGCACACCGACTCGGAGCTTGCACCCCTTATAAGATTTTACTACGGCAGAGGCTTTCACATCGACTCGACCGACAAATCAAAGGGGTACACCCGTGCATATCTGATAAAAAAGTATGAATAGAAAGAGGGAAATACAATGATTAAGGCAGCGGTACTCGGTGCGACAGGCTATGCAGGCATCGAGCTTGTGAGGCTACTTTCAAACCACCCCGAGGTTTCGGTTGAGCTTTTGGGGTCAAAGAGCTTTGCAGGTCAGAAAATAAGCGACATATATCAGAATTTCAGACATATTTTAGAAAGTGAGTGTGCCGAGGCGGACGTTGAGGCGGCGGCAAAGTGCGATATTGCATTTACCGCACTTCCGCACGGTGCGTCAAAGACGGTTATCCCCGCACTTTTAGACGCAGGACTCAAGGTAATCGACTTAAGCGGCGACTATCGCTACGACGACGTTAAGGTGTACGAAAAGTGGTACAACGAGCCTCATTCCTCACCCGAGCTGCTTTCAGAGTCGGTTTACGGACTTTGCGAGCTGCACCGTGACAAAATCAAGTCGGCTCGCCTTATCGGTAATCCAGGCTGCTATACCACCTGTTCGATTTTGGGTGCAGCACCGCTTTTGGCGGTAGGTGTTGCTGATGACAAGAACATCATAATTGACGCAAAATCGGGCGTTACGGGTGCAGGCAGAAGTCTTTCTATGCAGACGCATTTTTGCGAGTGTACCGAAAATTCCAAGGCGTACAAGGTGGCAACCCACCGCCACACCTCGGAAATTGAGCAGGAGCTTTCAAATATTGCAGGAAAGCCGATTATGCTCTCCTTTACACCGCATCTGATACCGCAGAAGAGGGGTATCCTCTCCACTATTTATATGAATTTAAACAAGAAAATTACGGCAGACGAGCTGCAGAAAATTTATGAGGATTATTTTGACGGTGAATTTTTCGTGCGTGTGATGCCCAAGGGTGAGCTGCCCGAAACAAAGCACGTTGCAGGCTCGAATTTTGTCGATATCGGCGTTGTTTTGGACGAAAGACTTAACCGTGCCGTTGCGGTTTCCGCTCTTGATAACATTGTCAAGGGTGCGGCAGGTCAAGCGGTGCAGAATATGAATATTCTGTTCGGCTTGGACGAGAAAACGGGACTTGATTTTGCAGGCTATTATCTGTAATGAGGAGGATAATATGGAAGAACTAATCAAAAAGGCAGGGATACTGATTGACGCTCTGCCCTATATTCAGAAATTTGCAGGAAAAACCATTATAATCAAATACGGCGGCAACGCTATGATAAATCAGGAGCTTAAAAACTCGGTTATGGAGGATATCACTCTCCTGAAATTCGTCGGACTTAACCCGATTGTCGTGCACGGCGGCGGTCCCGACATTTCTGCCGCACTCGAGAAAAACGGCGTCAAGACGCAGTTTATCAACGGTCTGCGTGTGACCGATGCGGAAACAATGAAGATTGCACAGCAGGTACTTGTCGGAAAAACCAACAAGGAAATCGTGTCACTGCTTAACTGCAAGGGTGCAAGAGCAATGGGTGTTTGCGGTATTGACGGTGCGTTTATTAAGTGCAAGAAACAGGAAATGGTAGTTGACGGCAAAAAGTGCGACCTCGGCTTTGTCGGCGATATCGTGAGCGTTGACCCACATATGCTTTACAGCGTAATCCACGACGGTTATATCCCCGTAATCGCACCGATAGGTATGGACGATGAGGGCAATTCCTACAATATCAATGCTGATAATGTTGCGGCGGCTGTTGCGGCGGCAACCTCGGCGGAAAAGCTTATTCTTCTGACCGACGTTGAGGGCGTGAAGGACGAAAACGGCGATATCGTATATGAAGCCGCAGGCGAGGAGTTCTTCCGTATGATTAAAGACGGCATCATCACGGGCGGTATGATACCCAAGGTTACAGGCTGTCTTGATGCGATTGCGGCAGGTGTTAAGGGCGTACATATTATTGACGGCAGAATACCGCATTGTCTGCTCCTTGAGATTTTCACCAAGTCAGGTATTGGTACTCTGATAAAAAGCGAAAATTACTGATAAAAAGGGTGTTGCTTATGCAACACCCTTTTTATCAAAATATTCAAGAGCTTTACCTGCTAAGTAAATCGAGCCGCAGATTACCGCAAAATTGCAGCTTTCAGCCGTTTTGAAAGCCTCGGTACAGTCGGGGATTACCCTCACGTTAAGTCCTGCCTTTTCTGCGTGCTTTGCAAGCTCCGCCGCTTTCATGCACCTCGGCATATCTATCTCGGTCACAATCACCTCGGAAAAGCCTTTCAATTGCGACAGAGCGTCGTCAACCGCCTTATCCTCCATCATTGCAAGCACGGCAGTTTTCGCTCCGCTGTCCAGTGCTCTGCAAAGTGCCCGTATGCCGTCGGAGTTATGTGCACCGTCGACTATTATATTTTCACGGACACGTTCAAATCTTGCTCTGTGCTGTGCCGACAAAAAGCCTTTTTCCAATGCGTTTTCACTTATAGCAAAGCCTTTTTCTCTCAGTATTTCAACTGTTTTCAGCACAACTGCGGCATTATCCGCCTGATACTCGCCCTTTAGTGCGAGTGCATATTCTCTGCCGTCTGCGGCAAAGCCCTTTTCGGTCGCCTGTACCTTAGGTGCAATATATAGCCGTGCCGACTTTTCCCTGCAAATTTGCTCAAAAACATCAAGTGCCGACTTATCGCTTCTGTATGCGGCCACCGAGCCGTTTTCCTTTATAATACCGCCCTTTTCCCTTGCAATTTCGGGGATAGTCGTGCCGAGGTACTCCGTGTGGTCAAGACCTATCGACATAATCACAGACACAAGGCTTTCCTCTATAATATTCGTTGCGTCAAGTCTGCCGCCAAGTCCTGCTTCAAGTACCACTAAATCACAGCCCTCATTACGATAATAGCAAAGTGCAAGTGCAAGTATAAAAGCAAACTGCGACAGCTTAATTTCATTATTTTCGATTATATCTGCAAGCCTTTCGGTGTATTCAGCAAGCTTATTATCGGGAATTTCCCCTCTGCCGAGCCTTATCCGCTCGTTAAAGCGTATAATATACGGCGAGGTGAATACCCCGACCCTGTACCCTGCATTTTCAAGGATACTGCCGAGCATTGCCGCCGCCGAGCCTTTGCCGTTTGTGCCTGCAATATGTATGAATTTCAGCTCTTTGTGCGGATTTCCTAGCAAAGAAAGCAGTTTTTCGAGCTGTTCGTTGCCGAGCGGATATGAAAATTTCGGTAAATTTCCGATATAGCTGACCGCCTGTTCCCTGTCCATTACATACTCTCCGATTTTTTGACGCACGCATCTACTGCATCCATCACAGCTGCACGAAATCCCTTTTCCTCCAAGACCTTAACCGCCTCAATGGTAGTACCGTTCGGAGAGCAGACCATATCCTTAAGTTCGGCAGGGTGACGTCCTGTTTCAAGCACCATTTTCGCCGCTCCGAGTACCGACTGTGCCGCAAAAATGTAGCTTTTATCCCTCGGCATACCTGCCTTTACCGCCGCATCGGCAAGTGCCTCAATGAACATAAATACATAAGCAGGCGATGAGCCTGAAACGCCCGTTACTGCGTCCATAAGGCTCTCGGGTACGATTTCGACCCTGCCCAGACACTCGAAAATCTTCACAACCTCAGCTATTGCCTCTTTGTCCTTTTCCAAATTCCAGTTCGGCGAAAGCGCTGTCATACCCTCGCCGACAAGTGCGGGTGTATTGGGCATTGCACGCATAACCTTTATACCGTACCTCGCAGGGTAGCGTGTCAAATGAATCTGATACTCCTTCTGCAGCTCGTCGTCAATCATATAAAGATTTTGCCCTGCCGCAATTGAAATCAGAATAACGTCGTCCCTTATAATGCTCTCAATGTCACGCAGAACGTTTATCAGCACATTCGGCTTAACAGCAAGCAACACCACATCAGCACTTGCCGTCTGCTCTAAGCTGCACGCCGAAGCACCGTATTTTGCCGCCACTGCACCAGCCTTTGCGGTATCCTTGTCAAAAATGCGGATTTCGTCATAAAGACCCTTGCCCGAAATGCCGCCGATTATCGCACCGCCCATATTGCCTGCACCGATAAAGCCTATACTTTTACTCATTTCCATTAACTCCTTTTATCCATATATTTATCTCTGCCCCAAACAGGAATATTATCATACAAAAATACAGCCACAGCATCATCAGGACAATTGCCGCCAATGAGCCGTAAATGTAGGAATAGTTAGAGAAATTCTCGATATAAAACTCATAGCCGAGCGAGAACAGCACCCAGCCGAGCGACGAGAATGCCGCACCAGGCAGCTGCTTTATAAACCGTACCTTTCTGCCTGACAGCATACGGTAGATGTATGCAAAAAGCAGCGTCAGCACCACCACAAATACCACCGCTCTGACACTTTGTGCAAAGCTTATTATGCCCTGCCGCAAAACAAGCCGCTCTGCCAGAAAATCTGCTATTGTTGTACCAAATACAAGCATTACAAGCGTCAGCAGAAGCAGTGCGATTAGCAAAAGCGTATTCATTGCAGCCTCTAAAACATTACGGATAAAGGTCGGGTGCTCCTTTATACCATACACTCTCTTTACTCCCCTTGAAACCGCCGCCGCACCTCTTGACGCTGTCCAGAGTGCGGTTATTGCCGATATGGAGAGTATGCTCCCCGACCGCTCGAACAGCTCTACGACCACAAGCTCTGCCGTTTGGTGAAGCTTATGCGGCAGAAACGGCTTTACCGCCGTTATAATACCCACTGCGTCAAAGGGCAGCAAAAACTGCAAAACGGAAAGCAGCAGCATAGCAAACGGTACTACCGCAATAATTATATAAAAGGACGCCTGTGCCGCATAAACGGTAATCAAATCCTCACGGATACACCGACGCACCTCGGATATAAGCCATTTAAGCGTTGTCATTTTAATCCCCATTATATACCTTATGCTACTGTCTGTCAACCGCTTTGAGCGTTACAATACCGATTTCGGGGCGGTTGTAGAGCCTTGGAATGAACATCGGATTTCCGATACCTCTGTTTACTATCATAGTCGTACTGCCGTCGGTATAGGTGCCTTCGGTATAGCGTGGAAATACTATCTGCTTTGAGTCGATAAGACTTGATTTGGGTGGCATAACACCTCCGACACCAGGTATTCTGAACTGCCCGCCGTGCATATGCCCCGAAAGTATCAGGTCAAAGCCGTGACCCGTAAGACGTGTAAACTGGTTTGCTCTGTGAAAGAGCAGCATACGAAAGCCGTCATATTCGGGAAGCTTGGCAAAGGATTTTGCAAGGCTTTTTTCGATTATATCGGTCGCCTTGCCGAACGGGTCACGCATACCGAAAAGTCCGAATTTCGCACCGTTATGCTCTATTTCGCACATTGTATCGTCAATAAAATGCACACCAAGCTTGTCCGTGTACTCGACAAAATCGGTAAAGCTCGTATTCCAGAGGTCGTGATTGCCCGAAATCATATAAACTGGTGCAATTTGGACAAGCCGCTCAAAAAGACGCATAACAGGCTCGTAGCTGCGGTCATCATCGTGTATCATATCGCCCGTAACGGCAATCATATCGGGTGCGAGTGCTGCTATCTCAGCACCGAGTCCGGGGATACTCTCCGAATGGAGGTCGGATATATGTGCAATTTTGAAGCCGTCAAGCTCGGGCGGCAGATTTTCGAGCCTCGGCTCATAGTAGGTAACCTCTAAGCGGTTGTCAAGACCCTTTACGGCAATAAGCGTACCGACGCCGATTGCCAGCTTTGTTATTAAATGCACCGTTTTTGCCCCCTATACTGTTTTAGAATATTTTATCACTAAAATTGTAAAAAAACAAGACATTTATATTGTAATATCCGCAAATTTATGATAAAATATACTGTGAGATTTTTAGAGAGGAAATGCTTATTTAAAATGGCACAATATATAAACAATGACGAAATGATGCGTGTTGCGTCCTTTTATGAGCCATTGCGGCAGCGAAACCTGCTTTTTGAGCAGGAGTTCGGGCGAAAGCCGAGGGCTGTGGTGGAAACACACGGCTGTCAGCAGAACGAGAACGATTCCGAACGGCTTCGGGGAATGCTCGCCGAGGCAGGCTACGACTTTTCGGACGACATAAACGATGCGGACGTTGTGGTTTTCAACACCTGTGCGGTAAGAGAAAATGCCGAGGACAAAATTTTCGGCAGAATAGGAATTTTGAAGCATATAAAGGAGCATAAGCCTCATATGCTGATTGCACTTTGCGGCTGTATGGTTCAGCAGCAGCATATTGCGGAGAAAATCCGCACAGTACACCCACAGGTGGACTTGGTTTTCGGTCCGCACGCACTCTACCGTTTTCCCGAGCTTCTGGAAAAGGCTTACAAAAGCAGAAAAACTCTGCTCTCCGTTGACGATTCGGACGGTGCAATTGCCGAGGATATGCCTGTTATGCGTGAGGACGCACATAAGGCGTGGGTGTCGGTGATGTATGGCTGCAACAATTTCTGCACATACTGCGTAGTACCGTATGTAAGGGGCAGAGAACGCAGCCGCAAGCCTGAATGTATAATCAGCGAGATTGAAGAGCTTGCAAGGGACGGCGTTGGCGAGATTACGCTTTTGGGGCAGAATGTGAACTCCTACGGCAAGGATTTGGAGGAGGATATTGACTTTGCAGACCTTATCCGCCGTGTAAATGATATTGAGGGTATCGAGCGGATACGGTTTATGACCTCGCACCCGAAGGATTTCGGCGACCGTCTGATTGACGCAATGGCGGAGTGTGACAAGGTTTGTCCGCAGCTGCATCTGCCTTTCCAGTCGGGCAGCGACAAGGTGCTTGCCGATATGAACCGCCGTTATACGAGGGCAGAATACCTCGAAAAGCTTAACAAGGCAAAGGCGAGAATACCAAATCTTGCACTTACCACCGATATAATCGTCGGTTTCCCGACAGAAACGCAAGCAGACTTTGAGGATACCGTCAGCCTTTTGGAGGAGGCAGAGTTTGATATGATATTCTCCTTCATCTACTCAAGGCGTGTCGGAACGCCTGCGGCAAAGATGGAAAGCGTACTGTCCGACGAGCAAATTCACAAAAACTTCGAGCGTATGCTCTCTGTACAAAACGAAATTTCACGCCGCAAAAATGAGGCGTATGTCGGCAGAGTATGCCGTGTTCTGGTTGACGGAGAGAGTAAAACGGACAGCAAAATGCTTACCTCACGCACCGATACGGGTAAAATCGTAAACTTTGCAGGCGATAAATCGCTTGCAGGTAAATATATTGACGTGAAAATTACAAAGGCACAGACGTGGAGTCTGTACGGAGAGCTTGTATAAAGAAAGGAACGATAAAAATGACTATTACAGAAAAAGCACACGAGCTTGGAAAAATGATTGCGGAGTGTCCCGAGGCGGAGGCACTCAATCTTGCAGAGGAAGCACAGGCAGCGGACGAAGCGGCACAGGAGCTTTTGAAGGAGTTCAATTTAAAGAGAATGAATCTCGTGCGTGATATGCAGCAGGAGAAAATCACACGTGAGGAGGCAGCAAAGGCTAACAGCGACGCTTTTGCCGAAATGCTCGAAAAGTCCCCGACTATCAAGGCATATGTTGAGGCAAAGAAGGATTTTGACGCTGTTGTACAGGAGATTAACGGCATTATCAATTATTATATCACAGGTCAGGAGCCGGGCTGTACGCACGATTGCTCTACCTGCGGCGGTTGCCACTAATCCGATAATATTTTACGAAAGGCAGTGAGCCTGAAATGGCAAAAGACTCTCCGAGTCCAATGATGATGAACTACCTCCACACCAAGGACGAGTACCCCGATTGCATACTTTTCTATCGTTTAGGCGATTTCTATGAGATGTTCTATGACGATGCGGTGCTTTGTTCGAGGGAGCTGGAGCTTACCTTAACGAGAAAACGCTGCGGTCTTGCGGAGGACGCACCTATGTGCGGTGTTCCTCACCACAGTGCAGGCACATATATCGAGCGGCTTGTCGCAAAGGGCTACAAGGTCGCAATATGCGAACAGCTTGAGGACCCGAAGAATACCAAGGGTATTGTTAAACGTGATGTCGTTCGTGTGGTTACCTCGGGAACGCTGACCGACGAGAATATGCTCGACGAAAGAGCGAACAACTATCTTGCCGTAGCCTACAAAAATGCCGCTTACGGCTTGGTTTTCTGCGATATTTCCACAGGCGAGGTGTTCGCCGCCGAGGCAAAAACACGGGACGAGGCACTCGCTGAGGCTGCACGCTATATGCCCAAGGAAATGCTGATGAACTCTGCCGCAAAGGCTGAAATCGGCGAGGATATGAAGGGGCGGTTTCTGTGCGATTGCTCGGAGAAGCCTGACAGCTTTTTTGCTGACAATGGCTCGGTTTCAGGGCATTTCGGTGCGGATAAAACGGCGGCACTTTCGGAAAATCTGCTTCTTGCACTTTCGGGACTTTTGAGCTATTTTCTGCATACACAGAAAAATTCGCTTGATTTTATAAACAATCTGACCGTCTATTCTTTGGACGAGTATATGGAAATCGACCCGCAGACACGCCGCAGTCTTGAAATCTGTGAAACAATGCGTGACAAGCAGAAAAACGGCTCTCTGCTCGGTGTACTCGACAAAACGCAGACTTCAATGGGTGCAAGACGTCTTCGTCAATGGCTGGAAAAGCCGCTCGTAAACCCGATTGACATCAATAAGCGACTTTACAGCGTGGACGAGCTTACCAAGAATACAATGCTGCGTGAGGAGCTTTCGCACGCACTCGACGGCATTTACGATATTTCACGAATACTGACAAGAGTGCTTTTAGGCACTGTTTCGCCCCGTGATATGGCGTCACTGCGTGAGTCGCTCAAAAAGCTGCCCGAAATTAAGTATCTGCTATCTGGTGCAAAGTCCGACCTTCTTTCGCAGCTAGCAAGCGAGCTTGATATTATGGAGGATATTTCTGCACTGTTGCAGAGTTCTCTTGCCGAAACACCGCCTATATCGGTCAAGGAGGGCGATGTGATTGCAGGCGGCTTTTCCGACGAGCTTGACGAGCTTCGCAGTCTGCACCAGAACGCACACGGACATCTTCGTCAAATTGAAGAAGCCGAGCGTGAGCGTACAGGCATTAAAACGCTCAAAACGGGATATAACCGTGTGTTCGGCTATTACATAGAGGTGACAAAGCTTAACTCAGAAAACGTCCCCGACGATTACATAAGAAAGCAGACGCTTGTAAACGGCGAGCGTTATATAACACCACGGCTCAAGGAGCTTGAGGAGAAGATTTTAAGTGCCTCGGAGCGTATTGTGCTGATTGAAACGGAGATTTTCAATATGCTCAAAAAGGAGGTTTCGGGTGCGGCAGAGCGGCTGAAAACCGCATGTGAGGTTATATCCGATTCCGACGCACTTTGTTCCTTTGCAACCGTTGCGGTAAAGAACAACTACGTTATGCCCGAAATTACCGCATCGGGTGAAATTACAATCAAGGACGGCAGACACCCCGTAGTTGAGCATATTCAGCGTAAAACGGTATTTGTACCGAATGACACTCTGCTCGACAGCGGCGAAAACCGTCTGCTTATAATAACAGGACCGAATATGGCAGGTAAATCCACATATATGCGTCAAACCGCCCTTATTGTGCTGATGGCACAGGTGGGCAGCTTTGTACCTGCGTCCTATGCGAAAATCAGCGTAACCGACCGCATTTTCACGAGAGTGGGTGCGTCGGACGATATCGCACAGGGGCAGAGTACCTTTATGCTCGAAATGAGCGAGGTTTCGCATATTCTGTCCAATGCGACTAAAAATTCTCTGATTATACTTGACGAAATCGGCAGAGGTACGTCTACCTTTGACGGACTTTCCATTGCGTGGGCGGTTGCCGAATATGTGGCGAACAGGAAGAAAATCGGTGCAAAAACGCTCTTTGCAACACATTATCACGAGCTATGTGCACTCGAAGGCACTTTGGACGGTGCGAAGAACTATTCCATTGCCGTCAAAAAGCGTGGAGATGAGATTACCTTCCTCCGAAAAATTGTCCGTGGCGGTACAGACGACAGCTTTGGTATCGAGGTTGCCGCTCTTGCAGGTGTTCCGTCCGAGGTGGTACGCCGTGCAAAGGAGATTTTGAAGAATATTGACCAAGGCGGTACAAAACAGCCGACCGCCATACCCGACAGCGGCGAAAGCAGTCTGCAATGCGGCTTCGGCGAAATTGCGGCACTCGATATTTGCAGTGAGCTTGCCGCACTTGACGCAACGGTTTATACGCCGATTGAGGCACTCAATAAGCTGTATGAGCTGTCGCAGAGAGCAAAGGAGCTGTTATAAACTCGGAAGGGGGTTTGAAAAATGGGAGTGATAAATCAGCTTTCGGCTGATATAGCGAATAAAATTGCCGCAGGCGAGGTGGTAGAACGTCCAGGCTCGGTTGTAAAGGAGCTTGTCGAAAACGCAATCGACGCAGGTGCGGACGTTATCACCGTCGAAATTGAGGGCGGCGGCACAACCTTTCTGCGTGTGACCGACAACGGCTGCGGTATGACGGCAGAGGACGCCGAGCTGTGCTTTTCACGTCACGCAACAAGTAAAATCAAGTCCGCCTCCGACCTTGAGGCTATCTATACTTTAGGCTTCCGTGGCGAGGCTCTTTCGTCAATCGGTGCTGTTTCCTCGGTGGAGCTTTTCACCAAGCGAAAAGAGGACTCACAAGGTACGAAAATCGTCTTTCAGGGCGGTGCTTTGCTCGAAAAGGGCGAGGCAGGCACGGCGGACGGTACAAGCATTATAATCCGTGACCTTTTCTACAACACGCCTGCGAGAATGAAATTTCTCAAAAAGGACGCAACCGAGGCAGGCTATGTGGCGGATATTATGTCACGCTTTATACTTGCACACCCCGAAATTTCCTTCCGCCTTACACGTGATTCCAAGGAGGTTTATTTCACCCCTGGCGACAGCAGCCTTCAGAACGCACTCTATTCGGTTTACGGCAGAGATTACGCCAAGGGCGTGATTGACGTTGACTATGAGCTTGACGGAATACGTGTTACGGGTGCTGTCGGAAAGAGTGAGGTTGCACGTGCAAACCGCACCTACCAGAGCTTTTTCGTAAACCGACGTTATATTAAAAGTCCCGCAATCACACGTGCGGTTGAGGACGCATATAAAAATCAGCTTATGGTCGGAAAGTTTCCGATGGCGGTGCTGAATATCGAGCTTGACCCTGCAAGCATTGACATTAACGTACACCCGACTAAGCTGGAGGTTAAATTTTCAAATGACCAGCAGGTGTTCCTTGCGGTACATCACGCCGTGAAAAATGCACTCTATTCGATAAACCAAGTCCCCGAAATTGTGCGGAGCGAGCCGCCCAAGGAGGACGTATTTTCACTGCCAAAGGAGGCTTTCGGCTGGGAGGGCGGCAAGACGCCTGTTCAAAAAGGCGGCTTTGTTCACTATGAGCATAAAGCTTTCACACCGCAAAAGCCGACCCAAGCACCGAAAAGACAGGAAACGGTATTTTCCGCACCGCCAAAGCGGAGTGAGGAAATTGCCTTTGACTTTAAGCCGCAGCCCGAAAATGTATCTGCACCGTCAAACGATGCACCGCTTATATTTAATGAAGCACCGACACCGCCTGTTATGGGGATTGAAAAGCTTCCGCACGATATACGGGTTATCGGGCAGCTGTTTTCCACCTATATTCTTGCGGAAATTGACGGGAAATTAGCGATAATTGACCAGCACGCCGCACACGAGAGGCTGAAATTCGAGGAGCTGAAAAAGGAGCTTGCAAACCGCAGTATCACACCGCAGTACTTAATTGCACCGATACCTGCCGAGATTTCGCCGCTCGAGCTGTCGCTCTTTGAGGAATACAGCGACAAAATGTCCGCACTCGGTTTTGACGGCGAGGTGCGGAATGACGAATTTTTCATAACCGCCGTACCCTCACCGATGGACGAGGAAAAGGTACTGTCAACATTTTGCGAGCTGCTCACGGCATTTTCCGAGAACAGGCAGGAGGTAATAGACAGCACAAAGGAACGCCTTACGCATACAATTGCGTGCAAGGCGGCAATCAAGGCTAATCATAATCTGTCGAAGGACGAGATGCTGTCGCTGATAAGTCAGGTTCTGGCATTGAAGAATATTAACACCTGTCCGCACGGCAGACCGATTATGATTACAATGTCGAAGACAGAGATAGAAAAAGAGTTTGGCAGGATACAATAAATATATAAATAACGTGGAAAACCACGTTTAAATTGTATAGAATGGAGATTTGCAGTGAATAAAATTCCATTGATAGTTGTGGCAGGTGCGACCGCCTCGGGTAAGACTTCCCTTTCGATTGAGCTTGCAAAACGGCTTGACGGTGAGATAATCTCTGCCGACAGTATGCAGATTTATAAAAATATGGATATAGGCACCGCCAAGCCGACCGAGAGCGAAAAGGATGGGATTGTACATCATCTGATGGATTTTCTCGAGCCGACCGAGAGCTTTTCGGTGGCAGATTTCTGCCGTATGGCACACGAGGCGGCGGCGGATATCCACGCACGGGGTAAGCGGATAATCGTTGTCGGCGGTACGGGTCTTTATATCGACTCGTTCGCAAAGGACGTCGACTTTGACGAGGAGGACACCCTGCCCGATTTAAGACGTGAGCTTGAAGAATGTGCAAAGCGTGACGGAGCGGAAAGTCTTTTAGCCGAGCTTAGAGAATTTGACAGCGTATCCGCAGAAAAACTGCACCCGAACAATCTCAAGCGGATTATTCGGGCGATTGAATTTTATTGTATTCACGGCGTGCCGATATCGGAGCATCAGGCGAAAACCAAGCTGAAGGAAAGCCGATACCGTCCGCTTTATATGATGATAGACCACCCTCGTGACGTTTTGCGTTCACGCATTGCAAAGCGTGTCGACATTATGCTGTCCGAGGGACTTATCGACGAGGCACGCACTCTTTTTGACATTCGTCAGACTTTAAGCAAAACCGCCTCGCAGGCTATCGGGTACAAGGAGCTTTTCGGTTACTTCGACGGCAGTATGACCTTAGAAGAAGCCGCAGACGAGCTGAAGCTCCGCACCGCACAGTATGCCAAAAGACAGCTGACGTGGTTTCGGCGTAATACCGATATGCACCTGCTAAGTCCCGACACGGCACTTGCTGACGCAATCGGACTTTGCGAAGATTTTCTCACACCCTAAGCAAAAACGTCATATATTATTATCGGAGGTGAATACTATATGTCAATTTTCGGTTGTAATAATCGCAGCGATTGCACAGGAATAGCAATTGTCGCAAGCATAATTATCGGCATTATTGCGGCATTTCTCCGAATAACAGGCGTTATAACCATTGCACCCGTTTTCTTATGGGTAGTATTCGGTATCGCAGTTGTTTATCTTGCAATAACCCTCATAGCAGCATCTATAGTACAAAATTCAGGCGTACGGGGCTGTATATGCCCGATTTTGGCGGTCTTGCTGACAGGTATTTTAGGAGCGGTTTTAACCTCGCTCGTGCTTTTGGCAATTAGCTTTGCCACTACAAGCATAATAGGTGCAATTATCGTGGGTGCGCTTTTGGCATTCTTCTCCCTGATACTGACGACAACCGCTTGCCTCGTAAAATGCATTCTAAGATGCTCTGACGCTGATTAACCTGAGCAAAAAAATCCACCCGCATTGATGTGGGTGGATTAGCTTTTGCACTATTAACTCGTAATTTCACGGATTTATTTTTATTATGTCAGTATCCGCAATCGCATCCCATGTTTCCTCATTGAAAATATGGAAATACAATTCCATTTCATCAATATTGGTAATACCGTTCTCCTCAAGTGTTGATTTATAGAAAGTTAATTCGGCATTTGCCTTTTTGCCCGATTGAACATCTTCCGACATTATACCTGACACCATAAAACCATTTATAGACTCATCTCTCGCTTGAACAGTAATTCCTACATTTGAATTATTTTCAATTAAAAATTTTATATCGGCTGAATTATTATCGTATTCTATTCCTTTATAAGAAATCTTAATCCCGTCTTTGTCATATACAACTGTTCCTGCCGTTTCAGTACTTTGATATGTATTTGAAAGAATAACTGTATTGGTTTCTCCATTCCAATCGGCACTCAAATTCAACGCATTTGCAATAGCACGAACGGGCAAATAAGTTGTCCCGTCAATTATAAATGGTTCAACGATATTGCCGTTTCCATCTTTAGGCTGAATTTCCTGCCCATTTACGGTTATTCTAATATTGTTGTAAAACAATTCTGCCGTCTGGCTGATTTGTCTTGCAAACACAACACCGCTTGTAAGCATTGCTCCAATTAAAACACCTGCACTTAGTCCCTGTAATCTCTTTTTCATAAAGAAAGCCTCCTTAAATTTATTTATAACATAATTATACTCAATATTTTGAGTATTGTCAAGATATTAAGTATGATAAAATAAATTTGGTGATAAAAATGATTAGTTATAAGCCTTTTTATGAAACATTATTTAAAAAGGGAATTACCGAATATTATCTGATATTTAAGCAGGGCTTCTCTGCCAACACCTTTCACCGTATGAAAAAGGGTGAAGCAATCAGTACAAAAACGATTGACGCCCTTTGCTACACTCTTGATTGCGAAGTCAGTGATATTATTAAATTTGAAAAAGAATAGCTGTTTATTATTGCTAATAAACAGCTATTCTTTGTTTATGTATGAGTTTTTAACCGATTCCCAGTCCTTGAGGAATTTTTCAATGCCTGCGGTTGTCAGGGGGTGATTCAGCATCTGCACGATAACCTTGTACGGAACGGTGGCAATGTCGCTGCCTGCACGTGCCGCATCGGTAACGTGTACAGGATTTCTGATTGAGGCTGCAATTATTTCGGTGTCAATGTTATGTAATCTGAAGATTTCGACAATCTCCTCAATCAAGCCTATGCCGAAGCCGTCGATATCGTCTATTCTGCCGACAAACGGGCTCACATAGGTCGCTCCCGCACGTGCCGCCAAAAGTGCCTGTGCAGCGGAGAATATCAGCGTGACATTCGTCTTAACTCCCAAGCCTGCAAGAATTTTTGTCGCCTTTAAGCCCTCAGCACACATAGGAATTTTGATTACAAGATTGGGATTATCAATCTTTTTTATCAATTCCTTTGCTTCCTCAACCATCTTATCAGCCTCCAAGGAAATAACCTCGGCACTAATAGGTCCGTCAACAATACTTGTAATTTCCTTTACAACCTCAACAAAATCACGTCCTTCTTTTGCAATCAGCGACGGATTTGTGGTCACTCCGCAGATAACCCCCAAATCATTCGCCTTTCTGATTTCATCAACATTTGCAGTATCGATAAACAACTTCATTTTTCAATTTCCTTTCCCGATATTGACAAAAATTTTTATTATGATACAATTATAGCATATAATCAAATAAAATCAACAACGGCGGTAATTTTTCAAAATAATCAAATATAATCACAAAAGGAAGGCTTTATATGTATCAGAAAGAGCGGACGGACGAAATACTCAAAATATTAAGGAACGTACACTATACCACGGTTGATTATCTGGTCGAAAGAATACGTTATAGTCCTGCCACCATAAGACGTGATTTGACGTTGCTCGAAAAGCAGGGCTTGGTAAAAAGAAGCCACGGCGGCGTGGAAATCAACAAGGAAAGCGAAACACCATTTATTTTCCGTCAGCACAGTATGAAATCGGCAAAGAGTAAAATTGCCCACGAGGCGGCAAAGCTTGTGAAGGACGGTGATGTTGTGTTTCTGGACGGGTCAAGCACGGTGCAGTATGTGGGGCATTTTCTGCTTGAGAAAAAGGACATCTGTGTTGTGACAAATAACCTGATGCTTGCGTCCTTTCTTGGAGAAAACGGGATTGACATCTACTGTGCGGGCGGTAAAATCACCGAATTGCCCGGAACTGCGTCGGGTATGCTCACGGCACACGCTTTTTCTTCATTCAAGGCGGATATTATGTTTTTCTCCACCGACGGTATCGACGAAAACGGCGTTATCACCATAAAACCCGAGGGCTACTGTCTGCATAACAACGCAATGCTCAAAAACTCAAAAACTCACGTTTACCTCTGCGGCAGCGATAAAATCGGCAAGCATTCCAAAATAGTGCAATGCGATTTGAGCGAAGTTGATTATTTCATCAGTGACGGAAATCTGGAGGATAAAATCAAAAATAAATTCAGCGATACCGTTTATACTACGGTATGAAAAAAGGGACTTTTAAAGTCCCTTTATCCGTTATACATTGTGCTTTCATTGTCCGCCGCCTTGGTCGGAGCATCGTCAAAAAGCATTTTGAACAGGCTGTCCGCAAACAACTCGTGCATTTCCTTTGTCGGGTGATTTATTCTGTTGACCAGCAATTGCGTAGTATCCTCTGTTTCGTTAAGCTTCTTCCACTTTGAATAGCAGTCGCACACCGCAACACCCATTTCTTCGGCGAGCTTTACGGCAGAGCTAATATACAAATCCATTCTGCCGTTGTTCTGATATTCTGCAGTTACTGCGGCATACTCCATATACTCGTCGGCAGTATCCTCCGCAACATATGTATTAAGCATATTCGGCGTCATAAAAATCACATCGGCACCGCTGTTTTTGCACCTTTCAAAAATTGTTCGCATAGCTGACAGATATTCTTCAAGCGTTCCGTTTACATCATTCAATCCAAAGCAGACTATAATCAAATCAGGCTGATGAGCAAGCACCTGCTTATCCATTCT
>JAFULX010000150.1 GCA_017483065.1 Clostridia bacterium | reverse complement strand
TTTTTTTCAAATTTTTTAAATCAAAGGCTTGATATCCTTTGTGAGCAATGCTTTGCGGTGTGCAGAGAAAAAGCCTATTTCCGCATCGGGTTGATATTTATTGATTGCCGCAATGAGTGTTTCGGGCTTCAGCGTTGCATTATTTCCTGCCGCCAGAATTACCCTCAAGCCTAAATTTCCGCTTACTGCGTCAATTCTTTCTATGCTATGTATAAGGCTCTTTATGTCGGTTTCCTTTTCGCCGCTTTTCGATTTCTTCAAAACGGTCAGGCTGTCCTGTTTCATAAGCTCATCAGCATTGAAAGCGTCGGGGGTTTTGCACTCTGCGTCAAGCTCGTATTCGGCAAATTCAATCAGGTTAAAGTCATATTCCTTGCCCTCGCTCTTTTTCACCGCCGTCGCAAAAAAGCCGTCGGGTAGAGAGTTGTTTAAGGTGTTTTTGATTTCCTCCTCGCTCATATCCGTTTCAAAGCCGACGTTCATATACTCGCCGTCCGCTGTAACGCCGACCGAAAGAGGTACGGCAACTGTCATTATCGGGTGCGGATTGAAGCCTTGCGAGAACATAAAATCAAGTCCCGCACGTCTTACCGTACGGTGAAACATACGCACAAAATCGAGGTGAGAGATATACTTGACCTGTGCTGTTCTGCCGTATTTGATTACATACTTACTCATAACAAACCCCCGTTCCCATTGCAGCCACACCGCAGCCTGCACATTTTTCACGGCAGTTGGGGGTGGTTTGTGCTTTCTGTGCCTTTTCGCTTTCACGGATAAAGAAATCCTTGGAGATACCTACGCTGATATGGTCCCACGGGAGAGTTTCGCTGTAATCTCTCTTTCTCAAATACCAATCGGGGTCGATACCGCAGTTGTCAAACGCCTGCATCCATTTATCGAAATCAAAATGCTCGCCCCAGCCGTCAAACCGACAGCCAAGCCGTACAGCCTCGGTAATAACCTGCAAAAGACGTCTGTCGCCACGGGCAAAAACACCCTCCAGATAGCTCGTTTTGTTATCGTGCCAATTGTAGCGGATACGCTTTGATTTAATCGCACCCTTGAGCAAATTCTGCTTTTCGATAATCTCGCTGCGGCTGTTCTGCTTTTCCCATTGGAAAGCTGTAAACGGCTTGGGAATAAAGCTTGACGTGCTGACCGTGATGTTAATATTCTTGGCACGCTCCTCCTTGGGTACGGCGAAATATTCGCTCAAAACCTTCTCCGCAAGCTCGGCAATACCCTCAACGTCCTCCGTAGTTTCGGTCGGAAGTCCTATCATAAAATACAGCTTGACATTCGTCCAGCCGCCGCCGAAGAGCAGCCTTACCGATTCGAGTATATTGTCCTCGTTTATATTCTTGTTTATAACGTCACGCAATCGCTGTGTGCCTGCCTCGGGTGCAAAGGTAATACCTGTTTTACGCACCTTCTGCACCTTGTTCATAAGCTCAAGCGAGAAATTATCTATTCTCAAAGACGGCAGCGACAGACCGATTTTCTTACGTTCGGTAAGCTCTAAGAGATTGTCGGTCAGGCATTTCAAGCCCCTGTAATCGCTCGTGCTTAATGAGGAGAGCGAAATCTCATCATAGCCGCTCGACGAAAGCAGGCTGTCGGCAAGCTTGATAAGCGTTTCGGGCGACCGTTCACGTACGGGACGGTACACGTAGCCTGCCTGACAGAAACGGCAGCCTCGGATACAGCCACGGAATACTTCAAGCATAACTCTGTCGTGTACCACCTCGCCAAAGGGTACAATTATTTTATCGGGTGCAGGAGTTTTGTCAAAGTCCTTCATAATACGCTTGGTTATAACCGCCTTTGCGTGCGGATTGTTGGGCGTAATGCTTTTAACCGTGCCGTCTGCGTTATATTCTACATCATAAAAGGACGGAACGTACACTCCGTCTATATCTGCAAGCTTCTCGAGAAGCTCTTGCTTGCTCTTTTTGCCGCTTCTTTTCCATTCGAGGTAAAC
>JAFULX010000149.1 GCA_017483065.1 Clostridia bacterium | reverse complement strand
TTTTTGCAAAAATCAAGCAAAAAGTGCCGATTTTGTGTCCGTACTATACGTTAATATACCTTAATATACCTTACAATACGTTACTATACGTTCAAATTCACAGTATGTATATATATGGAACGTGCTAAAACATTTTGTAAACCTTTCGTGTACTGCTCGGACAATAACAAGAAATATTTACATTTGACATTACAATAAAATAATGATATAATATATATGTAAGATAAACACATTACATTTCAATACATTAAGGAGGTTTGTTTATGGCTAATCAGGTTCTTGTACAATTCCGTGTAGATAGTGATTTAAAAAATGAAGTAAGCGAAATTTACAATTCGCTCGGAATGGATCTGCCAACTGCTTTCAGAATGTTTATGGTACGCAGTAAAATGGTGCGTGGTATTCCGTTTGAAACTACATTGCCCGAAACTGCTGTTACCAAGTCCGAAGGTCTTGCCGCTTTTGAAGCTTTAAGAAATCAGGCTGCCGATGTTCCCGAAATGTCTTTAGATGAAATCAATGCTGAAATTGCTGACGTAAGGAAGAACAGGAGAAATTAACAATGCAGATTTATGCCGTTATTGATACTAAGGAAACGCTGATTAATTCGTTTCTACCGTTTTTCAAAATGTACTCAATAACGTAAACTCGTACATTTCTCAAAACGGTGAAACGAACGCTTCGCTTTAATCAGCTTTTTCCTAATGTTATTGTTTCTGCTCTTATTTCAAAAAATCCGCAGTCATCTCCTGTTCAGGTGCTTCGTGAAACACTTTTCACTCGGATATTATCAACGAATACTTTGAGGTTTTGAGCAGACCGAAATTTCATCTTAACGCAGATACAATTAAGACAGTTATAAATTCTATAATTTCAAATGGTATGGAAGTTACACCGTCACCGACAGGCAAAATTTTCATAGACCCCGATGATTTAATTTTCTATGAGGTTGCTATGGAGAAACGTGACGATGACTCATATCTTGTTACGGGAAATCTCAAGCATTATCCCGAAAGAGATTTTATTGTTACTCCCGCTGAAATGATTAGAATACTTGAAGAACAAAACAAATAAAAAATGCCCGTTCCCAAAGGTAATGTTTCACCTTCGGAAACGGGCATTGCTCTGTTTATTTATTATATGTGTTTTTACTTTCTGCCTTTCTTCTCAGCCGCCTTAATCCTATACATATTCTCGTCAGCGTTTTTGAAGCAGCCGTCAACGTCATTTTCCTCAAGAACGGAGTAGCCGACAGAAGCGGAAACGGTATATTTCTTTCCGATAGATGCTTCTTCAAGCTGGTGTCCAAGAAGCTGTATCAGCTTTTCAATTTCTTCCTTGCTGATACCCTCGCTGATTATGCAGAATTCATCGCCGCCGATACGATAGCAGGAGCAATCCGAGAAAATACCGCTGACAGCCTTTGCAAGCGCCGTTATAGCGTCATCGCCCGATTGGTGTCCGTAGGTATCGTTAATATGTTTCAGATTATTCATATCCGCTATTGTAATAATGACAGGCTCGCTGTCTGTTCCGTTTTTCAGCATTTTAAGTTTCAGTTCAAAGGCTGTTCTGTTTTGCAGGCTTGTCATTGTGTCAAGGAAAGCAAGCTCCTTGTAAATCTCATTCTGGAACTCACGTCTTGCCGACTCGTTCATCTGCTTGAAAACGGAATAGCCGAGATAGAAGAAGAACACAAGGAAACCGACCTTGCTGAACTCAACTGCTCTGATTTGCGGTGAGATATAATATCGTGCAATATCAATAAAACAGAATATGCCAAGAAGCAGCATTGCTCTGTAAATCACCTCGTCGGTAATTGCAACCTTACGTTTCTTTCTGATAATGTAGTTTACAAATGTTGCACCAATAATAAGTCCGATAAGGATATGTCCCACAAATACAGCGTCAATGTAGTAGATTACGCCGTAAATCTGCAAAATCTGAATTACTATGAATACTGCACCCGAAAGGTACATCATACCACGCATAAGCTTGTTCTTTGCAAAAGATTCGTATGTATCAATATATGCCGCCGCAAAGAACGGTATGGAGTAGTAGCAGGAGAACAGCACAACCGACGCTATATCGATATCGCTGACAAATATCTGCGTTATTCTTGCTTCAAGCAATGTCCATAAGCTTGTTGTAACTGCAAACATTCCAAGCATACATAACCGTATGCGTATAATCTTTTCCGATGCAAATATTCCTGCAACGATAAGAACAAAACCCAGCAGAAGGAAGGGTATACACAAAATCAGTGCCGCCATACCGTTTTCAATAATCATATACAAGAAAGCAGCTTTATTTCCAAGATAAATCGCAGGGGCTTCACCTGCATACCTTGAAACGAATGGCTCAATTTCAATTTTCAGCGTTTTCCCCTCTGCATTGTCGGGTAGTCTGAACATTCTCCAATATGAGCCGGGGGTAAGCTTCACAGGTATCTCACGATCAGAGTTATCAGCAAAATACAGCTCATCGTCAAAATATACCTTTACCCACGATTGTCTAACATAAAAAGCCATTGAGTTGCCCTTTATGTCATCAGCGGTAAGTGTTTTTTCTATTGTAAGTATTCCGCCCTTATCCGAATCAAGAGCAGCAGGCAGAGTTGATGTTGTTGTTTCACCTGCATAGCTTATGCTTACCTCGCTGTCAAGAGTAAAAACGTCCTCGTTGTTGAAGCCGACGCTGTGGGGCTCGGAAGCCACCGCAAACCAGCCTATGAGTACAACCATTATGAAAATAATTATCAATATGAAGCTGTTCTTGATATTTATTCTGTTTTTCATCTTGTATTACCATCCCCAAAGTAAACACCTGATTATAATGAATTATTATACCACATACATTTTTATTTTTATTGAATTGTGTCTGAATAAAACATCAATTTACGCTCATTGATAACAGATAAAATCTCAGCTTGCTCGGAAGCTCTCTCATTTTATCAGCTTTCTGAATTCTTCTCGATAACCGCCATAATCTCATTAAGACGATTTTCGCCTATACCCTTAATCTGACTTAATTCACTACGCAGTTTCTCTATATCTAAACTAACTGCATTGCCCTGCATATCATCAACCGCAGTCTGATAAATATTTGATATGAACTGCTGCATTTGAGCCTTGTCAAATCCTTTTATACGCTTATATAATGCTCTGTCAAGTTGAAGCTTGTTATCCATTATTTAACCTCTCTATTTATGTAATAAATACAGTATATCATATAGCAAACATTTTACGGGGCTGTTTTACTTTTTATAAATTACAATTATCTTATGACTTTGCGTGTACTTTTCATCTCATACATACGACTGTCCATTGTATTGAGAAAATCGTCCGAATTACTGTCAGGAGTTATAGTTGTCATACCATATGAAAATCCGAGCTTGAACTCATTTTCACCTGATTTGTTTATCTCATCTATTTCATTTGAAATAGACGTCAATGCGGATTTTACAGAATCCTCCGACTGCTTTGAAATAAGTATAAACTCATCACCGCCGTAACGCACCGCAAAACCGATTTTGTCCATATTGTTACGCAGTACCTCAGCAAAAATCATTAATGCCTTATCACCTGTGTGATGCCCGAAATTATCATTTATAGACTTAAAATTGTCCATATCAATAATCACACCTGTAAGTGTTTCCTGCTTTTTTTCCGAATTGCAGAAAACCTTAATATAATCATTATAGTATCGTCTGTTATAAACTCCGCAAAGCTGGTCTATATATGCCGACTCATTCTGCGTGCTTAAATATACACCCGTAATACCTATTGCTATACCGATAAAGGTAAGAGAAATTCCGTAATTGAATATCTGTACAATCATACCGAGCAAAATCGGTAATACAAAGTACATTGCAGGAAACAGCATATATTTTCCGCCCTTGTTCAAATTGGCGTAAACATTCACTGTTCCGTAGATTACATAAACAATAATCAAAGCCATAGGTATGATAAAGCACCAGCCTGAGCGTGAATAAATATTATCCTCACTTACAGTAAACACAATACCGTTAATTGGTGCT
The DNA here is from genome assembly GCA_017483065.1 of Clostridia bacterium. Taxonomy (GTDB): domain Bacteria; phylum Bacillota; class Clostridia; order UBA1381; family UBA1381; genus HGM11525. Next base: position 2,858 of record JAFULX010000149.1, on the reverse strand, counting down.
GAAGCTACCAGCAAGGCACTGATTGCAAGGGGAATTCCGCAGATTATTGCAGTTTTCTTTACCCTCTCTTTGTTGCCCGTTATTTTGTATTCCGAAAACAGAGGCCAGAAATACGCAATCGTTCCGTTAAGTATATAATAAACAATATTTCCACCCCAGTTAAGCATCCTTGCACCCGGAAAGGTCTGACCGTCCACCCAGAATACAAGGGTATCAAAAAAGCATTGGAACATTGTCAGATTTATCATATAATTCAGCAACTGTGCATCAAGAAGTCCCTTGCTCCCAAGCTGAGTATTCATATGCATTTTTATTATAAACAGCAAAATAAAAGCTGCCGCATTTGCCGTTACGATTTGAGTTAACTGTACCATCGTTTGTGGATATCCTTTCAGTATTCTTTCTAAAATTTATTATGATTAACTTGTTTATTATATCACTTTTTTGTGTTGTTTACAAGTTCTTTTCTTTTATTCCAAATGAATAAAAAACGACTGTGTTTTCACGCAGCCGTTCATTTATCTGTACTCTTTGTTTCAAACCTGTGCCCTGCTCTCAAAATACATCTTCAAAGCCTTCTCAATGATACCCGAAATTTCCTTCTTGGGTACATTCTCAAAATACTTTGTATATGTTTCTGTCGGGACAGTAACCTTATATGCTTTCTCTTTAGGTGTCGGCTCTTTCTGCTCACCTATCAGAGTTTCCTCTATCAGTTTCTTTGAGGGATTGCTGTATGATGAAACAATATCACGGAGCTGCTTTGCCGTTTTCATATCAACGGTTTCGATACTGTGCTTCTGAATTACCGTGTAAATGTACGCTTGCAGTTCGTGAGGGATAAAAGACAGCTCAACCGCTGTGCGTATTTTAATACTGCCCTCGTCAACCATTTTCTTCAAATCATCTGTAAGCTCATTGATACGCAAAAGTCTTGAAACAGAAGCCGTGCTGATACCGTATTCCTCAGCCGCATAACTTACGCTTCTTCCTTTTACTTTGTTATCCACTGGATAACAATTTTCATTAACAGGCTTTCCATTTTCCAACGCAAGCAATTCACTGTCAATATCCTTTAACTTTCTGCTATCAAAAAGCTTTTTGTATCTCATACCCACTGCAAAAGCCTGTTCGGAAATCTTCAAATCCTTAAAGCCACGCTGGATAAGGTTTGTTTCGATAACATAAACCTCGGCTTCTGTATCAGACAGATTTTCCTTTACAATGGCAGGTACATTCTTCTTACCCGCCATACCTGCCGCATACACTCGGTTATGTCCCGACAGTATTTCAAACTTATCGCTGTTGGGGATGTTCCTCACGATTATAGGAACAATTACACCGTTGTTCTGTATGCTCCTTACCATATCGTCAAGTCTTTCGCCGCTGTACAGAGTGAAGCAATGCTGTTTGTATGGGACAAGGCTCTTTATGTCAATGAGCCTTACTCCCTTTTTCACGCTGTCAGGTACTTCAACCATTGAAGATATATCAAACCTTGTCATTGCCTATTCTCCTTTCGACCTCTGCGGCGAACATACGGTATTCACTGCCGATTTTGGAATTTGCTTTGAAACATAACGCTTTCTTATCCCTGCTGGAATACGCCGCTGTTACCGACTTGGATATATTTATCGGAAAGATGAGCTGTCCGAAACTGTTGTCATATTCCTGTCGGGTATCCTTTGTCATAGCCGTGTTATCAGCCATTGTAGGCAATATTCCGAGGAACTTTAATTCGGGGTTAATGCTGTGCTGAACTTGTCCTACAATATCGGTTATAGCTTTCAGTGCCTTTTTGGAAAATTCCTGCGTCTGTGCCGGTATTACAACACCGTCTGCCGCCACAAGAGCGTTCAGAACAAGGACACCGAGCGAAGGCTGACAGTCAATTATGATATAGTCATAATCGTTACGGATTTCTTCAAGAAGCCTTTTAAGCACTGTTTCCCTTGACATTACAGATATGAGATACATCTCTGCACCTGCAAGGGAAATGTCAGACGGTATGTATGATATATTATCGTTCTGTTCGCTTGTGCGGATAACCTCACGAATATCCGCATTACCGCCCCTTACAAAATCCTCAAGCACCTGACTTATTGTTCTGCCGTCCTCATCGTCAAATCCCATATATGCAGATGTATCGCCCTGTGGGTCAAAGTCCACAAGAAGCACCTTTTTCTCACTCATCTGCAACGCTGCTCCGAGATGTACGGCTGTGGTTGTTTTACCCACACCACCCTTTTGATTTGCAATAGCTATAATCTTTCCCATAATATTATTCACCTACCTCTGTTTTTTCAACAGCCTTCAGACTGTTCTTCATAGCGTTGATTAAGAAAACTCGCTCTTCATCATCATCTTCAGAAATAACTCCTGCATTATCAAGCATTTCCTTCAATGCACGTTCAAGAGCCGTCTTAACACCCATAGCCATATTTCTGTCGGTTTCGGCTGTGTCCTCGATGTACTCGATAAACGCTCCGCAAGTCATTTCAAGCTGGTCGTCATTAAGGTTGTCGATAAATGCCGCAATGGAAGATGAAGCAATATCTTCCCACTCGTTGTAATCGTCCTCGGTGACACAACAGATGTTGATGTCCTCGATTGCGTTCTGAACTCTCTCATAAGATGCTTCATTGATTTCTTTATACATAGTAGTACCTCCATAATGTGAAAATTTATGACATTATCGGCAAATCCGCCGTTTGTCCCAAAAGTAATAGTGCTTGGTAAATTCCTTGAGCATAGCCGTAAGCTTGGTCACCCCTACGCTTCTCGCAGACGTCCAACGCTTCGTATTCATATTTACTGCGGTTGAAAATCTCGTCTGCGGTCTGCTTGTGTTTAAGGTA
>JAFULX010000148.1 GCA_017483065.1 Clostridia bacterium | reverse complement strand
TGATTTTCAGAATACTGAATTCATTGGAGGAGTGCGGTTGGGTGTATGCAGAAAATCTGCCTGACAAAAAATACGGTCTTACCTTAAAACCGTTTGAAATAACAAGCAAGGCAAGAAACCGTCTTACGCTCAACAATGTGGCAACCCCGTTGGTTTATGAACTGTGGAAGAAAACGGGCGAAAGTACATATTTAGGGATAAAAAATGATGATAAGGTAATGTATATACAGCATTTTGACAGCACAAAAAACGTACGTGTTGCAGGTGCGGTCGGCGGTCTGTATGACCTTTACTGCACAGCTCCTGGGAAAATAATACTTTCGTACAGCGATGATGCTTATATTGAGGAATACACAGACAGAGAACTGAAGAAAAATACTCAAAATACAATAACTCAGAAGAGCTTGCTCCTCAAAGAAATTCAGAATATAAAAAGTGACGGTTATGCAGTTGATAACGAAGAATTTGGAAACGGAATAATCTGCCTTGCTGCACCAATATTTGATTGTTCAAATAACGCAGTTGCAACGGTTGGCTGTTCTGTGTCTACGGTGTGCTTTACGTGTGATGAGGCAATCAGCTTCTTGAAGCCGTTAATAACCGAAACCGCCGCCGAGATTTCCGCACGGCTCGGTTACAGTAACAAGTAAAAAACGAGGTAATTTTACCTCGTTTTTTCATAGTATAGTGGTACGCCTGATGCGACTTGAACGCACGACCTTCAGAGTCGGAGTCTGACACTCTATCCAACTGAGCTACAGGCGCATATGTATATATTATAAACGCTTTTTCAATCGTTGTCAAGACAAAAAAGGGATTGAACCGAAGTTCAATCCCCATATTTTGCTATAAATTTTAATAGTCTGTGTTTACAATAATGCATATGCTTGCAGCGTCCCAGTCTACCTCAAAGCCGAACAGGTCGCCGATATCACGAAGCTTGAAATAGTTGTTGCCGTTGATGTTGTACGCCTTGTAGCTCGGGAAACCGCCGTCCTCGGGAGCAAGAAGCTTCTGTGAGGATTTATAAGCAATTTTGTCTGTGCCGTCACCGAGTGTAAGCTCGCCGCCGACAGGCTCATACGGGTTATGTTCTACGATTATTGTGTTGGATTCGGCATCCCACGCAATTGAAAACTGTGCAGGTGTACCGTTTAATGCCATTGCACTGTCACGGAGCTTGAAATAGTTGTTGTCGTTGAGGTTGTATGCCTCAAAGCCGACCTCATTGCCGTCAATGAGTACCTTTGAGCTTGTGTACTTTGCAGGACCCTCGGTCACTACAATTACCGCATCTGTTGCACCTGCAATCGCTTCATAACGGGCGGTTACATAATAAACTCCGGGTGCTGTCAAAGTAACTGTTCTGCCTGCGTCGCACATCAAAATCATTTCGTCATACTTATTGTCATCTGTGCGTTCCCAGTCGAACTTGAAATCATATTCGGGACCGAAACCGTCGTGGGTTACGCCGACCGATACGTCGATAGTATCGCCTAAAATATCACGAACCTCGAACAAGAATATGTCATCAAGCAGGGTTACGGTTGCGGGAGCGGTTGCGGTGTAGGTCGGTGTACCTTCTACATATACAACGTCGCTTGTTCCTGTGACGTTGGAGATACTCAGCTGATATTCTGATATGTAGTCTGAGCTTCCGCCGTAGCCGTTAAGCTGAACTGTTTCTGCCGCAAATGCCGTTGTTGTCATAACACCTGCAATTGCAAGAGCTGTAAAAAGTGCTTTCATAAGTTTCATTTTAGTTTCCCCTTTTTTATTTATATTTTCCTTATCGGATTAGCTAAAGTATAGCATATTACGGTAATATTGTCAATGCCCGTAAAGTGACAAACAGCACCTACATAAATCAAAACAAGGAAAGAAATTCGGAATAAAAAGGCACTTCGTGATGAAGTGCCTTTTCGTTTGCATTATTGTCAGATATTTTTGTACATAGGACCGTATGCTGCACAAGCACGGTAGTCCTGACCTTCCTTATCCATACCGAATGCGTTCCAGGCAGCGGGGCGGAAAATCTGCTCCTCGGGAACATTGTGCATTGATACGGGGATACGGAGCATTGAACACATTGTTATAAGGTCTGCACCGATATGACCGTAGCTGATTGCACCGTGGTTCGCACCCCAGTTGTTCATAACATCATAAGCTGTTTTGAAAGCACCCTCGCCCGTGCATCTCGGAGCAAACCAAGTACAGGGCCAAGTCGGGTTTGTTCTTTCCATAAGTACGTCGGAAACCTCGTCGGGGAGGTGTACAGTCCAACCCTCTGCAATCTGAAGAACAGGACCGAGACCCTTAACAAGGTTAAGTCTTATCATTGTGACGGGCATTTCCGCACGTGTAGTAAAGTGGCTTGAGAAACCGCCGCCACGGAAATTATCGAAGCCTGCCTCGCACCAAACTGTTGCGTCGGTCATTTTCTTGATATCCTCGTCGGTAACCTCCCACCATTTCTTCATAACAGCATTACCGTTTTCGTCCTTACATTCGCCGCAGGCGTCAAGACAAGCTGCACCTGAGTTGAGAAGGTGAATGATACCGCCGTTTTCCTTTGCCTTGCCCTCTAAATCATATCCTGTTACACGCTTTGTTGCTTCAGGTGACCAGAAGGTACGAACGTCTGCAAAAATCTGTGCACGGTGTGTAAGCAATCGCATAAACAGCATACCAAGACCGTTGAGAACGTCATTCTCGGTAGCGAGTGTATACGGCTCACGGGCACCCTGATAGTAAAAGGTAGAGCTGAGGAGTGCTTCGGGATAGTCACAGTTCGGCCAGTGGTCTGTCCACTGTCTTTGACCTTGGAAACCGCCTGCAATTGCGTTATGACCTACCATTTCCTCCTCGAAGCCTTCGGGGAGGTCTTTATTGCCTGCCATCAAATCCTTGATTATGCAGTACATCTTAACGGTGAACTCCCACTGCTTTTCCTTTTCTTCATCTGAAAAACGAACAAAGTCGGGATTGTCGTCACGTCCCATCTTGCAATGCTCTTTTGTCCAAGCCAGAGCCTTCTGGTACTCTTCCTCGTTGTAGATGCCCTCTTCCATTCTGCGGAGGATTTCAACCTCGTCAACAGACTCAACTCGCATACCGAGATAGGACTCAACAAAATCCTGATCCATAATTGAGCCGCCGATACCCATACACTGAGAACCGATTTGCAGATATGACTTGCCTCTCATTGTAGCAACAGCAACAGCCGCACGACCGAATCTCAGGAGCTTTTCCTTGACATCTTCGGGAATTACAGCTACCTGATCACGGTCCTGAACCTCGTGACCGTAGATGCCGAATGCGGGAAGTCCCTTCTGTGCGTGTGATGCCAGAACTGCTGCAAGATAAACAGCACCGGGTCTTTCCGTTCAGTTAAAGCCCCATACACCCTTGATTGTGTTGGGGTCCATATCCATTGTTTCCGAGCCGTAGCACCAGCAGGGTGTTACAGACAGGGTGATGTCAACGCCCTCTCTCTTGAACTTGTCCGCACAAGCGGCAGCCTCGGGAACACGTCCGATGCTTGTGTCTGCAATTACTACCTTTACAGGCTCGCCGTTAGAATAGTAAAGATTTTCCTCAAACAATTTTTTTGCCGCCAATGCAAGCTCCATTGTCTGGTCCTCCAGACTTTCACGAAGCTTCATCGGGCCACGGCGACCGTCGATTATAGGACGGATACCGATTACGGGATATTCGCCTATGTATCTTGACTTTGCCATAAGAATCTCTCCTTTACAAAATAAAATTATATTTTTATTATATCTCTTTATTTTCTCTAATGCTTGTGATATAATAATAAAAAGTGGTAATATTTTAACTTTTTTGCCGTCTGATTTTGATAACAGGAGTATAGATATGAAATATCTTGAATACAAAGAAACAATACAAAGAGGAACACCCGAATTTCCGTATGCGTATTATCATATCACCAAAACGCACCCGAGATACAATATGATGCACCACTGGCACCCGCAGTCGGAGATAATATATGTGTTGCAGGGCAGGTTTGACGTGTTTATAAATGACAGGGAATACACTGCAAAGGCTGGAGATGCACTCTTTGTTTCGGGCGGTATGATGCACGGCGGAACGCCAGATGATGCGGAGTATGAGTGCCTTGTTTTTGATATTGACCCGTTTTTGCGAAAATGCCTGATGACCGAGGAGAGGGCGGCGGAGATTGTCACCAATGTAAAGCCTCCTGCACCGACCGTGCTTTGCGGCAACGACGAGCTGATGAGGGTAATAGAGCGGATATTTTCTGAATTGAGAGGACGAAAGAGCGGTTATAAGCTGAAAGTGCAGGGGTGCGTGCTTGAGCTGTACGGAGAGCTTGCAAGGCTCGGGAGCGGCGAAATGCCGCAGAATATTTCGGGCAACCGTTCAAGACGTCTTAACAGCCTGAAAAATGCACTGTCATATATCGAGGAGCATTATTCGGAACAGATTACGCTTGCGGATATAGCAGCAGCGAGCGGCTTAAACAGCGGATATCTGTGCCGCTTTTTTCGGGAAATGACGCATATGACGCCGATTGAGTACCTTAACTGCTACCGTGTGGAGTGTGCCTGTGAACAGATTGCGTCCACAAATGACAGTATAACCGATATTGCACTGTCGTGCGGCTTCGGCGATTTGAGCTATTTTATAAAGGTATTCCGAAAATTCAAGGGAGTAACACCGTCAGCCTACGGAAAATTTAGCTAAAGGACTTGAAATGATAAAAAAATTGGTATATAATAGATTGAAATGTATTTTAGCCGTTTAACTTGCGGCAGAATGGAGATAAATATGAAACTAGGTATAGTAATACGACCATGAATTTCATATATTGCTATGTATCTCTATAAAGTGCTTTAAATCAGCATATTTCAAGGTTTTGAAAAAGATTCAATCACTATATAATGCTATACTACGCCATACTATTCTATATCAAAATGGCGTATGAGATGGAGTGAAGAGTCTGACACATAAATTGAATAAACTTTTAAGTCTTTAAATATTAAGATAAGCTTACTATTGGTCTTTAACTCACGGCTGATAGTGAGCTTATTTTAGTATTTAAGGATATTTTTATATTACGATACTAAAACCGCTGCCATACCAAATAACAAGCCTTAAAACAATGATTTCATTGGCATAATACCATAACGAAAGGAGAAATGAATGGACACAATATTTAAAGAGGAATTGATTGACAAAATATCTGCAAAACTTAACAAAGAGCGTTTTATAGTCGGTGGCAACAAATACACATATAAGAAAAAATACCACC
>JAFULX010000147.1 GCA_017483065.1 Clostridia bacterium | reverse complement strand
CTTTACACAGTTCACAAGCACACTTACACCTACAGTAGCTTCAATCGTATCGGTACTCATTTTCGCAGTATTCGGTCTTTTGCTTTTCTATGCTACAAGAGTCGGTGACGGCACTGCTGTCAAGCGTTTTTCAGTAGTAACACTGATTGTGCTTGTAATTCCGTCACTCTACATAATCGTTGCATCACTTGCATCAGGTTTACCTCTCCACAGCATTTTTGTAAATGATGACGGTTCAACAAGCGTGATTGTAATTCTTGCAAGCATCGCACTCGGTTACGGTGTTCCTTACACATTCCTCAGCGGTTTTGAAGTTGTAGACGAAAATGCCGTTGCAGTACAGGAAACAGATGATGTACTCGAAGGCGGTATCGAGGCAGATATTCTTGACGAGGAAGATGTTGAAGATACAGAAGAAGCTGTTGAAGAAGCAACAGAAGAAACTGAAGAGAGCACAGAAGAATAATTTTAAATATTAACGTCAAACCGACTTGCTGTAAAAGCAGGTCGGTTTTTTTAGGTCGGGCAGATAGGTTAGAATAATATTAACCTTTATTGCCCGAAATTATTGCTGTGTGCTTTTATTTTTACGGTGGATACGCTCTGAGATAGATAAATTATAGTTTGCCGATGTGACGTTTGATTGATAATAACGGAACGGATAAATCCGTCCCCTACGAAATTCTCGCAGAAACGCTTGAACATCAGCCGTAGGGACAACCCTTGCGGTTGTCCAAAAAAACGTTTAATATAACTGAAATGCTTTCGGACGACCAATGGTCACCCCTGTGAATGGTGCGTTACATATAACATAATGCAAAATTCAATCTAACGTAATAATTTCGGGAAACAGAGTTTATTTTTATATCAACCTATCTGCCCGACTTAAAAATTTCGGGAAACAGAGTTTATTTTTATATCAACCTATCTGCCCGACTTAAAAAACCGACTTAAAAAACATTGACAATGAATAAAAAATGAAATAAAATATATTAAGCAGGATGACCTGCATTTTTTATGAATTTTTATAAAGAGGTGAAAACTTAATGGACGCAGATGGTAATAAATGCGTTGTTCCCGGGCGAAGTATAAGCAAATTGCACGAATATGCGTTAATTTTGTTTTGATGCAGTACCGCATACTCAGATTATGTGATATTCCTTTAAGGCTGTACCGGACAATTGCGTTTTTTGGCAAGCATTTTGCATACCAAAATTGTGCGGTGTAACCTTAATTTTTTGCCCTAGGGCAAGCGTCTTTACTCCACAAATTTAAGAAGGAGGAAAGATGATGAATCAGGTTATTGTAACACTGACAGAAACCATAAGATTGTTGCTCGAAGAGAAAAAGTACAGTACTCTTCGTGACATCCTCACTACTATGAAACCGTATGACATTGCGGCGGTTTTCGAAGAGCTGCAGGATGAAAAAACTCCGATTCTGTTTCGTATTCTGCCGAAGGAGCTTGCGGCGGAAACTTTTGTTGAAATGGATGACGATACTCAGGAATTTCTCATTCACGGATTCAGCGACAGCGAGCTTAAAGAAGTCGTTGACGAGCTGTTTGTCGATGATGCCGTTGACCTTATTGAGGAAATGCCTGCCAACGTAGTCAAGCGTATTTTGCGACAGGCTGACAAGGATATGAGAAAGCAGATTAACGAGCTTTTGAAATATCCTGAAGACAGTGCCGGTTCAATTATGACGACGGAGTTTATCAAGCTACTCCCTGATATGACTGCGGAAATGGCAATAAAGCGTATCAGACGAACAGGTCTTGATAAGGAAACTATCTACACCTGTTATATTACAAATGAAAACAGTACACTTATCGGTATCACTACCGTTAAGGATTTGTTGCTCTCTGATGACGATGAGCTTGTCAGAGATATAATGGAAGAAAATGTAATTGCAGTGCACACTCTTGATGACCAGGAAAAGGTTGCCCAGATGTTCTCAAATTATAATTTTCTGGCTTTGCCTGTTGTTGATAAGGAAAGCCGACTTGTCGGAATTGTCACAATCGACGATGCTATCGACGTTATTCAGGAAGAGGCTACCGAAGATATCGAAAAGATGGCGGCTGTGCTTCCGTCAGATAAGCCGTATATGAAAACAAGCGTATGGGGTATCTACAAAAAACGTACTCCGTGGCTGTTGGTGCTTATGCTTTCGGCTACTTTTACAAGTGCCATTATATCTTCGTTTGAAAGTGCACTTGCAAGTGCAATTGTGCTTTCTTCGTTTATTCCGATGATTACCGGTTCGGGCGGTAACGCCGGCTCGCAGGCCTCGGTTTCGGTAATCCGTGCCTTGTCACTCGGTGAAATTGAGTTTAAGAGTGCTTTTAAGGTTTTGTGGAAGGAACTGAGGGTTTCATTTCTTTGCGGTGTTACTCTTGCGGCGGCAAACTTTATTAAGCTTATGATTTTTGATTTGCACGGTGATGCGAATGCGTTATGGGTTGCACTTGTTGTATCTCTCACGCTTGTGGGTACAATTATGATGTCAAAAGTTGTTGGTTCAATGCTTCCGCTTTTGGCAAGCAAGGTCGGATTTGACCCTGCTGTTATGGCTAATCCGCTTATTTCAACAGTCTGCGACTCGCTTTCGCTGTTGATTTATTTTGCGATTGCAACTTCAATTTTAGGTATATAAATTAAAGGACGCAAGGGGCGTTTGCCCTTGCGTCCTGTTTTAATTTTACTCTGATTGATTTGGATAACGTTGCTTTTTCGGCTTGGTCCGGCTTGCCTAATTGGTTTCTGAGCAGCAACTCTGTATGCTTGTCTGCGTTTTTTGATCTTGCTTCCGAACAAAATCACCTTAGCCGAGTAGCTCACCGCATAAATAATAAAAATAAATACACATAAATTTAACATATTTCCTTCCTCCTTATACCTTAATTATAAGGGAGAGGGTGTCCAATAAAACGGACTGCGGTGTCTGCCAGACTTATAAATTAAACTATCTCGCTTGCAGGTATTCTTGTGTATTTAGCTCCACCGAAGTCGAGAGTGTCACCGTCAATAGAATATTCATAGTCAGCGGTAGCTTCATCAGGGTCGTAATAGATTGCAGTAACAATAGAATCCTCGGCGGAATATTTGTAATAATAATACATAAAGCCGATGTAATTCTGGTACATAATACCGTTTTTATCAAAGTATAGTGTGTCATTATCGTCTGACTTCCAAGCACCGAGAAG
>JAFULX010000146.1 GCA_017483065.1 Clostridia bacterium | reverse complement strand
TCAAAGACCGACTTTTTCTCGGGGACGCATTCAATCTTGGTACATTGAGCGGACTTTTACGCTTTCTCAAAAAAATGTTCAGGGGAACCTTCACGATAGAGGCAATTGGTGCTCTGCTCTACTCCTTCGCATTTGTACCCGAGTACGGACTTCGGGGCATATGGATTTCGGTGTTTACGGCGGTTTCGGCATTCTGTAACGCAGGTATTGATATAATCGGTCCGCAAAGCCTTATTCCGTATGCAGACAATCCCCTTGTGGTGCTTACTACATCAATGCTGATTATATTCGGCGGTCTTGGCTTTCTCGTATGGTGGGACATTGCGGATACCGTACGAAAAAAGCCGCCTTTAAGACAGCTTTTTAGGCGGCTTAAATTGCATTCAAAAATAGTACTCATCTCAACGGCAAGCCTTCTTTTCGGCGGCACTGCGGTAATACTCCTGCTTGAATATTCAAATCCTGAAACGCTCGCTGCGATGCCCTTCGGGCAAAAGCTTTTATCGGCATTCTTCCAGTCGGTGACGCTCAGAACGGCAGGCTTTATGACCGTTTCGCAAAGCTCTCTGCGTGAGGCGACCTCTCTTTTTTCAATTATTCTGATGTTTATAGGCGGCTCGCCAATCGGTACGGCAGGCGGTATAAAAACAACAACCGCCGCAACCCTTATTATCGCCGCAAGGAGCTACGCAAAGGGGAAACGCTCAGCTACTGCCTTCAAGCGGACTTTGCCCAACGAAACTATTATAAAGGCTCTGACCGTTGTTCTTATCAGTACTGCGGCGGCATTTATTGCGGTACTGCTGCTTTCGGCAACACAGGAGGGCAGTATTATCGACATTGCCTACGAGGCGGTGAGTGCGTTAGGTACGGTCGGACTTACAAGGTCGCTTACGCCATCTCTTGACACATTCGGGAAAATTGTGATTATAATTTGTATGTACCTCGGACGTGTAGGTCCGATTTCACTTGTGATTGCTCTATCGGGAAACAGAAATCCGACCTATACCGTATTACCCGAGGAAGATGTGCGGGTCGGATAACGTGAAAAAGCGTCGGAACGGAGGATTATTATGAAAAAGAAAACGTATGCAGTAATCGGACTCGGTAAATTCGGAACAAGCGTTGCACTCGAGCTTGCCGAGGCAGGTGCAGACGTGCTTGCAATAGATTCAAATGAAGAAATGGTGCGTGAGATTGCACCCTTCGTCACCTGTGCAATGCGCGCAGATGTGCGTGATGCGGCGGCAGTTGCCGAGCTGGGACTTTCCAATGTTGACGTTGCAATTATCGCCACTTCGGGAAGCCTTGACGCAAGTGTAACTGCGGTAATTTTCGCCAAGGACGCAGGCGTACCGTTTGTAATTGCTAAGGCACACGACGAAATACAGATGCGGATACTCAAAAAGGTTGGTGCCGACCGTGTGCTAATACCCGAACAGGAAAGCGGTGTGCGTGTAGCACGGAGTGTGCTTTCGGAAAATTATGTGGATTTCATTGAGCTTTCAAAAAATCTGCGGCTGATTGAGTTTACAATCAAACCCGAATGGGTGGGAAAGAGCCTTGCTGAGCTTGATTTGCGTAAAAAACACAGGCTGAATATAATCGGAATACGTATAGACGACGAGTTGAAGATTAACTTTGACCCGACAATGCAGCTGCCCGATAACTGCTCGGTACTGCTGATTGCGGACAGACACGATTTGGAAAAACTGTTATAATATCATACCCAAAGCCATCAGCACTACCCCCAAAATACCAAGGATTGTCAACTGCTCGCCGAGCAGGGTTATGCCAAGAATAATGCTTGTAACTGGCTCTGCCATAGAGAGTATTCCTGCCTCTGCCGCACCTTCTTTTTC
>JAFULX010000013.1 GCA_017483065.1 Clostridia bacterium | reverse complement strand
TTGCATATAACCGCTGATATACAGATATTCCGACTTTGCCGCCGAAACTATTATGTATATATTATCGTCGGCACCGCCCTTACCTATCGTAACCGTACCTGTTTTTTTATCATAATCGGAGTCGCACCGCTCATAGCCATACCATTCAAGCTCCTGCGATAAAAAAGAAGTCGACGGATCTTTCACATTAAGAGCATTGGTAGAAATGTAGCCGTCCGTACCATAGGTTGTATATTGTGTAAAAATAATTCCTGAATTTGCCTCAACAGTATTGCTGACCGCACTATTGGAATAATAATCCGACTTGCTTTCCAACTCATACACAAACAAAATCAATCTCTTATCGGTAACCGAGATATCGCTGTTCAAATCGTCTGCCGCAGTCTGAAGGATATTTCCCTCCTTTAGGGCAATGCTCGGCTTTGAATACTCGGTAAGAAGTGTGTTCACGCACTCCTCGGTAGGCTTCACCTCAATGGGAGGCTTGTCCCCCGCAATCGGATAAAGCCATACGGTACTGTCCTCGGAAAAGGTCGCAAATTGGATTATATCAATCAACCGCTCAAGCGTTTTTTCCTCCTCAATATTCTCCCATACAATGTTGACTCTTTTGGTCGGTGCAACATCATTTGTGTTCGCACCCTCATAGGTCGGGTACAGGCTGGTCGCCAAAACTCCCGTATTAACGCAAAGAACGACTATTGCCGCAAAAAGAGCGAATATTCTTTTCCTCATCTCTTCTCCCCCAAATAATAATATTCGCTTTATTTTATCATATTTCAACAAAACTTGCAACTGTTTATTCGCAAAAATTTCACACAAAATACACAAAGCTTTTTTAGTCAAGCTTTCCTATATGCACGCACGCATAGTCACGACAGAGCTTATCAACTATACTGCGAAGCTCATCGGCGCAGCCTTCGTCCGCAACGACAATTTCGGCGGTGGGATTTTTGAGCATCAAAGAACGTACCACTCCCTCAACACGCTCGGCATCACTTTTTACATATATAATAACACGGTCGCACTTACCGCCCGAAAGCAGTCTTTCACACACATCACGAAGAATGCACATAACACCCCAGACCGCAAAAACCGACATCACAGCTATTGCTATCGCATACATAATAATCCTCCATTCTGTTTTCTGTAATCATAATATGCTGTCCGAAATCTTTTGTGAAATGTCCGCTTCGCTCTTGACAAATCGGCTGTAAGATTATACAATATATAGTATAAAGATACAATGGGAGGAATATTGGTATGGGAATGACTCTTACTGAAAAAATACTGTCGGCACACCTTGTTGACGGTGTTATGGAAAAAGGAAGCGAAATAGGCATAAGAATTGACCAGACGCTTACTCAGGACGCAACGGGTACTATGGCATACCTCGAATTTGAGGCGATGGGCGTACCCCGTGTCAAGACCGAGCGTTCTGTTGCATATATCGACCACAACACACTGCAATCTGGCTTTGAGAATGCAGACGACCACCGTTTTATCGGCTCTGTCTGCAAGAAGCACGGCATTTATTTCTCACGCCCTGGTAACGGTATCTGCCATCAGGTACACCTCGAGCGTTTCGGAATACCCGGTAAAACGCTTATCGGCTCAGACTCACACACACCGACAGGCGGCGGTATCGGTATGATTGCCATAGGTGCAGGCGGTATGGACGTTGCAGTTGCTATGGGCGGCGGTGCATATTACATCACCTGTCCCAAGGTTGTAAAAGTAAATCTTACAGGCAAGCTTTCACCGTGGGTTGCCGCAAAGGACGTTATACTTGAGGTATTGAAGCGTTTGTCTGTTAAAGGCGGCGTGGGCAAGGTTATCGAGTACTGCGGCGAGGGTGTAAAGACACTTTCTGTTCCCGAGCGTGCAACTATCACAAATATGGGTGCAGAGCTTGGTGCGACAACCTCCATCTTCCCGTCCGACGAAATTACAAGACAGTTTTTGAAGGCACAGGACAGAGAGGACGCATACACTCCGCTGTCAGCCGACCCCGACGCTGTATATGACGAAGAAATTGAGATTAACCTTTCCGAGCTTGTACCGCTTGCGGCTTGTCCTCATTCACCCGATAATGTAAAATCAGTTGCCGAAATCGGCAATATGAAGATTGATCAGGTCTGCATCGGCTCGTGTACAAACTCGTCACTTCTTGATATGATGAAGGTTGCACATATCTTAAAGGGTAAAACCGTACACCCCGACGTTTCCCTTTCAATTGCACCAGGTTCAAAGCAGGTTTTGAATATGCTTGCCGAAAACGGTGCATTGTCAATTATGATTGACGCAGGTGCGAGAATACTAGAGAGTGCGTGCGGTCCGTGTATCGGTATGGGACAGTCACCCAATTCAAAAGGTATTTCACTGCGTACCTTTAACCGTAACTTCGAGGGTCGTTCGGGTACAAAGGACGGTCAGATTTATCTCGTATCGCCCGAAATGGCGGCAGCATCTGCTCTTGCAGGCGTGCTGACCGACCCGAGAGATTTGGGTGAAATGCCCGAGTTCAAGCTGCCCGAGGTATTCACAATCAATGATAATATGATAGTTCCGCCCGTATCCGAGAGTGAAATGGACAGCGTGGAGGTACTCCGTGGTCCGAACATTAAGCCCTTCCCCGTGGCAGAGCCTTTGGCAGAAACAATCGAGGCAGGTGTAAGCCTCAAGGTCGGCGATAACATCACCACAGACCACATTATGCCCGCAGGTGCGAAAATTCTTCCGCTCCGCTCGAATATACCCAAGATTTCCGAGCATTGCTTCGCTGTCTGCGACGAGAGCTTCCCCAAGCGTGCTTTGGAAATGGGCAAATCAATCGTAATCGGCGGCTCAAACTATGGTCAGGGTTCGTCAAGAGAGCACGCAGCACTCGCCCCGCTCTATCTCGGTGTTAAGGCGGTTATTACAAAGAGCTTTGCACGTATTCATATGGCAAACCTTGTCAATGCAGGTATTCTGCCGCTGACCTTTGCAAATGAGGCAGATTATGACAGCATTGACGCAAATGACGTGCTTGAAATAAAGAATGTTGCCGTACAGCTCAAGGCAGGCGATACCCTTTCTGTTACAAACAAGACCAAGGGTACAAGCTTTACCGTGAATATTGCCGTTTCGGAGCGTCAAAAGGAA
The DNA here is from genome assembly GCA_017483065.1 of Clostridia bacterium. Taxonomy (GTDB): domain Bacteria; phylum Bacillota; class Clostridia; order UBA1381; family UBA1381; genus HGM11525. The sequence goes on along the minus strand of JAFULX010000013.1, from coordinate 4,937 downwards.
ATGCTTTATGCAGGCGGACTATTAAACTACACCAAAATGAACGGTTAAAATTGCGTATCTCACCACCCGAAAAGCCTTGGGGTACACTCGCACACCGTCAACTTTTCGGGCGGTAATCTGCACAATTTTTCTCCGTTCATAAAGATATAAGAAGGAGATACACACAATGTCAAAGATACAGATGAAAACGCCGCTCGTTGAGATGGACGGCGACGAAATGACCAGAATTATCTGGCAGATGATAAAGGATATTCTGCTTTTGCCGTATATCGACCTCAAAACAGAGTACTATGACCTCGGACTCGTTCACAGAAACGAAACGGACGATAAGGTTACTTTTGACAGTGCCGAGGCGACCAAGAAATACGGTGTTGCCGTTAAGTGTGCTACAATCACACCGAATGCCGCAAGAATGCCCGAGTACAACCTCAAGCAGATGTGGAAATCGCCCAACGGTACTATCCGTGCTATTCTTGACGGCACGGTTTTCCGTACACCTATTCTTGTCAAGGGTATCACACCATATATCCCAACGTGGACAAAGCCGATTACAATTGCACGTCACGCATACGGCGACGTTTACAAGAATGTTGAAATGACTGCACCGAAAGGCTCTAAGGCAGAGCTTGTCCTCACAGATGCCGACGGCAACGAGGTGCGCGAGCTTATCCACGATTTCAAGGACGGCGGTATCATTCAGGGACTGCATAACCGTGACGAGTCGATTGCAAGCTTTGCCCGTGCGTGCTTCAATTTCGCACTCGACCAAAAACAGGACGTATGGTTTGCGACAAAGGATACCATCTCCAAGAAATATGACCACCGTTTCAAGGATATTTTTCAGGAAATTTTCGATAATGAATATAAGGAAAAATTCGATAATGCTGGCATAGAATATTTCTATACGCTCATTGACGATGCAGTTGCACGTGTTATCCGCTCAAACGGCGGTTACATCTGGGCGTGCAAGAACTATGACGGTGACGTTATGTCCGATATGGTTGCCACCGCTTACGGCTCGCTCGCAATGATGACCTCTGTGCTTGTTTCACCTGACGGCATCTACGAGTACGAGGCTGCACACGGTACCGTTCAGCGTCATTACTACAAGCACTTAAAGGGTGAGAAAACCTCGACAAACTCTGTCGCAACAATCTTTGCGTGGTCGGGTGCACTCAAAAAGAGGGGCGAGCTTGACGGACTTTCGGAGCTTGTTGATTTTGCCGAAAAGCTTGAAAAGGCTACAATTCAGACAATTGAGGAGGGCGTTATGACAGGCGATTTGGCAGCCTTGTCAACCCTCGAAAACAAGACCAAGGTTGACACCGAGGAATTTCTCAACGAGGTAAATGTCCGCCTTGCCGCTATGATGAACTAAGAACTTTAAAACGGAGATGTGTATATCACACCTCCGTTTTGCTTTTATTCTCAAAATCCGTCGGGGAGAAACTCTGCCGAAACGGTATTTTTTGCATATGCCACAAGTCCGTCATAGGAGAGCGGATTTTTGTAATAGGTTTTAACTCCGTGCTTTGCCGCAAGCTCTGCGGTATAGTTTTGCATAAGGTAGACCTTATTATTTCTGAATTTCGCATTAAAGTGGAAAACGGTCGGATTGAACACCACATTTTCAAGGCTCGCTTTTTGGTCATCTGTCTGTACAATATCAAATTGTATCATACCGCCGACCATATTATAATCATATGCCTGTTCTGCGGCAAAATTGCCGAGTGAGTAGACGCACAGCGTTCTTGTACCGCTTGCACCCTCTATCCATTCGACAGGCTGTATAACGTGCGGATGATGACCTAAAATTACGTCCGCACCGCTGTCAGCAATAAGCTGTGCAGTTTTCTTTTGCTCATCGTTCGGTGTGAACGCACCCTCCTCGCCCCAATGCACCGATACGATTGTAAAGTCGGAAACCGCCTTTGCACGCTCTATATCACCTGCAATATCGGCATCATCAATGTAGGGGATTTTCAATTGAGAGCCTTCGGGGAGCATCATACCGTTCGTACCGTAGGTGTAGGACAAAAATGCGATTTTTATGCCGTTTTTCTCCAAAACCCTCGGCTCGTTATAGTCCGCCTCGTTCTCATAGCCGCCAATCATCAATGACGGCTGTGCCTTCCAGAATTCTATGGTTTTCAAAAGTCCGCCCGCACCCTTATCGAGCATATGATTATTCGCAATATTCACCACATCGTACCCGACCTCAAGAAGGTCAAAGCCGACCTGCTGAGGACTATTGAACATAGGATAATAGCTCACCTCATACCCCTCGCCGCACATCAGCGTTTCCTGATTGATAAATGCCACGTCTGCACCCTCGACAAGCTCACGCACCTCCGAGTACATCGGTCTGAAATCATATTCCCTGCCATTTGCGGCAAGTGCCTTTGCCTCGCCCGTGTTACCCTTGTAAATTATATTGTCACCGCAGCCGACAAAGCTCACCCTTTCGACCTTAGGCTCGGGCGGCGGAGTCGGTACAGGCTCGGTATTACTGCCGCAAGCAGTCAACAGAAGCACTATAAGCAAAAAGACTTTTTTCATCATGTATTCCCCCTTATTTTACATATTATCACAGACGGTATTTATAGTCAATATTTACTATTTTTTTAATTTTTATCAAAATGACTTGATATTTACGCCAATTTATGAGAAAATATAGAATGGAATATTATGTAAAAGGAGGCTTTTTGGAAAATGCACAGCTGTGACAGGACAATTGAATATGTCGAGCCGCACTCTCTCGCTGCCGAGGCAGGTATCGAGTCTGGCGACGTGCTTTTGAAGATAAACGACGAAGAGCCTCTTGATATTCTTGAATACAGATATCTCATCTCGGAGTATGAGGTGGAGCTTGAGATTGAAAAACGTGACGGCTCGGTTGAGATTATCACTATCGAAAACGATTACGAGGATTTGGGCATCGAGTTCCGTGAGGGACTTATCGACAAGGCACAAAGCTGTCGGAACAAGTGTATTTTCTGCTTTATCGACCAGTTGCCCAAGGGTATGCGTGAAACGGTATATTTCAAGGACGACGACGCACGGCTGTCCTTTTTGCAGGGCAATTACGTCACGCTCACGAATATGTCGTAGGAGGATATTGACAGGCTTATCAGAATGAGGGTGTCGCCGATAAATATTTCGGTGCATACCACCAATCCCGAGCTTCGTGTCAAGATGCTTTCAAACCGTTTTGCAGGCAATATCTTTTCCCGAATGAAGAAATTCGCTGATGCGGGACTTTATATGAACTGTCAGATTGTGCTTTGTCCCGACTTCAACGACAAAGCCGAGCTTGACCGCACCATTACAGACCTGTCATTGCTTTTGCCCTATACCGTGAGTCTGTCGGTAGTGCCTGTCGGTCTTACCGCACACCGTGAGGGACTTTGCAGGTTAACGCCATTTAATAAGGAAAGCTCTCTTGAGGTTGTGCGTCAGGTTGAAGCACATCAACAGCGTATTCTGAAAGAGCACGGCACAAGGTTTGTATATCTCTCCGACGAATTTTACTTAAATGCAGGGCTTCCCGTACCGACAGCCGAGGAGTACGAGGGATTTCCGCAGATTGAGAACGGCGTCGGACTTATCGCATCAATGCAGGAGGAATTTGACGACGCAATCGGACGTATTCCAAAGCGTGATTACAGCAGAAAAATCGCCATTGCAACGGGCGAGCTTGCCGCTCCATTTATAAAAAGACTTACCGAACGAATTTGTGAAAAAGTTAAGGGTGTTTCAATTGAGGTTTATGCGGTGAAAAACGATTTTTTCGGTGGCGGTGTGAATGTAGCAGGACTTGTATGTGCATGCGATATTGTCAAAACTTTAGAAAACATATCACAGTATGACGAGCTTTTAATCCCTGACAGCATGCTCCGTGACGGCGAGGACGTATTCCTCGACAATATCAGCTTAGATGAGCTTAGCAAAACGCTTGATATTAAAATAACACCCGTACCGAATGACGGATATTTGTTCTGCGAGGCGGTACTCGGTACAGAGCTTGAATTTTAACTCTTGGAGAAAGGACTGATTATATAAATGAAACCGATAGTTGCCATAGTAGGCAGACCGAACGTCGGAAAGTCTACACTATTTAACAAGATTGCAGGGCGGCGAATAAGCATTGTCGAGGACACCCCCGGCGTTACACGTGACCGTGTTTATGCCGATGTTACGTGGCTTGACAAGAGCTTTACCCTGATTGATACGGGCGGTATCGAGCCGCACTCGAACGATGAAATTCTTTTGCAGATGCGTCGTCAGGCAGAGCTTGCCGTTGATATGGCGGACGTGGTAATACTGATGACAAATCTGCACGACGGTGTGACCGCAAACGATATGGACGTTGCTGCAATGATGCTTAAAGCACAGAAGAAAATCGTGCTTGCAGTTAACAAATCGGACTCGGTAGGCGAGCCGCCGATGGAGTTTTACGAGTTTTATAACCTCGGACTTGGCGACCCGATTGCGATTTCGTCAACACACGGACTTGGTGTAGGCGACCTGTTGGACGCAGTTTGCGAGCAGTTCCCCGACGACAAGGACACCTCCGAGGAGGACAATTCGATAAAAATTGCCGTAATCGGCAGACCGAATGCAGGCAAATCAAGCCTTATAAACCGAATTTTGGGCGAGGACAGGGTTATTGTATCGAATATTGCGGGTACAACCCGTGACGCAATCGACTCATCTTACGAAAAGGACGGCGTTAAATACACGCTGATTGATACCGCAGGTATGCGGAAAAGAGGCAAAATTGACGAGGTGGTTGAGCGTTACAGCGTTGTCCGCTCGCTTGCCGCCGTTGACCGCTCCGATGTGTGCGTGATTATGCTTGACGCAAACGAGGGTGTGACCGAGCAGGACACAAAACTTGCAGGCTATGCCCACGAGCAGGGCAAGGCGTGTGTGAT
>JAFULX010000145.1 GCA_017483065.1 Clostridia bacterium | reverse complement strand
TTGAAGATTCGGACAAGGAAATCGTTGCAAACAAGGAACTTGCAAAAAGCTATATAGAAGCTTTAAAGGAACTTCGTGATGAATTCGGTCTTCGTGACGATATTTCGGTTATGGGTGTTGCGAGATTTCCTGATATATTCCGTGCCGAGCGTCTTGATGAGGACGAGGACAAGCTTTGGGAGGCAGTTAGCAACGTAGTAACCTCAGCCTTGGAGGAATTCAGTTCAATGCGGCTTCGTGAGGGAGAAAGAATACTTGCAGACCTTACCGCAAGAATTGAGTATATGAAAACGGTTGCGGCAAAAATTGAGGCACGTTCTCCCGAAACTGTCAGCGAATATCAGACAAAGCTTTACAATAAAATAAAAGAGATTCTCGACGGAAAAGAGGTTGACGAGGCAAGAGTTCTTACTGAGGTTGCAATTTTTGCCGATAAGGTTGCCGTTAATGAGGAAACGGTACGCCTTTGCAGTCATTTTGACGAATTTTATAAGATAATTTCCGCAGACGAGCCGGCAGGCAGACGTCTTGATTTTCTCATTCAGGAAATTAACCGTGAAATTAACACAACAGGCTCAAAGGCAAACGATATCGAAATTGCCCGCTATGTTGTAGACTTGAAGGGCGAAACAGAAAAGCTTCGTGAGCAAGTTCAGAATATTGAGTAAGGCGGTGGTATTATGAAGCTGATAAATATAGGCTTTGGTAATATGGTTGCGGCAGGGCGTATTATTGCTGTGGTAAGTCCTGAATCTGCGCCGATTAAGCGAATTATCCGCGAGGCGGAGGATAAGGGTATGATGATAAACGCCACCTACGGCAGACGTACCAGAGCTGTACTTGTGACCGATTCGGGGCATATCATACTGTCATCACTATTGCCAGAGACAGTTTCGCACAGACTTAATGAAACGGAGGAGCTTACAGAGGATTATGAGTAAGGGTGCTTTGTTTATAATTTCAGGTCCTTCAGGAACGGGCAAGGGAACGGTTTGCAGTGAGCTTATAAGACAAGGAAATGTGTTCTTGTCCGTATCGGCGACAACCCGTGACAGACGTCTTAACGAGGTAGATGGTGAAACGTATCATTTTCTTACCAAAACAGAGTTTGAAAAGCTGATTGCCGACGGCGAGATGCTCGAGTGGGCAAGCTATAACGGCAATTATTACGGAACACCGAAGGCAGCTGTTGAGAAAACGCTCGCTGAAGGTCGGAATGTGATTTTGGAAATCGAGCCGCAGGGTGCGTTCATTGTTAAAGAGAAAATGCCCGAGGCAACCTTGATATTCATTCTTCCGCCGTCTATGAAGGTCTTAAGAGAAAGACTTGTCACAAGAGGCAGAGAAACAGATGAGCAGATAAAAGAGCGTCTTGACGCAGCAGCGTGGGAGCTTGAACAGGCTGCAAAGTATAATTACATAGTTGAAAACGACGATTTGGCAGAATGTGTCGACGAAATTTCGGCAATAATGACAAGCGTTGTAAATATGAAAAATAAGGTATATAAATTATTTGATGAATTAGGAAAGGAAGTATAAAAATGATTATTAAACCAGGTATCAGTACACTTGAAAAATGCGTAGAGGACGGCTGCAGATACATTCTTGTAACTATGGCTGCAAAGCGTGCAAGAATGATTGGCGAAAGCGGCGAAGGCTTGGCAGAGGCAGACTCGAAAAAGGCTGTTTCTCTTGCAGTTGCAGAGATTGAGGCTGGTAAAGTCGGCTACACTAAGGTGAAGGACGAGGAAATCACAGAGGAAACGGAAGCTGTTGAGGCTTAATGGTTGTCAAGGTAATTGTAAATCACAGTACCAAAGCACCCGATATGCTCTATGATTATTTTGTTCCCGAGGAACTGGAGGAAGAAATAAAAATAGGCTCACGTCTTAAAGTGCCCTTTGGTACAGGCAACCGTGAGGTTGAGGCATATGTTTTCGGAATAAAAACAAGGTCAAATGCAAAACGTCTCAAGAGCGTTTCGGCTGTCTATGACCGAGCTTTTGACGAGAATATGCTTGAGCTTATAAAATGGCTGCGTGACAGATGCGTCTGTACCTACTGTGATGTGATTAAAACCGTAGTACCGAGAGGCAGCGTTAATAAGCCTGAAGAATGGATTGAGCTTGCGGACGAAAATGCTGACAGTGAGCTTGCGAAGGTGCTTTCAAGCCGTGGCGGTGAGTGCGAGATTAACGAGCTATTGTCCTGTTTTGAAACAGATATGACGTCAAAAATCAAGACATTGGTTTCGGAAGGCATCTTAAAACGCAGCTACCGTGACCGACGTGAGGTTAAAAGCTCCTTTGTTCGTGTAGCTTATTCACTTGTTGAGCAGGAAAAGCTTGCCGAAACGCTTAAACAGCTGCAAAACCGAGCACCTGTTCAGGCTCGTATGATTGATATTCTGTCGACTGCAGATAGGGTTTCGCTTGCTGATTTGGTACGCTTTTCGGACGGCTCATATGCTGCGATACGCGCTTTGGAAAGAAAAGGTCTTGTTGCAACCTGCGATGTGCAGGTTATGCGTAATCCTGTAAAGCATACAGAGCGTGATGAAAAGAAAACGTTAACGGCAGAGCAGAAGGCGGCATTTTCCGCTATATCAGCGAAATTTGGTCAAGGCTTCGGTCAGTTTCTGCTTCACGGTGTGACAGGCTCGGGAAAAACCGAGGTATTTCTTCACGCTATTGAACGCTGTATAGAAACAGGCAGAAAAGCAATAATGCTCGTACCTGAAATTTCTCTTACACCGCAGATGGTGTCAAGATTTTCTGCGCGGTTCGGCGAGCGTATTGCAGTACTTCACAGCGGACTTTCGCTTGGCGAAAGATATGATGAGTGGTGCAGAATAAGAGATAATAAGGCTGATATTGTAATAGGTGCACGCTCGGCGGTTTTTGCACCCTTTGACAATATTGGTATGATAATTATTGACGAGGAGCACGAACAAAGCTATAAATCGGAAATGCAGCCTCGTTATAATACACACGAGGTAGCACTCTTTCGTGCTAAACAGTACGGTGCTGTACTAATTAAGGCATCGGCAACCCCGAAGCTTGAAAGCTATTATGACGCACTTTCTGGTAAAACCGAGCTGCTTGAAATCAAAAATCGCATCAGCGACAAGGGTATGCCAGAGGTAACTGTTGTTGATATGAGAGAGGAGCTTGCAAGGGGTAACCGCTCGATTTTGTCGGAGTGCCTAAAAGCTGAAATTGAAAAAAATCTTTCGGTCGGTGAGCAAACCATACTGTTTCTTAACCGTCGAGGGTTTTCAACCTTTGTATCCTGTCGCAGCTGTGGCTTTGTTGCACAGTGTCCAAACTGTAGTATTTCGCTGACATATCACAAGTTCAGCGACACGCTCCGTTGTCATTACTGCGGTCATACGATAAAGAATTATAAGGTATGTCCCGAGTGCGGCGGCTCGTATATACGCTATTTCGGCGGCGGTACTCAAAAGGTTGAGGAGGAAATAAAGAGTATTTTTCCCGACGCAAAGGTTATGCGTATGGATAACGATACGACAGGTGGTAAAGGCGGTCACGAACGGATTTTGAATGAATTTGAGCGAAGCGGAGCAGATATTCTGATAGGAACGCAAATGGTTGCAAAAGGTCTTGATTTTCCCAATGTAACGCTTGTCGGAGTTATTTCGGCCGATACCTCGCTTTTTGCAGATGATTTCCGTGCAAGTGAGCGTACCTTTGACCTGATGGAACAGGTTACGGGAAGGGCAGGCAGAGCAGAAAAGCTTGGCAGAGCTGTAATTCAGACCTACTCGCCCGAACACCCTGCGGTTGTGCTTGCATCAAGACATAACTATCTTGATTTTTATAACGGTGAGATTAAAATGAGGCACGCAATGAATTATCCGCCGTTTTGCGATATTATTTCGGTGGGCTTTGCGGGCATAAACGAAGCGTTGGTATCAGAATGTGCAAAACGCTTTGCACGGGCAATTTCCGCTAACGACAGACTAAAGGGAAAGGCACGGCTTATAGGTCCTATAAGAGCATCGATTTCAAAAATTAAGAACAAATACAGATGGCAGCTGATTATCAAGACAAGGCGAGGTACAAATATGACCGAGCATCTTGCCGAAGCAACAGCATTTTGCCGTAAGAATAAAAACTTTGATGATGTTACAATTGTAACTGATATAAACCCGAATACAATATTTTAAGGAGGCAGATATCTGATGGCGTTGCGTGAAATCAGAACAAAAGGCGACGAAATTCTAGAAAAGAGCTGTAAGGAGGTTATAGTCTTTGATAAAAGACTTGGGATTTTGCTCGACGATATGTATGATACTATGCAAAGAAAAGACGGTGTAGGACTTGCAGCACCGCAGGTCGGCATATTAAAGCGTGTTGTTGTCATTGATATCGGCGAGGGTAAAATCGAGCTTGTCAATCCTGTTTTGGTTGCAAGCGAGGGTACACAAAACGGCTCGGAGGGCTGTCTTAGCGTCCCCGGAGTGTTCGGCGAGGTGGAAAGACCACAGAAGGTTACGGTCGAGGCATATGACCGCAACGGTGAGAAAATTACTGTAACAGGCGAGGATTTACTTGCAAGAGCACTTTGCCATGAGCTTGAACATCTCGACGGCAAGCTGTTTTTGGAGAGAGTAACAAAATTTTTGGATTAGGAGCTGATTGCTTTGAGAATACTGTTTATGGGTACACCCGACATCGCAGCAGGCTGTCTTGAAAGGCTGATTGCGGAAAAATTCAATATTGTTGGTGTTGTCACAAGAACAGATAAACCCAAGGGCAGAGGTCATAAAACAGTACCTACTGAAGTGAAGGTGGTTGCAAATGCACATAATATCCCTGTATTTCAGCCCGAAACACTGAAAAACGGTGAGCTTGCTGATGTGCTTGCGGAGCTTGCTCCTGACCTTATAGTGGTCGTTGCCTACGGACGCATTTTGCCTAAGTATGTGCTTGATTATCCAAGACTCGGCTGTATCAATATGCACGCATCAAAGCTGCCGAAATACCGTGGTGCAGCACCTATTCAGCGAGCAGTTATTAACGGCGACACAGAAACTGCGGCAACGGTTATGCTGATGGACGAGGGACTTGATACGGGCGATATTCTTGCCGAGAGGATATTAACAATCGGTGAGAATGAAACCGCTGGCGAGCTATTTGACCGTATGACAAAAGACGGGGCGGAGCTTCTCTGTGAGGTTATTCCGAATATTGAGAATATCACACCTGTTCCGCAAAGCGGCGATACGGTTTATGCCGAAATGATTACCAAGGAAGAGGCACATATCGACTGGACAAAATCTTCACGTGAGATTTGTAATCTTATAAGAGGAATGAATCCTGCACCGATAGCTTATACTTATTATAAGGGTGAAGCTGTCAAGATACTGAAAGCTTCGGCAATAGATTGCGAAAAAGGTGTATCGGGTGAAATACTCGATGTTTCAAAGGCAGGTATGACCGTAAAGACGGGTGACGGTGCGGTTATTGTAAGTGAGATTCGCTTTCCAGGCAAAAAGACAATGAGGGTATGCGATTATATTAGGGGAAATGATATAGAACTCGGCGTAGTTTTAGGATAAAATCTGAAAGGAATGGGAAATATTATGCCTTTTTACTATTATTTTGACTCAACATATATACTCGTATTGATTGCTTTTGCACTGTCGGCATTTGCTTCATTCGGTGTAAATGCAACTTTTGCAAAATACAACAAGGTACGTTCTTCAAGAGGTATAACGGGAGCAGATGCGGCACGGAGAATTTTGGACGGTAACGGACTTTCAAATGTAAGGGTAGAGCATATTTCGGGTAACCTTAATGACCACTTTGACCCGAAAGCCAATGTGATAAGACTTTCCGATGCGACCTATGCAGATAATTCTGTTGCGGCAATCGGTGTTGCGGCACACGAGGCAGGTCACGCTGTACAGCACGCAATAGGCTACAAGCCGATTAAGGCACGGAATGCGATTGTACCGCTTGTGAATATCAGCACATCTCTTTCGATGCCCATATTCTTAATCGGATTACTGCTTGACTTTTTTGGTCTTACGTTAATCGGAATTATACTCTTTTCAGCATCACTCGTGTTTCAGCTTATAACCCTGCCCGTAGAGCTTAATGCGTCAAAACGTGCATTGTCAATTCTCAACACAAGCGGTATGCTTGAGGGAGAGGAGCTTTCGGGTGCAAGAAAGGTTCTAAGAGCTGCTGCGATGACGTATGTTGCGGCTGTTGCTGCTTCTGCATTACAGCTTTTCAGACTGCTGCTTTTGGCGAACAGACGGAGAGATTAAATGAAAACTGCACGAGAGGCTGCACTTGCGGCACTTTATGAAATTGAATTTGAGGGTGCGTATTCAAATATTGCACTAAAAAATATACTTGCGAAATCAAATCTTGACGGTCGTGACCGTGCTTTGACTTCGGCACTGGTTTACGGTGTACTTTCAAAGCAGAGAACGCTCGATTATATGATATCAGGCTTGTCAAAGATTAAGCTTAAAAAGCTGTCAAAATATATATTGCTGATTTTGCGAATGGGACTTTATCAGCTAAAATTTATGAACAAAATCCCTGAAAGTGCGGCAGTAAACGAAAGCGTGCGTCTTGCAAGACGATTCGGACATTCTGCATCTGCAGGGTATGTCAACGGACTTTTGAGAAACGCTGCACGTACAGATATAAAAATCCCCGATGATTTGGCGGTCAAAGAGTCCTTTGCTGATGAGAATACTGCACGTCTTGTCGCCGACTACGGTGACAGAGCGGCTGCGATTATGTCAGCACCTAATAAAGAACCGAAAATGACGGTAAGAGCAAATGCTCTCAAAATCAAACCCGATGAGCTTGCGGCAAGGCTCGGCGGTGAGCTGACACCTTATCTTGACGATGCGGTTTATGTGAAACAGCTTGATATTGCCGACAGCGTCGAATTTGATAAGGGATATTTCACTGTTCAGGATTTGTCGCCTATGGTTGCGTGCAGAGTTCTTGCTCCGAAAAAGGAAGAGAGAATAATCGACCTTTGTGCCGCACCGGGTGGCAAGACAACCTATATTGCCGAATTGATGGAGAATAAGGGCGAGATTTTAGCCTTTGACATACACGCTCACAGAGCAGAGCTTATCAGAAGGAATGCAAAACGGCTTGGGATTGATATAATAAAAGCCGATGTTGCTGATGCGACGGTTTTTAACAGCGAGCTTGAAGGCTGGGCGGATAAGGTGCTTGCAGATGTACCGTGTTCGGGACTTGGCATTGCAAGACGAAAGCCTGAGCTGAAATATAAAACCGATAACGAAGAACTTTTCGATATACAGCTTGCAATATTGGAAAACGGTGCCAAGTACTTAAAAATAGGCGGTGAGCTGGTTTATTCAACCTGTACGCTTTACCGACGTGAAAATGAAGAGGTAATCGAAAAATTCCTTGAACGCAATGAGGGCTTTGAGCTTGTAGGCTTTCAAGAGCTTTTGCCGCAAGGGTTTTATGAGGATAGAACAGGTATTATGACCGTGTTACCTGATGTTATCGATTGTGACGGATTTTTTATCGCAAAACTTAGAAGGTGTTGATTATGGTAGATTTAAAAGACTTATCATATGATGAGCTTGGCGAGCTGATTGCGTCAATCGGTGAGCCGAAATTTCGTACAAAGCAGATTTTTTCATGGCTGCACAAGGGTGTGGAAGCCTTTGACGAGATGACCGATATATCAAAGAAGACAAGGGAAAAGCTTTCTCAGTTTTCATTCGTATCCACGCTGAAAATCCGTGAAAAGTATGTCTCAAAGCTCGATAAGACAACAAAATATCTCTTTGAGCTTCCTGACGGCAACTGCATAGAAAGCGTTGTTATGTATTATAAGCACGGAATTTCCATTTGTATATCCTCGCAGGTTGGCTGCCGAATGGGCTGTGCCTTTTGTGCTTCGACAATAGGCGGACTTTATCGCTCGCTTTCAGCGGGAGAAATACTTAATCAGGTTATATTTGCCCAAAAGGATATTGGTGAGAGAATAAGCAATATAGTAATGATGGGCATTGGCGAGCCTCTTGATAATTATGATAATGTCATAAAATTCCTGCATAACGTCAACCACCCCGAAGGACTTAATATCGGTTACAGACATATATCATTATCAACCTGCGGAGTAGTTGACAAAATATACGAGCTTGCAAAGGAAAAACTGCCGATAACGCTTTCCGTATCGCTTCACGCACCGAATGACGATATACGAAACAGCATAATGCCGATTAACAGACGCTATAATATATCGGAGCTTATAACAGCTTGTAAGGCTTATATTTGTGAAACCACAAGACGTATCAGCTTTGAATACTCGCTGATTTCGGGCGTCAACGATTCAAAAGAAAATGCAAAGGAGCTTGCCTCTTTGCTGAAAGGTATGCTTTGCCACGTCAACCTGATACCTGTTAATAAGGTGAAGGAGCGTGGGTTTGAAAAGGGAACAAAGGAGCAGATTGAAATGTTTACAAATACTTTAATCTCTCTTGGTATAAATGCGACCGTAAGGCGTGAGCTGGGCAGTGATATAAGTGCCTCCTGCGGTCAGTTAAGGAAAAAGCTTATGGACTCCGAAAAATAACACTATACATAATTGTGAGGTGATTTGATTTGAGAATAGGAGCAAAAACCGATATCGGAAGATACCGCAAGCTTAACGAGGACAGCTATTTTATCTACCGAAACGAGCGTCTTGTCGGAGGTATGGTTGCCGACGGTATGGGCGGTCATAACGCAGGTGAGGTTGCCTCGAAAATGGCGGCAGAGCTTGTGAAATCGGGTATAATGGACGGCTTTGACCCGAATATGGACTATGTTGAGCTTGGTGAGCTTGTCCGCCGTTCGATTTTGTATGCAAATGAAGAAATTTACAGAAAGAGCAGGGTAGAGCAAAATACTACGGGTATGGGTACAACAGCAGCGGCAGCATTTGTATTTGCAGGTAAGCTTATAACAGCAAATGTAGGCGATAGCCGTGTTTATACCGTTAAAAACGGTACAATCAAGCAGGTTACCCGTGACCATTCATTTGTTGAGGAGCTTGTCGAGCTTGGCGAAATAAGCCCCGAAAATGCAAAAAATCATCCGCAGAAAAATTACATAACCCGTGCACTCGGTACGGAGGAATTTGTAAAAACGGATATTCTCATTAACAGCTACGACGGCGAGATTGTTGTGATTTGCAGCGACGGTCTGACAAATCTTGTGTCCGACGAGCAGATTTTGGATATAGTCACGCATAATGACGATTTTGAAACAGCCGCCGCAGAGCTTGTAAAGCTTGCAAATCAAAAGGGCGGAGCGGATAATATAACCTGTGTGGTTTTCGATGTATAATGGAAAGGGGATTATTAAATGAACGCAGAACATCTTGTTGGTACTGTTCTTGACGGAAGATATGAAATACTTGAGGTAATAGGCGTAGGCGGTATGGCTGCTGTATATAAGGCAAGATGCAGAGTTTTAAACCGTTTTGTTGCTGTAAAAATGCTCAAGGATTCGCTGAATAACGATGAGGAAATTTTAAAGCGTTTCAAAAGCGAGTCTATGTCCACTGCGAAGCTGTCGCATCATAATATTGTCGGAATTTACGATGTCGGCGAGGAAAACGGCTCGAATTATATTGTAATGGAGCTTGTTGACGGAATTACACTGAAAGAATATATAAGCAGGAAAGGCTCGCTTGATTGGAAAGAAGCGTGCGAGTTTGCTATGCAAATCGGACTTGCACTCCAATGTGCGCACGAGAATAACATAGTGCACCGTGATATCAAGCCGCATAATATACTCATCACAAAAGACCATACCGTAAAGGTTGCTGATTTTGGCATTGCAAGAGCAGTTACGAGCGATACAATGGTTACAGGCAAGGAAACTATGGGGTCTGTACGCTACATTTCACCCGAACAGGCAAGGGGCGGATATGTTGACGGAAGAAGTGACATATATTCGCTCGGTGTTGTGCTTTATGAGATGCTCACGGGTAGAGTACCTTTTGACGGTGAAAATCCCGTTTCTATTGCAATGATGAAGCTTAACGATACACCGACCTCCTGCCGTATCATAAATCCCGAAATTCCGACAGATGTTGCGGAAATTACAATGCGCGCAATTTCAAAGGAGCAGCACGCACGTTATCAGAGTGCGATAGATATTGTAACCGACTTAAAGGCTGTAATTGACGGCGGCTCGCTTTCTGTAAATACAGACGAAGAGCTGCATTATACAGGCAGACGGAACAAGCGTGCTGCAAAAGACACTGAAAACAAAAAATCGAATAAACGGGGACTTATAATAGCAGCGGCTGTTGCAGTTGCTATTATACTCGGAATTATTGTCAATGCGGTTATGAGCGGCGGAGAAAAGCAGGTTGAAGTGCCTGAAATTGTCGGATTGACCCTTGAAGAGGCAGAGGCAAAGCTTTCTGAGATGGGACTTGAAATAGATGAGGAAAGCATTGAATATGAAACCTCCGATGAGTATGAAGAAGGGCAGATTATGCATCAGGAGCCTGGCATAAATCAGTATATGGACCCTGATAAGAAAATTAAGGTAACAATAAGCTCGGGCAGCGAGGAGGGTGATATACCCGTTCCTATGCTTGTCAATCTGACCTTTGAGGACGCACAAAAGGAGCTTGAAAAGCTTGGTTTAAAGGCAAAGCGTGTTGACGAAGCGAGTGAAACCGTCGAGGAAGGATATGTTATAAGCCAGTCACCGCAGAAGGGCGTTAAGGTATCGGAGGGGTATGAGGTTCTCCTTCACGTATCAAAAGGCACGGACAAGGAAAAGGACGTCCCTGACCTTTTGGGTGAAACACTTGAAACTGCAAGAAAGCTCGTAACAGCGGCAGGGTTAAAGCTCAGTATATCAGAACGTGAGGACGAAAATAATGTGGGCAAGGTCATCTCACAGTCACCGTCTGATGGTGAAAAGATAGAAGAAGGCGGAACAGTTTCCGTTGTAATAGGCATTGAGCCTGAGGCGGAGCCTACACCAACACCCACCCCAACACCTACTCCGACGCCAACACCTCCTCCGACAAGAAAGACTCTTTCAATCCAGATACCCGAGGACGCAGGTGATACTGTACAGGTAAAGGTTGTTGCAAACGGCAAGACAATTTATGATAAGCAGCATAATAAATCGGAAGTTACAGTCGACATTCCTGTTGAGGCACGAAATGACGCTACCGTTCAGGTGTATATTGACGGTAAGTTTATGATGGAGAGAGTAATTGATTTCTAATCCGATTTTGAAAGGAAAAGTAATTTGAAAGGAATAATAATCAAGGGCATCGGCGGTTTTTATTATGTAAAGACCGCTGACGGCTCTATGTATGAGTGTAAGGCGAGGGGCGTTTTCCGTAAAAACGGCATTAAACCTACTGTTGGTGATGATGTAGAGATTGAGGACGGCAGTATTATAAAGATATATGACAGACGTTCATATTTGATAAGACCGAGCGTTGCTAATATTGATAATCTTGTAATAGTGATATCCGCAGCAAATCCGTCGCCTGACCTTATGCTGACGGACAAGCTAACCGTTGCAGCACATTGGTCGGGCATTACACCGATTATTTGTATTAACAAAACAGACCTTGCTAATGCAACCGATATTGCGGATATATATAAAACAGCAGGCTATACTGTCATTATGACCTCTGCAGCTGAAATGATAGGCGAGGAGGAGCTTTGGTCGGCTGTTAAGGGAAAAATTTCAGCTTTTGCAGGACTTTCGGGTGTCGGTAAGTCGAGCATACTCAATCTTCTGACAGGTCTTGATGCCGAAACGGGTGAGATTTCACGCATAAATCGTGGTAAACATACAACAAGACACGTTGAGCTGTTTGAGATTGACAAGGACACATTTATACTTGATACTCCAGGGTTCAGTTCTCTTGCACTTTCTGACATATGCGATGTAAGAGCAAAGGAGCTTGCAGATTTTTACCCTGAATTTTCAGCTGCTTCACAGGCTTGCAGATTTAAAGGCTGCTCGCATATAAACGAGCCAGACTGTGCAGTCAAGCAGCTGGTATGCGACGGAAAAGCGGCAGAGTCGAGGTATGAGAGCTATAAGGAGCTTTACGGACAGCTAAAGCTTATAAAGGAATGGGAAAAGAATTGATAATACTAAGGAAGGGTTATACAAATGAGTGAATTTAAACTTGCACCGTCAATTTTGTCGGCTGATTTTACAAGACTTGGCGAGGACGTAAAGCTTTGCGAAAATGCAGGAGTGCCTTGGCTGCATATCGACGTTATGGACGGTATATTTGTGCCGAATATCAGCTTTGGTACTGTGGTTTATGAAAAGCTGAGAAAGCAATCAAATCTGTTTTTTGACGTTCATCTGATGATAACACAGCCTGAACGTTATATTGAGCGTTTTATCGCAAGCGGTGCAGACGGAGTGACATTTCATATAGAGGCAACAGAAAATCCGATGGAGTGTATTGAGCTTATCAAAAAGCACGGTAAAAAGGTCGGCATTTCCATTTGTCCCGAAACCTCGGTTGATGTAATTCGTCCGTATCTTGATAAGGTTGATATGGTGCTGGTAATGAGCGTTCACCCAGGCTATGGCGGTCAAAGCTACATAGAAGATGTCAACCCGAAAATCTCTGAGCTTCGTAAGATTATGGGCGATGATTTTGATATTCAGGTTGACGGTGGTATTTATAAGGAAAATATTGCAAGCGTAATTGATTGCGGTGCAAATGTTATTGTAGCAGGAACTGCTGTATTTAAGGGTGATATTGAAGAAAATATCAAAAATCTGGAGAATGCTGTATGCGGGCGGTAATTTTTGCGGGCGGTAAAATCACCGATTATAGTTTTGCGAAGTCAATGCTTAGAGAAGATGATTTGATAATCGCAGCAGACAGCGGTCTGGAGCATTTTATAAAAATCGGAATTGAGCCTGATGTTACTATCGGTGATATGGATTCTGTACAAAGCAAAATTATTGGAAAAGAGATAATAAAGCTTGAGGTTATGAAGGACGAAACCGATACAGAGGCAGCTGCAATGCTTGCGGTCAAAAAAGGTGCCGATAATATTCTTTTACTTGGAGTACTCGGTACAAGACAGGACCATTCGATAGCGAATGTTTTACTTTTGAAAAAGCTGCACGATATGAATGTATCAGCGTCTATTGTTGATGAGCATAATGAAATACATTTCTTTTGTGGCAAAATTGAGCTTTCTGGAAAAAAGGGCGATACGGTGTCTGTTCTTCCGCTTTCCAACCTTGAGGGTGTCGTAACCGAGGGGCTTTTTTACGCTCTTTCGGGTGAAACGCTTGTTTTCGGCGAGTCAAGAGGTGTAAGCAATGTTATGACGGACGAAAAATGCGTTATCACCGCAACAAGCGGAACAGCACTTATAATAAAAAGCAGAGATTAGGAGAGAATGACTCGTGATATATCTTGATAATGCGGCGACTACCAAGCCTTGTGCGGCGGCAATTGACGCATTTGTGAAAACAGCAGAAAGCTTCGGTAATCCGTCAAGCCTGCACCGGCTCGGACTTGAAGCCGAAAAAATAATCAAATCGGCAAAGAAAACTCTGTCGGATATTATTGGCTGTAAGCCTGACCGTATCTTCTTTACCTCGGGAGGAACGGAATCAAACAATCTTGCTATTTTGGGTTCGGCGGCAAAAAGCAGACGCCGACATATTATTATTTCTGCCGTTGAGCACCCGTCGGTGTTAGAGCCTGCGGCAAGCCTTGAAGCAAACGGTTGGAAAGTTGATAGGGTGGGAGTTGACGGTGATGGAAGAGTTAAGCTTGACGAGCTTGAGGAACTCATCTCCGCTGAAACGGCTTTGGTGAGTATTATGCACGTCAATAATGAAACAGGAACGGTACAGCCTGTTGAGGAAATCAGACAGCTGATAAACAAAAAGGCTGACGGTGCGTTATTTCATATTGACGCTGTACAGGGATTTTGCAAGGTTCCTCTTTCCATAAAGCGTGCTGACCCTGATTTTATGTCGATAAGCTCGCATAAGATTAACGGTTTTAAAGGTACAGGTGCACTTTATATCAAGGATATTAAAACAATATCACCGATTTTCTTCGGCGGTGGTCAGCAAAGCTCGCTGCGTTCGGGTACAGAAAATGTGGGCGGTATTGCCGCATTTGCTGCAGCTGCAGCGGAACATAAGGATTTTAATAATACGAGAGTTGTCGAACTTAGAAGATCTCTTATGAAATCGGTTATTGATAAAATCCCCGCTGTTAAATATAACGGTGCTGCTGATGGCTTTTCTCCTTATATTTTGAACTTGTCCTTTAAAGGTATTAAGTCTGAAATTCTGCTCCATTCTCTTGAGAGTGAGGGGATTTATGTATCAACAGGCTCTGCCTGCTCCTCGCACAAGCCTATGCCGAGCCACGTGCTTGCGGCAATGGGGTGTACTGCTGATGAAATTAGTGGAGCAGTGCGTTTCAGCTTTGACAGCGGAATTGACGAGACTGACATAACAAAAACTGTTGATGTCCTTTCTGAGAAGGTAGGAGAAATAAGGAAATATATGCGATAGATTGTGAGGTATAACAAGTGAAGGAGATTATACTTGTAAAATACGGTGAAATTATTCTGAAGGGCGGTAACAGACCTGTCTTTGAAAGAATACTCATAAAAAATATTAAAAGTGCATTAAAAGGCTTTTCTGATGTGAAAATCAGTATTGCACAGGCGACAATTTATATTGAAACAAGAGGTGAGGACACAGACGAGGTCTGCGAAAAGCTCGGGAAAATTTTCGGGATTGTTTCCGTTTCACGTGCAGGCGTGTGTGAAAAAGATATTGAGAGTATGAAAGCGGCTGCCGTTGAATACTGCGGCCGAAATCTGAAAGCAGGAATGAGATTCAAGGTTGAGGCAAAGCGTTCGGATAAGCGTTTTCCGCTCAATTCTATCGAGATTGCACAAGCTGTCGGCGGTGCATTGCACGATAATATAGACGGTCTTAAGGTTGATGTGCATAAGCCTGATGTGCTTGTTCGTGCCGAGGTCAGGGATAATGCTGCATATGTTTACAGTACACTTGACAAAATAAACGGCAGAGGCGGTATGCCAACAGGTACGGGCGGCAGAGCAACCTTGCTTTTGTCGGGTGGTATCGACAGTCCTGTTGCAGGCTATATGATTGCAAAACGTGGTGTTGAGCTTGATGCAGTAAATTTCTTCAGCTATCCGTACACAAGCGACCGTGCCAAGGAAAAGGTAATTGAGCTTGCTCGTATTTTGTCTGAATACGTGTCAAAAATCAACCTGTATATTGTACCTTTTACCGAAATTCAGCTTGAAATCCGTGATAAATGTCCTGAGGAACATATGACGCTCATAATGCGAAGATTTATGATGAAGATATCAGAAATTATAGCGAAAAAGCATAAATCTGCGGCACTTATTACAGGTGAAAGTGTTGGTCAGGTGGCAAGTCAGACCTTGGCTGCGCTTAATGTTACGAATAGTGTTTGCCAAATACCTGTATTGCGTCCTGTTATTGGTATGGACAAGGACGAGATTGTTGAACGTGCCAGAGAAATTGGCACTTTTGAAACATCAATTTTGCCGTATGAGGATTGCTGTACCGTGTTTACACCAAAGCACCCGACTACACAGCCCAAGCTTGCCGATATCGAGAAAACCGAGGCAGTACTTGATATTGATACACTTATTGAAAAAGCTGTTGACGGTGTGGAGTTGATAGAAGTCTATCCTGATTATGAGGTATAAATAATGGAAAAAACAGTAAAAGAGCTTTTTAAACTGTTAAAGAGTAATGGATTAAAAATATCTACTGCGGAAAGCTGTACGGGAGGTCTTTTCACTAAGCTGATAACAGACCTTCCCGGCTCATCTGCCGTACTTGATTGCAGTGTGGTTACTTATGCGAATGAAGCGAAGGTAAAGCTGCTCGGTGTATCTGAGGAAAGTATAAAGAAATACGGCGTTGTAAGCGAAGCTGTTGCTTGTGAAATGGCAAGAGGTGCAGCACGTCTTATGGACGCTGATATCGGTGTTGGAATTACAGGTATTGCAGGACCCGACGGCGGAACTTCAGAAAAGCCTGTCGGACTTGTCTGGACGGCAGTTTTTTATAGGGGAGAGGTTAGACCTTTTGAGCTAAGATTGCACGGAACACGTGATGAAATCAGACAAAAAACCTGCCAATGTGTTTTTGAAAATATTATAAAAGTAATTAGTAAAAAAACTTGAAAAAAATTGAAAAAATGTGTTGACAAACAAAAAAACGTGTGATATAATATAATTCGTTCGGTGCTTGAGAGCATCTGAAATGCGAGTGTGCTGGAATAGGCAGACAGGCACGTTTGAGGGGCGTGTGTCTTTGACGTATGGGTTCAAGTCCCATCACTCGCACCATATTGCGGAATAGTGTAAGGGTAGCACTAGTGACTCTGACTCACTCTGTGAGGGTTCGAATCCTTCTTCCGCAGCCAGAAACAGAGGTATATGCAAGGCATATACTTCTGTTTTTTTGTGTTGAGAAATTGACATCTGTAATATTTGTAAGTATAATAAATTTATAGAAAATAATTTCAAAAATATGGAACATTTTTTAATATTTTACGTCTTTACTGATAAAGGAGGGAAATAACAATGAAAAAAATATCTTTTGCGGTGGCAATTAGCTTGATTTTAAGTATGGTATCGCCTGCATTTGCGGAGTCGGAGCTTGAGGCGGTAATTACAGATGTGAAATCACGCATTGAAATCAAGGATTACGAGAGCTTTGACAGCCAGTATTATGAGAGTGAGAACGGAAAAAGAGTATATCATCTATGGTGGAGTAATGACAGTGAAGAGAATTTTGAGTATGCTGAGGTTTCATATTCGGACGGATTTATTTCAAGCTACAGCTATTCCGAAAATAGAGATTATGACAATAATAACAAATTCCCTACGGTAAGCGTCGATGAAGCCGAAACGATTGCAAAGGAGTTTGTAAAAAAAGTCAATCCTGAGTATGCCGACAGAACAAGCCTTATAAACAGCGGTACAGCAACAATAGGCGGGCGAGCATATTACTTTGACCTTCAGAGGTTTGAGCAGGGTTTTCCTGTCAAAAATGAAACAGGTGTGATACGCATCGATAAGGAAACAGGCAAGGTGATATACTACAATATGAGCCTTGACACCGATGCTGAATTTCCTGTAATAGGTGAGCCGATACATTACGACGATGCGGTATCCGAATACAAGGAGCAGCTTGCTCCGAAGCTGCAATACGCATCATACTACAATTATCAGACAAAGGAAAACAGCATATTTTTGGAGTATGTATCAAATGAGAACGGAAAGAGAATAAACGCACTTAGCGGCTCTGTGATTGACCTACCTGAAAATTATGACGGTGATTTGATGAAGAATATGGCAACTGCCGAGGACGCAAGTGCAGTGCGTGGAAGCTCTGGTGGCTCGCTTTCTGCTGCTGAGGTTGATGAAATTGAAAAGGTTTCAGGCTTGATTTCCAAGGAGGATATCGAAAAGCTTTTGCGTAAAAATGACCTGATTGCTCTTTCTGAAAAGGACGTTTTGACAAGCGTTTCCCTAAACACATACTATACCGATAACGAAAAATATTATTATTCAATGCGTTTTTCGGATGAGAATGATAAATATACAAATGTAAGCATAAATGCTGCGAACGGCGAAATTATATCCTTTTCAAAAAGGAGTGAAT
>JAFULX010000144.1 GCA_017483065.1 Clostridia bacterium | reverse complement strand
GTTGCAGCATAACAATCAGCACCACCGAAATCAACAGCGACAGCACTGTATATGAGGATTTGAGAAAACCTCTACGTCTGGCGATAAGCACAGCTGCCGTTATTATTGCAATCAATGCAAGGTCAAATATATAATTCATACCGTAAGCCTCACTTTTTAAAATTCCACAAACTCAAGACCTGAGCTGTAGACCACCATAACGGTGTCATTATCCATAATGTAAATATCCTGTATCTCACGGGAACACGTATGGCTCTTTTTGTTTTTACCCGAAAGTCCCGAGAAAACGAGGTCTCTGCCCGAGTTATACGCAATTCTGCCCGAACGGATATCCATACAGTCGGGCATTTTATCCGCTGTAATAAGTGCTTTCTGTCTGCCCCTGCCTGTGAGGACCTCAAGCTCGGCTGAATTGCTGTTGTCAACCATAGTCAGCTTATAACCCGAATTTTCCGAACGGTAATGAAGAAGCTCTCGGGTTGAATAATCAAGCTCCCACAAGACCTTGCCCTTCTGCGAAAGTCCCGAAATTTTATCATCGGCAAAGACGTTCAGCACCTCACCGAGAAAATCAACATCAAAGACAACAGAGCCGTTAAACAGCGTTTCTCCCTCTTTTTCTCCGCTTGAAATATCAAATATCTCAACCTTTGAATTTGCACCCGAGTCGGTTGCCAGAAGCGAAACCGCAACACGCCGTGAGCCTGCCGCTATGTCTGCATCGGTGATATTATCTGTACCTGAATTCCATGCGAAAACCCTGTCACCGTTTTTGTTAATAACAATCACAGCACCCTTATAAAATTCCTTTTCCGAAACAACCACAACATCGCCGTTTTCCGAAAGCGAGGCGGTTTTAATATCACCGTCGGCCTCCGCTTCGTAAACACGCTTTTTTCCGTCAAAGAGTGCTATCTTTCTGCCGCCACGCTCGGCTATCATATAATAATTGCCGCCAACGTCCAATATGGGGTCTGACATATGTATGCCAATCGCCCACAGTGACTTGCCCGAGTCGTCATACGCAATTACCGAGGTTTCATTCACGCACAGCATATAGTCACGATAGTCGGAATATTTGTAGGTATCGGCACTTTCAAGAGCAACAGGCGTACTCTTCGCATCATCGTCCTCAGGTGCCAAATCCTCAAATTCAACATCGGGTATATCCTCCGCCGTTTCGATTGTGCTTTCAACAGGCACGGTGTCCGCCTCGTTATCAAGCTCTGTCAAATCGACAGGCTCGGGCGTCGGCAAATCCTCCAGATATTCTCTCACAGGCTCGGAAAGCTCGATATTGAAATAGCGTGTCAACGCAAGCATATTCATTTTGAAATTGTAGGTATAGTTTTCAAAAAAACCTATCCTGATACCTGAGGCAAAAACAGCAAAAAGACATACCGCCAAAAGCAATATAATCATCATAACAATTTTGCCTGCACCTGACTTATTCTTCATCAGTGATTGTATCCTTTCAAACAAAAATCAATAGACAACCTCGGACAGATAAAGTCCGTCGGCAGGTGCGGTTATCCCTGCACGCTGTCTGTCGCAGGAGGCGATTATGTCGGGCATATCATGCCAGTCAATCCTTCCTGCACCGCAAAAGCAGAGCGTTCCTGCGATTATCCGCACCATATTATACAAAAATCCGTTACCGCACACATCAATTCTTACAACATCACCCTCTTGGGTAACATCAAGAGAATAGATAGTGCGTACAGTTGTTTTGACAGTAAAGCCGCTCGACGCAAAGCCGATAAAATCGTGTTCGCCCAAAAAGCTCTCAGCCGCCTTCTTCATTGCATCAATATCAAGCTCGTGGCGGTAATGCCACGCACGCTTATTCAAAAATACATCTGGAAGCGGTGCGTTGTGGATAAGATAAGTATAAGTTTTGGACGTCGCCCATCTCGAATCAAAATCCGCTGAAACCTCACAGGAAGACATACATCTTATATCATCGGGAAGACGTGAATTTATTGCATACATAAAGCGTGAAGCGTCAAAACGTGAAGCTGTAAAAAAATTGCAGACGTAGCCTTTAGCGTGAACACCTGCGTCCGTTCTTCCGCAGCCGTAGAGTGTGATTTCCTCTCCCGTTACTGCTGATATGGCAGCCTCAAGAGTTTGCTGAATTGTAATGCCGTTAGGCTGACGCTGCCAGCCGTGGTATCGGCTGCCGTCATATTGTAAAACAAGTTTTATATTTCGCATAAGTCAATTATAACACGTTACTCAAAAAAATGCAATCCTTGAAGCAATTAAAATTGCAATCACCGCAAAAATCACCGCACCTGCATATGCGTCGTATTTGGTCAATCGCATTTCTTTCATTCTTGTACGGCTCGCACCGCCACGATAGCACCTCGAATCCATTGCAACAGCAAGCTCGTCCGCCCTGCGGAAGCTGCTCACAAACAGCGGTACAAGCAGAGGTATCATAGCCTTTGCACGGCGGATAATGCTGCCGCTTTCAAAGTCTGCACCTCTGGCAGTCTGTGCCTTCATTATTTTGTCGGTTTCATCTGCGATTGTCGGGATAAATCGGATTGCAATTGTCATCATCATAGCAATCTCGTGCGAGGGTACTTTTATGATTTCAAACGGCTTCAAAAGCTTTTCTATACCGTCGGTCAGCATCAGCGGCGACGTTGTAAGCGTCAGAACGGACGTTCCTATTACGAGATATACAAGTCTTAAAAGCATATAAATACCCATCGTGACACCCTCTCGTGTTACCCTCAGTGTGAAAATTCCAAGATTTACACTCCAAAGCACCTCACCCGTCGTCATCAGCACATTTATCAGCACGGTGAAAATCAGTATGAACAGCATCGGCTTTAAGCCTCTGACAATGAATTTGAGGGGTACACCCGAAAGCTTTACAACAAGTGCAAGAAACAAAGTTATTACCGCATATTCTGCGACACCCTTTATGATAAACAGCAAAACTATGAACAGCAGTGCAAAAAGTATCTTTACTCTTGCGTCCATTTTATGTATGGGACTATTTCCTGCGATATACTGTCCTATTGTAATATCCTTTAACATTCCGTTCCCTCCCGTCCCAAAAAGAGCTCGGCATAAATCCTTTTGGCAAAATCTACCGTGTATATGTCAGGTCTGATATCTACACCACGTGCAATTAGCTCATATGTAAGACGTGTAATTTCAGGTACGTCAAGACCGATTTTTGAAAGCTCATCGCCACGGGCGAAAATTTCGGCAACCTCGCCGTCCATAACAACTCTGCCGTGGTCAAGCACGATTATATGCTGTGCAAGCTTGGCAACGTCCTCCATACTGTGTGACACGAATATTATTGTCATATCGCCGTGTTCTTTGTGCATTCTTGAAATCTGACCTAAAATTTCATCTCGTCCGTGCGGGTCAAGACCTGCGGTAGGCTCGTCAAGTATCAGCACCTTCGGACGCATCGAAAGCACACCTGCTATTGCAACACGTCTTTTCTGTCCGCCCGACAGCTCAAACGGCGATTTTCCGAGCAAATCCTCCGATAGACCTACAAGTCCTGCCGCCTCTAAAACACGTTCCTTTATTTCCGCCTCGGAAAGTCCCATATTACGTGGACCGAACGCAATATCACGGTAAACGGTTTCCTCGAAAAGCTGATATTCGGGATACTGGAAAACAAGTCCCACCTCAGAACGCACCTTTTTAAGGTCGGCGTCCTTTTCAACAATATCCGTACCATTTATCACTATACTGCCCGAGGTCGGCTTCACAAGTGCATTCAAATGCTGTATAAGCGTAGATTTTCCCGAGCCTGTATGCCCGATTATCGCAGCAAAATCACCATCGGGAATTTCAAAGCTTATATCAAACAAAGCCTGACGCTCAAAGGGCATACCCGGCTGATATGTATAGTTAAGATTTTTTACGCTAATCATTTGTTTTCTCCCTGTATTTTGAGCAATCGGCAAATTGCATCGGCACACTCCGACACGGTTATTATATCATTTGGTAGGTCTATCCCCTCTGCACGCAGAGAATGAACAAGCTCTGTAACCTGCGGTACGTCAAGACCTGTGCTTTTGACCTTGTCAACCTCGGAAAACACCTTTTTCGGTGCATCGTCCATCACGATTTTACCCTTATCAAGCACAATCACTCTGTCCGCCTGTGCCGCCTCGTCCATATAGTGCGTTATCAGCACAACCGTCATACCCTTGGTTTTATTAAGCATTTTTAT
>JAFULX010000143.1 GCA_017483065.1 Clostridia bacterium | reverse complement strand
TCAATTTCACGCTTTTTGTCGGTGTCTTCAATTCTTAAATAAAACACACCTCCCGTTGCCTTTGCAGCCGTTCTGCCGACAAACGCAGCAAAAAGTCCGCCGAAATGCAAAAATCCCGTCGGGCTGGGTGCAAATCTTGTAACCACCGCTCCCTCTTTCAGGTCACGGAGAGGATACATCGCCTCGTAATCTTCAGGTGTTTTGGTTATATCAGGGAACAAAAGCTCCGCCATTTCTAAATTATTCATAGGTAAATCCTTCCTCTTTAGATTATTCTTATATTATACAATATTTACGAGCGGATATCAATATAAATCCGTGAAAAAACCAAAAATTATTTAATAATAAAGGAAAATTTTACTCCGATTTCGGTATTTTCCGCAAAATATTCGGCATTGTGCAAATTCAGAATATTTTTTGCAATTGAAAGACCAAGTCCAGTACCGCCAGAAGAGCGTCTGCGGGATTTATCCGCTTTATAAAATTTGTCCCAGATATGTTCAATATCCGACTCGGGAATTGCAGAGCCGCTGTTTTCAACGCAAACAATCGTTTTACCGTCCGCTTGTGAAACTGACAGTATGATTTTTCCGTTATCAGGGGTATTGGATACGGCATTTGCAATAAAGTTTGTTATTACACGTTCAATCATATCAACGTCAAAGCTGCAAACAGCGCCCGAGGCAGGATAATTCTCCCTAACCTCTATTCCCTTTTGCTTTACAATCTCGTCAAATCTGCGTTTTACACCTGATATCACACTGACTATATCATACTCGGAAATAACAGGCTTTTCAGCTCCAACCTCATACTTTGAGTTGTCAAGCATATCAAGTATAAGTCTGTCCATCTTTTCGGTTTCGTTTACAATTACCTGCGTGTAATGCTGTCCTTTGTTTGCGGATATATCGTCCATAAGCGCCTCTGTATATGCACGGATTATTCCGAGCGGTGTTTTAAGCTCGTGTGATGCTGCTGCGACAAATTCCCGTCTGCTCTCCTCCAAGGCACGCTCCCGTTCGATATCTTTCACAAGCTTCTCATTAGCTCTTTGAAGCTCATTGATTGCACTGTCGAGCGAATCGGACAGTACATTGATATTCTTCGCCAGCTCGCCTATTTCGTCATTGGACGAATATTCACACCTGTCGGAAAAATCAAGCTCCGCCATTCTCTTTGTAACTCTTGTAATTCGGATTATAGGATTAGTCGCAACCTTTGCAAATATGATACCTACAAAGCAGGCGGCAATCATTGCAAGAACAAAGCAGAAATAATACATATGCCTTGACACGCTGACCGCCTCGGTCACCATATTAAGCGGTGCAATCGCAAATATCACATCACCGCTCGTATTTACAAGACTTCTTACCACAACACAAAAACGCTCGCCGTTTTCAGGCTCGATGTATTCATACGGCTCGGAAAGAACTCTGCCGCCGCTTACCCATTCCATCGCTGCCCTTGAAGCGGCAAGGCGTTCGGAGTTGATGTTTCTCACCTGTTCGGACGGAAGAACTATGGAGGTAATAACTCCGCTTATTTCTCTTATATTATCAATCCTCGGTCTGTCGGCAGGACCTCTTCCTACATGCACTTCTCTGCCCTCGGGTCTTGAAATTCGCCATTCCGCATTATCGCTTGCAATTCTTAACGGAAAGAAGGTACGTGACGGTATATTTCCGTGAGTGCCGAAAATACTTACTGTAATCTCTTTACCGACAGCAAGCTCAAGCTCGGAAAAATCCTTATTATTAACAACATCATCAAGTGATACCCGTATGTTCTCTCCCAAAGCTGTCATAACAGTCATATCGTAGGAAAGGGTATATTTGACCGCTCCGCCCTCGTCCATAACCATCATATAACATTCGCCGTCCTCGGAAATTTCGGACATTTTACTGCGTAGAGTGTTTTCGTCGGAATAGTCCGCACATACCTCCTCAAATTCCGAAACCGCCTTTTTTACCTCTCCATACCTTATGTATGTATAGTAATTCTCAAAAAATGCAATCTGTCCGACAAATATTATAACACAAAACACAAGAAATACTATGATTGTAACAAGCATAAGCTTCCTTGTGATTGGTATACTGTTCCAAATTTTTCTCATAGCAAACCTCAGGCATTCTCATCAAATTTATATCCAGCTTTTATCAGTGTTTTAATATGCACAGCCTTATCGCCGAGCTTTGCACGCAGCTTTTTGATATGCGTGTCAACCGTTCTGTCATCGCCGAAATAATCATAGCCCCATACCCTCGAAAGCAGTGTATCACGAGTGAGAACTCTGCCCTTATTAGTCATTAGATAGAGCAGGAGGTCATATTCCTTTGGTGTTAATTCTACTTCAGCTCCATCGCAGAATACCGAGTGAGAGCCTGTGTTTATAACAATCCCTGCCGCCGAAACCTCGTCAGCATTTCCGCAAACCCTGCCGCTTGCACGCCTTATCAGTGCATTTGCCTTGGCAAGCAGCACCTTCGGTGAGAAAGGCTTTGTAATATAATCATCTGCTCCCGACTCAAAACCCGCAAGCTTGTCATATTCATCTGAGCGAGCCGTTATCATTATCACGGGAACAGAGCTTTTTTTTCTGATTTGTGAGCATACCGAAAAGCCGTCAAGCTCGGGCAGCATAATGTCAAGCAATACAAGGTCATACTCTCTTGCATCAAGCTGTTCAAGTGCCTCTACACCCGTTTCAGCCTCGTCGCAGTCATAGCCGTCCTTTTCAAAATAGTCACGGATTACCTCACGCATCAGTGCCTCGTCCTCGACAATCAATACTCTCTGCCTCATATCATAAACCTCCTTTTTAAAGGATTGTATCATAAAAATGTGTTCGGAATATGTATTTATTCAAAATATTTCCTGTCCAGACTGCGGTATTGTATAGCCTCTGCAATGTGTGTGCCGTTTATATCACGTTCGCCCTCAAGGTCGGCAATTGTTCTCGAAACCTTCAGTATTCTGCTGTAAGCTCTTGCACTGAGTCCAAGTCGGTTAAAGGCATTTTCTAAAATTTTATGCTCCCTCTCTCCTACTCTGCAAAATTCCTCAAGCTGACCTGCACTAAGCTGTGCATTTGAATGAATAGGCAAGTCCTTGTAACGCTCCTTCTGCAGCTGACGTGCGTTGTTTACACGCTCCTTGATAACAGCAGAGCTTTCACCCTGTTCCGTTGTACTCAAATCAGAATAATCAACCGACGATACTTCAACCTGAATATCTATTCTGTCGAGTAGCGGTCCTGAAATTTTTGAACGGTAGCTGTCAATCTGTGTGGCAGAACAAGTGCATCTGTGCTTACTGTCACCAAAATATCCGCATTTGCAAGGATTCATTGATGCAATGAGCATTATATTACAAGGATATGATAATGTAGCATTGACTCTCGAAATTGTTACAACGCCGTCCTCCAACGGCTGACGCATTGCTTCTAATACATCACGTCTGAATTCGGGAAGCTCGTCAAGAAAAAGTACTCCGTTATGTGCAAGAGAAAGCTCGCCAGGGTGCGGAATCGTGCCGCCGCCCGTAAGACCTGACGCCGACACCGAGTGGTGCGGGCTGCGAAACGGTCTTGTCGAGATAAGTGCACCGCCCGTGGGCAGAATACCTGCAATTG
The DNA here is from genome assembly GCA_017483065.1 of Clostridia bacterium. Taxonomy (GTDB): domain Bacteria; phylum Bacillota; class Clostridia; order UBA1381; family UBA1381; genus HGM11525. The sequence continues at coordinate 2,876 of JAFULX010000143.1, read as the reverse complement.
AGTGAATTTTTGTCACCTCGAGCGACTCATCGAGTGTAAGGTCGGGTAAAATCCCTGGGATTCTTTGTGCAAGCATAGTTTTTCCCGTACCGGGAGGTCCGATTAAGATGACATTATGATTTCCCGCAGCTGCGATTTCAAGTGCACGCTTTGCAGTGTCCTGACCCTTAACCTCGCAGAAATCAAGCAATGTGTCAACATTATTGCTATTATACATTTCATTTGTGCAGACAAACTGTTCTATTTGAGCATTTGTGCAAAAATGAGCGTGGATATCCTTTAGATTTTTGACAGGATAAACTACCGCACCGTCTACGGCTGCCGCCTCTGCAGCGTTTTCGGCAGGAATGAAAAACTCTCTGTACCCTTCGGAATAAGCGTGTATTACCATTGGAAGAACACCGTTTACAGGACATACACCGCCGTCAAGAGATAGCTCGCCTATGAATACAGCCTTTGAAAGCTTATCATCTGGCAGCTGATTTGATGCAGCAAGAATTGATACTGCAATCGGCAAATCATAAGCAGCACCAACCTTTTTCATTGATGCAGGGGCAAGATTTACTATAATCTTTCGTGCAGGAAAGCCGAAGCCTGCATTTTTAACGGCTGCGTGTACCCTGTCTCTTGCCTCCTTCACGCTTGCGTCAGGAAGTCCGACTATATCAAATCGAGGCAATCCGTTTCCGATATCAGTTTCCACCTTTACCATAAATCCGTTCAGTCCGATAAGACCGCAGGAATTTATTTGAGAGAGCATATATCTTCCTCCTTATTATGTCAAAGGCGGTATCGAATTATCAATACCGCCTGAATTTAAGCAAATATTTTATTCTTGCGAAAGTGCCTCTACTGCCTTCATAATCTGCGGGTCATTTTCGGGTGCGAAATGAGCAACAGTTGTACCCTCGGGAAGTGTACACAGAATGTCAGGCTCAATGCCTATGCCATCGATACAAATTCCACCAGGTGTGAAATACCTTGCACTTGTAACAATAAGTCCCGACCCGTCCGCAAGCGAAAGACAGCTTTGAACAACGCCCTTGCCGTAGGTTTTTTCACCTACAACGATTGCCTTGCCGTTATCCTTCAGGGCAGCGGTCAAAACCTCGGACGCAGACGCACTTGCACCGTTAGTAACAACAGCTATCGGATAATCCAAGCCGCCCTCCTGTGCGTGTAGCATACTCTGTTCGCCGTCCTTATCCTCCGTATAGGTAATCAATCCCTCGGAAAGAATTTCGTCTGCTATACTTGCAACAACTCCGAAATCACCGCCGGGGTTATTACGAAGGTCAATTACCATTTTAGTCATTCCGCTGTCACGAAGCTCGCTTACCATATCAACAAAATCGTCATATGCCGTGCGTGCGTCTTTGTCAAGACTGCCGTCAAAGGAAGCAATTTTGATATAACCGACACCGTCGGAAAGCATCTGTCCCGAAACAAGCTTACTTTGAACCTTTTCAACAGGTACGGTAATTTCAATCTGTTCGCCGTTTCTCAAAAGCGTGAGGATTACTGTATCACCCTCTGGCTTTGACTTTATGTTGGTGATAATGTCACGAAGTGTTGTGGAAGTACAATTATCCCCATCAACTGCGGTAAGTATATCTCCTACCGCAACTCCTGCTCTTGCACTCGGACCGTCCTCTGCAATTTCTGAAATCATCACAGCTTCGGAGGTATAGTCTGTCTGAAGAGTAATACCTACTCCGAAATAACTGCTTGACGTAGCGTCCATATACTGCTTGTAGGAATATTCGTCAAGATATCTTGTGTACTTATCACCTACAGACGCAGCAAGTGCAGTAGCAGCCGTATCCGCCATCAGTTCGTCCTCGGGCCGATAAATGGAATAGTCCTTGATTTTTTCGGTAACAGCCGACAGCTTACGCATAATTTTGCCGTTATTTTTTACATAGTTAAAGTCATGCACCGTATTTGTCAGAAGACAGGTAATAACAGCCGTCAAAGCTACAACCTTAACTGTCTGGATATTAACTTTCAACGTAATTTGTCCTTTCCTTTACAGATAATTCAGCGGATTTACAAGCTTTCCGTTGACCTGAACCTCAAAGTGGATATGAGGACCTGTCGAATTGCCTGTAGAGCCGCATTTTGCTATAACCTGACCCCTTGACACGGTATCTCCTGATTTCACAAGAAGCTTGGAGTTATGTGCATACAAGGTTACATAGCCGCTGCCGTGATTGATTGTAATATAATAACCGTAGCTGCTGTTATAGCCTGCTGTAAGCACAACACCCGACTCTGCCGCAAGTACATTTGTACCTGCCGCCGCACCTATATCCAGACCTCTGTGAAGCTTTTTTGTACCGAAAATCGGGTGAATTCTGTACCCGAAATTTGATGTAATTCTTGTAGAAGACGCAGACGGCCAAGCAAATTTTCCGTTGCCTCTGTACACTACATTTGACGCACTCTTTGAAGAAAGTGCCTTGTTGATTTCAGCCTGAAGTGCATTTGCGTCCTTTTCCTTCTGCTTTTCTGCTGCTTCAAGAGCGGCTATATCCTTATTAAGCTCACTGATAACCTTGCTCTTCTCGTTCCTTAAAACCTCAAGCTTATCCTGCTGTTCGGTCAGCAAACCCTTTGCCTCAACCTGTTCAGCCTTCTCTGTTTCAACCACAAGCTTTGCGGCTTCAAGTTCTTCAATTTGTGCGGCATATTTATCAATTATAGAATTATCGTGCCTTACAATCGCCTGCACAGCAGCAATTCTTGTAAAAAGGTCTGAAAAACCCTTAGCCTCCATAAGAATTTCAAGGTATGATGTACTGCCGTACTCATACATAACCTTCATACGAGCCTTCAGTTTCTCTGTTGTTTTTTCAATATCGGTATTTAACCCC
>JAFULX010000142.1 GCA_017483065.1 Clostridia bacterium | reverse complement strand
AGTTGACGCCGCCTCCTGCTTGAATTTTGCATAGCCGTTAAAGTTTTCTGCCTCTTCTATAACCCAGCTGTGAGGAATAACATTATCGTAAATACTCTCCGGCAAAGCGTTTGCAAACTCGGTGCTGTTAATATACACAGCTGCGTTAATTCTGTTCGCAGGAGATGTTGCACCGTTTATATCGAATTTTTGCGGATTGGTCATATCTCCGCCCGATGTGTACGCAAATCCGCCCTTTCCATAATATTCGTCGGCAATCACAAAATAGTTGCCGTCAGCGTCCTTGTCGAGCATAACAAACGGGTGTGCATCAACATAGAATATATTTGACGCAAGCGAGCTTTCATTAAGTGAAAAATCGCCTTCACCGTAAACGCCGTTTGCACCGAACTCTGTCGGATACTGAGCGTGTGCCGTTATAGAAAATACAACACTCAATGCCAGACACAGTGCCTCTAATCTTTTCATAATGCTTATTCCTTTCGCTTAAATATAACACAGATACGGCAAGGAGAATATCGGAATAATCCTCCGACATTCTCAATGCCGATAACTATACTGTTTTAGTTCAGTTTTGCGGTATATGATGTGTTGTTGAGTCCATTATAGACAGTAAGGAGTGAGTTGAAGATTTCTTCTCCGCCCTTTTGCTTCCACTGCTCAACATATGTATCAAACTGGTCTATCGGTGTCTTGCCTGTTATAAAGTCAATCATCCATTCCTGCTCAAACTTCTTGAGGTCTGCACCGTATCTCTGCAGCTCGTCACTGGTCAAGCCTTCAAACAGATTATAATAGAGCGGTGCATTTTCCGCAGCTGTGATATGCTCCATAAGAAGTGCATCGTTATAGTATGCGTTGTTTGCAAGAGTACCTGAGAAGAACATACTCATAATATCAAGCCACTTGTTGTCAAATTCCTTCTGACCAAGCTCGGTTCTTGTGTAGAGAACCTCCTCCTTGCCCTCGGTATTTGTTACGGTTTCCTTGGTGTAATGCTCTCCCTCGAAGCCGTAAAGACCGAGGATTGTACCCTCTTCGGTTGCGAGGTAGTCAAGAAGCTTCATACAAGCCTCAGGATACTCTGTTTCGGCATTGATACATACCGTACCGTTAATTGCCGACTTGCTGCGGTAGCCGCTTTCACCGTTCGCACCCTGAATTGCAGGCATAATTGCAATCTCGGCACCTGGTGATACAGCAGGCATATTCATTCTCTGCCAGCAAACCTGAGGACCTACCGACCACCAAGCGGTAAATGAGCCGAAGCGTCCCTGAACGAAGGTCTGTCTTGCCTGGTCTGTTTTGATTATGAAGATATCGGGGTCTATTACCTTATCCACGCTGTAAAGCTCATACAAATACTGGAGTGCGTTCTTGTAATTCTCCGAGATTGCACCGTAGACAACCTCATTGCCCTCAAGATGGTAATAATCAGGCTGAATACCGTGTGCACCGAAAATACCCATAAAGGTGTCGGGGAATACAGACGCAACCACCTCGCTTGTTGTGGAAACACCGTATGTATCGTTCTGACCGTTGCCGTCGGGGTCACCGTAGGTGAACTTGTTGTACATTTCTCTGAGCTGTTCAAGATTTGTCGGCATTGCAAGTCCGAGCTTATCAAGCCAGTCCTTTCGTACAACGGTATTGTTCTTGCCCTGAACGGGATTTACCTTGGGAACTGCATAGTATTTACCCTGATATGCAACCGCATCGTAATACGACTTATCAATCGCATTGAGGTTGGGATAATCCTTGAGCATATCGTCAAGCTCTAAGAACAAATCCTGACTTGCATAGTTAAAATAGTCGAAGTTTGAAAAGAGCGTCATATCGGGCAGCTCGCCGCCTGCTGCCATTACATTGAACTTGCTTGTAAAATCGGCAGACGGGATAAGATTTACATCAATATCCATATCAAGTCTTTTCTCAAACTCTGCAATAATCGGATTATCGCTCTTGTTTGCTCTTCCTGCATCTGCCATCATCATCGTAACGGAGGCTCTTTCGTTTTCTTTGGCACTTTCACCGCAGCCTGCCGCCGAAAGAACAAGCAATGCTGCAACAATCAAAGATAATTTTTTCATTTTCTGCTCCCCTTTCTTATCATTCACTGTATGTCATTGTCTTTGCACCCTTAAACGGTGTCATTCCCTGCATACTGTTCCATACCATAAATTTCACTGTTGTATCGGCTACAACCGTCATATTTTGAGTTACCTTATTTGTGCCTGCCTCTATCGGCATAACTCTGAGATTGAGAAGCTTACCGCTCAAATCGTACTCTGCCGCAATAACAACATAATCCTTCTTTGTTGCAGGTGCTGTCGGTGCAGCAATTATGTTCATCTTACCTGCGGGATATGTACTGCTTACCGAAGTACCGTCCACGCTTGTGATAATTCTGACATCTTCTGCGGGCTCGCTTGCAAGTACCGTTATGTCATCAACATAAATCGCACCTGCACCCGAAACTGAGTTGGGAAGATAGAATTCCAAACGTCCAAAGTCCGCACTTCCTCTTAATGGAATGTCGGCCGCAATCAGAACATCGTTTATGTACAAATCCCAGCAGTTTTGGGTAGTATCCGCCTTACGCTTTACCACGAGTGTGTAGTCATTCCAATTGCCCCACTGTGCCGCCAATGCGGTTTGATTTTTCTTGTCATTCACTTCGTGATAATACTGAATGTTTCCGCTTGTGTTTGATACTGACAGCGAAGCACCTTGTGCCTCTGCCTGTCCCTCATTAAATGCGTACGTAACTGCACCCTCTGCGACCTTCATTCGGAAATTAACGGTATATGTATTAAGGTCTGCCACCGTCTTTGTATAAGCAAATCTCAGATAATCCTTACCACTTTCATTTGGCTTTGCAAGCTTGATAACCTTGGACGCACTGTCTTCTTCAATAGTAAGTGTACCATTTGTTGACTTTTTGGAATAAGCTATATCTCCGCTTGCAGTAAATGAGCCTGCTTCATAAGCCTCAAAATCCTCACTCCAGATAAGGTCACTCTCGCCTCGTACCGCAAGCTCATTTACGCCGAGCGTAACATTATCTGAAAGTGTAACCGCCGTGCCGCTTGTGTCAACCGCACCTGTGATTTCTACCTTGACATATCTTGCATTACCGCTCAGTACATCTGTTACAGCACCGTCATATGCGACATCGGCATACTTTGTAATTGCACTGTTATCTGCGGCGAGCGTCCAGCTCTTATCCTCGCCTGCGGTGTAAACCTTGTACTGATAGACATAATTGTACGGGTCGGCAAAATAGCTGTCAAGCTGCGACATTTCAACCTCTGTTTTGAAATCTATAACAAACTCTGCGGGAAATGCACTGATTTTGCTGATTTTGGTTTCGTCATACAGATATCGTGAAATTGGAGGCTCTTCGGTGCCTGTACGGTCGGGATTTACATACCACGCACCGTTGATATCGGCAGCATCGTCCTTTGCAGCCGCCGCATTTGCCGCATTTGTTGCAGTTACAGAGCCGCCTGCTATGGCATTATCAACCGCAGCAACCTGTCCGTACACCTTGTCAAGCACAATCTCGCCGTAACGCTTACCAAGCTCACGCTGTGATGCGGAATCAAAGTGTGTTGTATCACCGCCGTCGGTAAGACCGACAGATGAGATATAGTAGCAGTTGTCTATCGCCTCGGCTGTTGCCTTAATATACTCTCCGTTAAAGCCCTGACGGTTTGCAATCTGTAAAGCACTATTGCCGAAGCCTGGGATTTCACCCATAAATACAGGGAGTTCCTCATTACCGAGTGCGGTTCTCAAGCCCTCTACAATACCCTTGAATCTGCTTTTATATCCTGACGTTCCTGCATTCGCACAGCCCTGATGCCAAATGATACCTTTAATAGTACCGCCTGCCGCAATAGCCGCCTGTGCCTGTGCAAGTGCCTCCTGATAGAGGTTTGTCTTACTGCCCTCTTCTCCGAACATCGGCTCCTGAGTGTTATCCGCCTCCCATCTTGTAACGGAGGTGTTTCCTCTTGCGTTGCCTACGATACCTATTGATACACTATCGTCCACATTTTCGCTCAATGTCTTAGCCATATAGAACGCAGGGCCGAGTCCCTGATACTTTGCCTCGTCCTTAACGGTTGAGTTTCTGTTGAGACCCTCATACGCTTCAATTTCAGCATTCCACACGGGCTTTGCCTTTTCCCACTGTCCGTCTGCTGTAAGAAGATATGTTCTGTCGAGAACCATCAAATCCTCTTCCTCAAAGCCTGCTCTGCCTGCCATATTGGACTGACCGATACAAAGATAAACGTGGAAGTTTTCCGCCGCAACATCGGGTGTTACAATCTCCGATGCCACAAAATCTTCTTCAGCCGCCATTGTCGGAATAGCCATTGATGCAAGCATAGCGGCTGTCAGTGTGATGCTTGCAATCTTTTTCAGTTCTTTTTTCATTTTCCCTCTCTCCTTTTTCATTATATATTATTTTTTTAGTTCTTACAAATGTTAAATTATCCCTTTACTGCTCCCACGGTAACACCCTTTACAAAGTATTTCTGCAAAAACGGATATACGCACAGTATCGGGAGTGTTGCCACCATAATTGTTGCCGCTCTCAAATTTTCTACCGCAGGAGGCAGCATATTATCAGATTGCTCCATTGTACTGCTCGCCGACTGATACATTGCTTTGATAAGCATTTGCAGCGGTCTTTTTTCCGATGAATTGATATAGATTACTGCATTTGAATACATATTCCAGTAATTTACGCCGTAAAACAGACCGAGTGTTGCAAGAATCGGACCCGAAAGCGGCAGTACTATCATAAACAGTATTCTGAACTCACTGCAGCCGTCAATTCGTGCCGATTCCGATATTGATGCAGGCAGCGATTGGAATGAGTTTCTCATAATCAGCATCCAGAAGGTATTGATTGAGGTCGGTAAAATCAACGCCCACAATGAATCGTAAAGTCCGAGGCTTCTTACCACAAGAAATGAAGGAATCATTCCGCCGTGGAATACCATTGTTACAATAATCATACCCATAAAGAGCTTTTTACCGGGGAGCTTCGGCTGACTTAGCACGTATGCACCGAGTGCACTCATTAAAAGTCCTATCGCAGTTCCCATCACGGTTATGAAAATTGTGACCTTATACGCATCGAGTATTGAGCTGTCCTGAAACACATATCTGTACGCATCAATATTAAAGTTCTTCGATACGGGCAAAAGCGTATGCTTTAATATATCCTCTATCGGGCTGAAGGAGCTTAAGAGCAGATATATAAACGGGTATATTGTGGTTACGCATATAAGGAACAGTATTATGTAATTAAGCATTTGCCACACAGAAAGTCTCTTTTTCACCACAAACCACTCTCCTCATCTATTTTTTTAGCACCCCAGTTTGTGAGGAGTACAAGTGCAAGCGAGATAATTGACTTAAACAAGCCGACCGCTGTCGAATAGCTGTAATTGTTCGCCTGAAGCAAGCCTACACGGTACACATAATAGTCAATAACCTCCGCCACATTCATAACGCTTGAGTTAATCAGTGCCAATGTCTGCTCAAAACCGACGCTCAATACATTTGCAAAGCTCAGAATGAACATTGTGCTGACCGTTGACGCTATTGACGGTAAGGTTATATGGAACAGCTGTTGTCTGCCGTTCGCACCGTCAAGCGATGCCGCCTCGTAAAGCTGCTGGTCTACTCCCGATAGTGCCGCAAGATAAATTATCGCAGAATATCCTGCTTCCTTCCATATAGCACTCACAATGAAAAATACTCTGTAATATTTTTCCTCCGACAGAAAGCCTACCGCATTTCCGCCAAGCTTGGTTATTACCGAATTAACCGCTCCCGAGCCTGAAAACAGGCTGTACAGCATACCGCTTATTACTATCCAGGAAATAAAGTGCGGCAGGTATGTAATCGTCTGTACGGCACGCTTATAGGCATTATGCTTTACCTCGTTTATCATAAGTGCCAGTATTATCGGTGCAGGGAATGAGAAAACTGTTCTCAATAAGCTTATCAGCACCGTATTTTTCATTACAATCCAGAAATCGCCGTTATTCAGAAATTTCTCAAAATGTTCAAAGCCGACCCAGTCACTACCGAATATTCCCGCCTTGAACGAAAAATCCTTGAAGGCTATCAATATACCGCACATCGGCATATAGTGAAAAACCACATAGTAGATGATTACGGGAATAAACATAATGTAAAACGCTTTATACGGCAGAATTTTTTTCCTGAAGTCCGCTGCTACACCCTTATTCCTTGTCCTTATCGGTGTACTCAAATGTCTTCTCCCCCTTTGTTGAATATTGCCATAATTGAAACACTTCCTTCCGCATCTTTTCTCTGTGTTCATTTTAACAAACAACCCTCTCAAAAGTAAAGGATATCGGTCGGTTATGATTGAAAACATTAAAAAATAATCATTTTTATGAACTTTTTATAGTGATATTTTAACTAAAACATTCGTCCCGAAAGCTGTCCGCAAGTGCAAAATTTACAAATCTGAACGAAAAAAAGACCTGCAACTGCAAGTCTTTTTCAAAAGGAGCATATTCAATGCTCTGCAATATAGTGCTTTACGATTATACTGTCCTTTCTTCTGCCGTTTATAATATCCACCGCACCCCGTGCTATTTCTGCGGCGGAATATCCGACCGAATCTATCGACATTTTATACTTTCCGATTGCACCTATATTATCAAAGCCGACTACCTTTACATTCTGTGCTTTGAAATATACACGAAGTGCATAGTAATCATTCGAGCATATGACGGCTGTTTTTTCGGGATAAGACTCTTTTATATCCTCTATATCGGTCACGACAGAATATTTTCTGTCACCGACAGCACTTAAAAAGCCCTCGTACCGCCTTCTCTGTGCTATTGCGTCGGCATAACAGAGTGCAGGCGAAAAATAGATAATATTCTGCGGATTGTCGCTCAGCACCTTAGCTGTCATATCCTTCATTGCCTCAAAATCGTCAATTCCGACATAAGGCAGCGACTGAACCTGATTTCCGACAGCAACAATGGGAATATCGAATAATTTAAGGTAATTGTCAAATTCCGCACCGCTGTTTACCGAACAGAGAATAATCCCCTTAACCCCCATATTATACAAATTTCGGATACATTCTATTTCGTACTGCTTGTCGAAATGACTCATCATCACCGTAGCTCCGAGCCCTTCCTCTCTTAAAACATATTCAACCTCTGTTATAAGCTCGGAAAAATATTCGTTATTGAGATTAAACACTATAACGCCTATCTGTCCGACAATCCTTTCGGGACGGGTGCTGACATATTCACGGTAGCCGTACTGTCTTGCCACCTCAAGAATTTTCTGCTTAGTTTCAGCTTTAATGTCTGCTCTGTTATTCAATGCCCTGTCAACCGTCCCCTGCGAAACATTGCAAATTTTTGCAATTTCAGAGGTCGATATTTTAAGATGCTTCATATTGTAATCACCGCTTTATAAGAAATAATTGTTTCCTCAAAGTATATTTTACCGTCTTTAAAATTAAAATCAATATTTTTTCCGTCAATTTTCACGGAAGATACGCTGTCACAGACTTTTAGTCCCAATGCCTTGAGTGCTATACTGCCCTCAATCACCGTTATTGTTACCTTGCCGTCTGCAATTGCGAAATCGCCCCATGCGTCCGCAAGGCTCCAGATACATCTGAAATTATCTGTCATATACGGATTAAAACCTATGTACTTATGCGGCATATCAAACTCAAAGCCGCTAAGTATGGGTATCAGGGCATAGCTTGCCATTGATCGTGCATAGTTGCTGCCGCACTCAAATTCGTTCCAAGGATTTCTCTTTTTGCCGTCAAAGCGGTTGCGTATAGCCTCTACAACCTTTAAGCCGTCCTCAATTCTTCCCTGTGAGCATAAAAGTCCCGCAAAGGAATACTCGAAGCCTGTCATAGTTTCCTCGCAGTACGGAATGGGAATTTTCGGCTTGTCAGCACCCTCGGGATAAACACAGATAACACTTCCCGCCTCGTCATTAAGAGAGAAAATTCTCCACGGGTTAACAAAATAACGCATAGACGGCTTGAAGTTATTCTCCATCATTGACGACAGTGCCGCAGAAAGCTGCTCCCTGTCGAATATCTCACCCAAGCCAAGCAAATCGGCGTGCCACTGTGCAAGCACCTGATCAATTGCCGAGCCGTCGCCAATCTGGTATTTTATCTGCTGCACTTCATCATTCCAGTAATACTCTGTTGCATCAAATCTGTCGGTT
>JAFULX010000141.1 GCA_017483065.1 Clostridia bacterium | reverse complement strand
TTATCATAACAACGGTCTTACACCCAATGAAAAGGAGGCGATGTTTATGAGTGTATAATTTTTTCACTTTTTTCTGTCTACTTTATTGACATTGATCCATACCATACCAATATAAAAATGACAACTTTCTGACAGAGAATATCTTCTGATTCAAAATTTCATCAAAGATTTATACTCCTTTTTCTTTGTTTTATGTGGTTCAAATTTTGATTAGCGATTGGGTTATCTTCACAAATTCTCAATTCGTATTGTAATTCCTTCAATTTTATGTTATACTATGATTACAAAAGTTTGAAAGGGTGAGAATTATGTCAATTGACAAAGCTATTGAAAATGCAGTTGCATCTGTGAAGATGGAAGGCTATCAGGTTGATAGCGAATGTGTTCAGTGGTGCAAAAAACTTTTGGAAAAAGAAATAAGCATGGAACAATATATCGCTCTTGTAAAACAAAAATCTGGTGTTGTTGCACAATGAGTTATAGTATAGATGCACTCACACACGGTTGCTACAAAGGTACTACTTGTCTTATAAATAAACTTGATATACGAGATGATAAACAATTAGACATTGTAGAGTCGCAGATAACTGTTGCTAAAATTTCAATTCTCCAACAAAATCCCATTGACGGCAATTTTGATTTTGAACACTATAAGGCAATTCATAAATTTATATTTGAGGATTTGTACGAGTGGGCAGGAATTCCAAGAGTAGTTGATATTTTGAAAAAGGGCACATCATTTGTATCAGCCAAAAATATAGATGAAATTGCTACGGCTTGTTTTGAACGCCTTAAAAATCAGAATTATTTTAAAGACCTTGATATGGATGATTTCGTTGAAAAAATGACTGATTTTTATTGTGTTACCAATAGCCTGCATCCTTTCAGAGAAGGTAATGGGAGGACACAACGAGTATTCCTATCACAATTAGCACTTAATGCCGGATATGAAATGGATTTTGCAAATATGGATGCGGATGATTTAATGGTTGCAACTATTCAGGCTGCAAATGGTGTTGATACATACTTAAAAAATGTATTACGAGAAATTATAAAACCTATCGAACCTGATTTCGATATTTCGATGCAATAATTTATAAATTTAAATTATAGGAATTAAAATTAAAGGTGAAAATGTCGTTGCACTTTAAGCAATTTATATTTTCGCCTTTTTCTTTGTTTATGCGTATCAATTTTGACATGCTGGTATGGAGAATATCTTGCCGTAATTAGCTCAAAAACGCTTTGTATTGCGTTTGAAAATTTTAGTCGGGTAATTTCTCTATTTCATTCTACCATTCTCAAAACGGGCAATTCTATCGTAAATGAATTTGCATTTTCGCAGAATGTATGTTATACTCCAATCAAGTTCAATTCTCTGCTTTTTACGATATTCTGGCATCAAATTTGCAGAGAGTTTTCAATAGCATCAATAAAGCATCAAAAGGCACGAGGTTCAAAAGAGCGAGTGCCACAAGTGGCTCAACACTGCGAAACTTGTGAACGGTCTTTTAAAGTTTAGACTGTCTCCAAAACCAAGTGCCCAAGGTTCGAGTCCTTGTACCCCTGCCAAAAAGAGAAGATGTGCCGTAAGGTGCATCTTCTCTTTGGTTAATGCGGCTGAAATATTAGGCAAATACTAACGGCACAGATTTTATATCCGTGCCGTTAGCTATGTTTATATTATTAAATTTTTTTCCAGGTCTTTGGGCTGAACAAAATGAATACAGGAAGTATTTCAAGTCTTCCGAGCAGCATTGTTAATGTCAATACAATTTTTGAAAATGGGCTGTATCCTGCAAAACTCGCATACGGACCTACTGCCTCAAATGCAGGACCGACGTTGGATATGCAAGTAAGCACTGCCGAGAAGTTACTGAAAAAGCCGTGCTTTACCGTATATGTTCCCGCATCTGATGCTATTGTTACGACCTGTGCATTGACCGAATCGAATGATAACAGGAATATTGCTGCTACCAAGAGAAAGAAATATAGTGTAATAAATGCAAACACATCGTTAATAGTACGTTCCTCCAACGTTTTTCCCTCGAATTTTGCTTTGGGAATATAGTGAGGGTTAATGAGTTTTCTGACGTTGATACATACACCTTTAACAGCAATAACAATTCGTGATACCTTGATACCGCCTGCGGTGGAGCCTGCCATAGCACCAATGAACATAACTACTATAAGCGTAGTCGTAGCAAGCATCGGCCACACGTGATAGTCTGTTGTCGTATATCCTGCGGTAGTCATCAGCGATGCCACCTGAAACAGAGAGTGACGGAAGGCTTCTTCGGTAGTATATTCTTGCGGAAACGCTTCAAACCTGCCTACAAGGCTAATGAATACAAATGCGACCGCTGCACCTATAATAAGGAAATAGCTTCTAAACTCTTCGCTTTTGAGTACCTGTCTGAGCTTACCTATAAGCAGCAGATAATACAGGCTGAAATTGCATCCGAACAGTATGAGGAAGATTGCCATTACATATTGTGAGAATGGATGGAACAGCTCCATACTGCCGGGAATAAATCCAAAACCTCCCGTACCTGCACACCCAAATGTAGCAAGAAGGCTGAAAAAGAATTTCTCACTCTCATATCCCGAAATTGGTTTATCAAGCATCAATATGATAACTTCAAGAACTGTCATTCCAAGATAAATAAGGTACAGTATTCGTGTCGTTACCTTCATCTTTGAAACAATCTTACCAACCTGCGGTCCAGGGCTCTCCGCACGCAAGAGGTGCATTGATGAGCCTTCATTGCTTTCGGGAATGAATATCAGCACAAACACAAGAATACCCATACCGCCTATCCAGTGAGAGAAGCTTCTCCAAAAGAGTGAGGAATGAGATATTGCGGTGATGTCGGTAATAATGCTTGAACCCGTAGTAGTAAAGCCTGACATCATTTCAAAGCAGGCATCTATATAATTCGGAATGTCGCCGCTGATAACAAACGGCACAGCACCGAAAAGAGTCATCACAACCCAAACAAGCGCCGTCAGGGCAAAACCCTCCTTTTGATAGAGGGTATTTCTCTCGGGTTTTGGAAGCTGTAATAAAAATCCGAGGAGTGCAAGTGCAAGTATCGGTATAGTAAATGCAAGGATATTTTTTATACCTTCCTTGTATATGAAAGCGACGGCAAGGGGAGCAAGCATAAGTATGCTCTCCAAAATCATAATCTTGCCGAGTATTTTACCAAGTTTTTTATAACTCATCTTCTCGCCGCCTTACTCAAAAATATCCGTCAAATCATCGAAATTCTTATGTGTAGTTACAACGATGACATTATCACCGAGCTTAATGCAGTCGTTACCACCCGGAATAATAACCTCATTTTTCCGAATAATACAAGCAATCAGACAGTTTTCCTTAATTTTTAATTCTTTCAGCGGCTTTTCGTAGATGTCCTCCTGCGTCTTTGCAAAGAACTCCAACGCTTCCACTTGATTATTTACCAGCCGATAGAGCGTCAGCACGTTACTTCCTCTTGTGTTCGCAATTGCACGGATATAGCTGATAATTCGGTTTGCAACGATATCCTTTGGTGATACATTGTTATTGATACCAAGCTCATCAAGCATACCGTAGAGGTCGTCACTCTTGATTTGCGTGATGGTCTTTCTAACATTCATTTTGTTGGCAAACATTGATACGACCATATTTTCCTCATCTATATCGGTGAGTGCAACAAATGCGTCCATTGCTTCGATACCTTCTTCAATGAGAAGGTCGTGCTGTGTTCCGTTCCCGTGAATGACGGTTACACGGGGCAAATTCTCGGCAAGCTCTTCGGCGGTTTCCTTTTTGCTTTCAAGCAGCTTGATTTTGTATTTTTTCTTTGACAGTTCATCGGCAAGATAATATCCTATCTTGCTGCCGCCGACAATCATAATATTTTTCAGCGGAGTTCTGACAAGGTTGATTTCAGCTAAAAAGTCACGCAAGGATTTTGCGTCCGAGGTCAGATAGATTTTGTCGCCCTCCTCGATAACAAAATTACCTGTTGGAATGGTTACACTCTGACCTCTCTGTACCGCACATATAAGCACCTTTGTATTCAGCTTTTTGCCGATAGAATTCAGGGTTTCACCAATCAGGGAGCAGCCGCTTTCGGCAATAATCTCCACGAGCAGAACTCTGCCTCTGGCAAAACGCTCATATTGTGCGATAGACGGCAGATTGATAAGATTGAATATTTCGGTAGCAGTATCCCGTTCTGGATTGACAATCATAGAAATACCCAACTCGTCCTTCATCTCAATAATTTGTTTTCTGTAATCGGGATTTCTGACACGGGCAATAGTATTCTTAACACCGATTTTTTTCGCAACAAGACAGGCGAACACATTCAGCTCGTCACTTTCTGTCAGGACTATGGCAAGGTCTGCTTCACCGACATTTGCTTCTTTCTGTATGTCAAGGCAAGCACCGTTTCCTACAACGCCGAATACATCATATTTTTCGATAAGGCTTTCTACTTTTTCCTTGTTATCGTCAATAATAGTAATGGTGTGTTCTTCGTCCGACAGGCTTTTTAATATAGTCCTGCCAATTGTGCCAAGACCGATGATTACTATTTTCATAATTAAAACCTCGTTATTTCTTTTCCTTACCCTCAAGCAGGCTGCTGTAATCGGTACCCTTAGGA
>JAFULX010000140.1 GCA_017483065.1 Clostridia bacterium | reverse complement strand
GGTAAACTTATCAATTTTTATATTTTTAATTACCTTTATATCCTGCTTGTATGCCATTCTGTTTGCAACTCCGGTCAACGCATCGGTTACCGCCATAGCCTCTGTTCTGATAAGATGCTTTTTGTTATAAACCGCCATTGAGAAACAGATTGCAATATCCTTTAAAAGCTCGTCAATATTGCGTTTTTTCGGATTGATAACGCCAAGCAGATTTGTATTGATGCTGTTGCTTACGATTACGGCAAAGGATATCTTTTCAATACCGTGAGTCCTGATAAACTCATAAAAATCGGGACTTTCTTTTTGCAGATGCTTATCCGCATTAACCTCGGCAAGATAAACCGCCGCACCGTGTTCCTCCCTATGTCTTGCCGCATAGTTCAAAAGCTTCATTATAAAATATTTTCTTTCTTCACCCGAAAGCAGCTTGTTTTTCAATGCAGGAACTATGTAATTATAATCCTCTCCATATGTATCAACAACAAATGCCGACCTCGCATTTGCAAATACGGTAATGCTTTTGAGTGCTTCATAAATTCTGTCAAACTGCTGATTGATTTCAAGAAGATACTTTCTTATATTAGACGCATTCTTGCTTATTTTTGAATTTCTTCTTTCCGATACAAAAATAAACAACACATAAGCAAGCATAATAAGAATAATTATTCCTGCCATAAAGCCCATATAGCTTCCTGTCGCTTTTGCACCCGCAAAAACAGTCTTTTCTGGCTTCATAAGCATAATCTGCCACTCTGCAAAAGCAAGCGGAGCGTAATGCACGTACATATACTCACTTTCGGAAAGTGCCATAAAAGCAGAATAGCCGCTGGTACCCTCTGTCAGCTCTGTTATCATTTTATCGTAAGAAAAACCGTCCTTGTAGTGAGTAGAGGCAAGCTCAGTAATATTACCCAAGCTATCGTGCTTTGTGTCAATTATAAAATTGCCGTTTCCTCCCTCCAGCACAAAAAGGTCTGCCCCCAAAGTCTTTGCACTGTCAATATAGCGTTCTCTTAACGTTTCAAGCTCTATCAAGCCGTACATCATTGCAACGGTTGTTCCGTCATCTGCGGTAATCGGAACTGCACTGCGTACAACCTCTTTTTCGTCATTCGTCAAATCCTTTACCCTGCCGCTGATATATTCGCCCCGTGCCGTCTCCTCCTCAAAAGAAAGTCTGCCGTTCATATCCAGCGTTCCCATTTTTGTGATAAATCTGTTATCGGGCAAAAGAATTCCGATATTTTCAAAAAGTCCAATCTCTTCAAAAGACTTAAACAATAATTCATAGCCTTCGCCGTCCGAATGTAATTTGGACGCAAAATTTGCCATAGTCGTAAGATTTTCACGGTCAGAGAGCATCTGCAAATTAAGATTATTCTTTATTTGCAGGGTTTCCAGATGCAGTTTTTCAAATGCCTGCTCCTCGGAAAATTTGTATATATGACTAATCGTTGCCACTACTACTACAAAAAGCATTATAATTGCCGCAGCAGTGTACAACACCTTTTCAAAGCCGTGCTTTATTTTATCCACTTTTTCCATTTTGGTTGGTCACTTCCCTGTTTTTACTAATATGTTATGTTACGCAAATTTGAAATCATTAACCGATTAGTTTTTCCGAATATTGGCGAACAAACGCCTCGCCCTCACGGGCAGGGAACGCCTTTGAATAGTACCAGCCCTGTATCAAATCACATTCGGTAGCCGATACAAGTGTTTTCTGCTCCTCCGTTTCAACACCCTCGCATACAACCTTCAGGTTAAGACTGTGAGCAAGTGCAATCATACCTACAAATAAATCTCTGCCGTTTTGCCTGTCTGTTTTAAGAAGAATATCACGGTCAATTTTGACAATATCAATCGGGTACTCGCACAGATTGATAAGCGACGTGTATCCGCTGCCCAAATCGTCAAGCGCAATTCTGAACCCCATTTTCTTACATTCACGAACATTCTCCATTGCATTTTCTCTGTTTTTTTCAATAGCGTCCTCTGTTATTTCTATAACGAGCTTGGATTTGTCAAAAACATATTTGTTTGAAATATCCTTAATTTTTTCTGCAAAATCGTCCTCCGACAAAGTAATTCTTGTAAAATTACACGAAATTGTCAGATTATCAAACTCTGTATCCTTCCATTTGTGGAGCTGTCTGCACGTCATTTCAAACATATAGTAGTCAAGCACGGTTATCATTCCGTTAGACTCCATCGTTTCTATATATTTTGCAGGCGAAAGAAGTCCCTTGTCTGCACTGTCCCATCTTGACAGTGCCTCTGCCGATACTATCTTTTTGGTCTTGTTATCAACAATAAATTGCAGATACAGCTTAAATTCCCGATTTTTAAAGCCGTTTTCGATACTTTCCAAAAGCTGCTTTTCTCTGGCGGCACTGTTCATCATATTAGCATCGCACAGTACAAGCTGTCTGTCCGTGCCTATCAGCTTACTGCAATTTTTCCGCAGATTAAACAGCAGCAGCTCACAACTGCGGTCAGCTGCATTCAGGTTATATAAAGCTGCGTGAAAAACAGGCTTGAAGCTTTTCTCCTCAGCTTCAATATATAATGTCAATTTGTCGATTATTTCCTCTGCCTGCTGCTTTGCGGCATCTGCATTTACACTCCGAAAGGCAAATGCAAAGCCGTTCTCTGTTATACGAGCGGCAATTTCATTGTGATTTGCGTATGAGGACAGCACTCCTGCGGTATATTTTACCGAATCGGTAAAGGTTGACTCCCCGTGATAAATCTGGAGGTAATTGCTGTCGATAATGATATATGCAATATAATACATTCCGCACGAAAGGTCGGAAATCATATTGAATTGATGCGTAAAATGTACAAGATTACCGATTCCCGTTTCCTCGTCAATCATTCTGTTATACTGCATTTTCCTTTTGGTTTTCCTTAAATCAAGTAAAACGAAGGCAGTAATCATTGCAAAAACTATACAGCATAAACCGTAAACGGTCATATTTCCTGACCAAACGGCATTTGCTGTAACTGTATTTGTGGTATGGACCTCTGCCGAAACGACCTGTGATGTGAGCAACAGCATCAGGCTCACTATACACAATCTTGAACTTATCATACTTATCTCCCTATCTGTTTAATATTATTACCTGATGTATAATATTCGCGGTTTAGGGTTTTGTCCTGTCTGTTATTCTGATTATGTCAACCCGTTAAATATCCCTGATTTTTTATATATGCTTTTATTATATCATATTTCATATAGGAATTCTACCCCTGTTTTAATTATTTTCAATAAATTGTTGTACTAAAAAAATTGGAAAAGTTTAATTTTTGTTTATTTTGCTATTGTCAAACGGTTTTATTTGTGCTATAATAACCAAAGCATCTCATTTATGGTGCAATTGGCATAAATTTTGGATTTGACTGCTCGGTGATAAATATTATTTTTGTCATCGGGCAGCTTACTGTTGAAAATTATTGATAAGGGATGTACTATGAAATTTGTTCTTTATTTTAACTTAATAATTTCGATGATATTTACGCTTTGTTATTTTTATCAGCTTGTATATGTTGTTGTAGGCTTGTTCAAGAAAAACAAAAGCTTCAAAACACTCAACAATCACCGTTATGCGGTAGTTGTTTCGGCAAGAAACGAAAGTGCGGTGATACAACAGCTGATACAGAGTATCAAGGAGCAGAATTACCCTTCGGAGCTTGTGGATATATTCGTCGTTGCCGATAACTGTACCGACAATACTGCTGCCGTTGCCCGTGAAATGGGTGCCATCGTTTACGAGCGGTATAACAGGACGCACGTCGGAAAAGGCTACGCTCTCGACTGGCTCTTTGATAAAATCAAAACCGACTACCCCAACGGCGAACACGAGGCATTTATTATATTTGATGCGGATAATGTTGTCGCACCCGATTTTATCGCAGAAATGAATACGCTGTTTGATAACGGCTATCGTATCATCACAAGCTACCGTAATTCAAAAAATTACGGTGAAAACTGGATAACGGCAGGCTACTCCCTCTGGTTTTTGAGAGAGGCAAAGTTCCTCAACAACGCAAGAATGAAGCTCGGTACAAGCTGTGCAATATCGGGAACGGGATTTTTGGTAAGCCGTGAGGTTATCGAACAAAACGGCGGCTGGAAGCATCACCTTCTGACCGAGGATATTGAGTTCACCACCGACAGTATCATTAACGGCGAGAAGATTGGCTACTGCCACAATGCGGTTATATACGACGAACAGCCGACAACCTTCCACCAGTCATATCTTCAGCGTCTGCGTTGGTCTAAGGGCTTTTATCAGGTATTCTGCAAATACTCGAAAAATCTACTCAAGGGTACATTAAAAGGCAGCTTTTCGTGCTACGATATGCTGATGACCACAACACCTGCAATGCTTCTGACTCTTATAAGCGTATCAATGAATATACTTGCCATACTGTACGGAATGATGTCAGGCTCGGCGTATCTGCCGATACTCGGAAAAACACTTCTGCAAACCTTTGCTGGCTTCTACGGAATGTTTTTCGGGTTAGGCTTTCTGACGACAATAACCGAATGGCACAAAATTCATTGCGACACCTTTAAAAAGATAGCATATACCTTTACATTCCCAATGTTTATGTTTACATATGTGCCGATTTCCATTCTGGCACTCTTCAAAAAGGTTAAATGGGAGCCGATAAAACATTCGGTCGACAAATCACTCACCGAAATATGCAAAAGCTCAACATAATAGAAAAGCCATACATAATGTATGGCTTTTTTGTTATAAATTTTTATCTTCCAATCAGCGAAACATTTGCAAAGCAGTAATCTCTGCTCCAGTTGTCCTCGTTGCCTTTTGGTGCCCATATGCACGGTTCTTTGTAGAATGACGGCGGTTGACAGAAATAGGTTTCGCCATCTGCTAAGTGGAAAGGTCCGAGCAGGTTTCTAAGGTTATTTATAAGCGTCAGCTCAACCTCATTCTCACCCTCCGTCAGATAATCCGAAAGGTCTGCCGTGTACGGCTCCCAAAGGAGTGTCTTGACATCCTTGCCGTTGACCTTAATCTTAACAACATTTATACCGCATTTTGCAAAGTCAATCGTCTTTTTGCTGCTATTAACCGTCTTTTTCACCGTAAGGCTGCCTGCAAAGAACGGGAAACCCTGACGCTCGATATTCTCGAGTGTGATTGCCTTTTTCGGCTGTGCTATTACGAAATCACCCTTGTAGCTCGATACCTTCTTTTCAAGCTCGGTGTATTCACCGTCCGTTCTAACCGCAAAATCACCTACAAGATACATCTGCTCAATTTCAATATCATAGGTAAGCTTATTCTTCTCCGACTCGAAGATTTTGCCCTTTTCGATGTTCTCATAAACCTCGTCCGACTGCTTGAAATCAACCTCTACGGTTATGATATTCTCGCCGAGCGTAAGCATACCCGAAATATCAAGCTTTTGGAAGGATTTATCCCTGAAATATCCGCAGGGCTTATTTTCTACCGTTTTGCCGTTTACTTGTATGGTAAAGATTTCAGGCGTTTCAAGTGCAAGATAGAGCTTTTCGGGCAAATATTCCGCCTTAACCTTATACTCCATCTTAATGTGCGTCTGTCCCTTTTTGTCCAAGGCACGGTTCATTACATTCAGAATATATCCGTCCTCTTCCTCCAAAACGCCGTCAAAGTAATAGTCGCAGTAATCGAGAGTGAT
>JAFULX010000139.1 GCA_017483065.1 Clostridia bacterium | reverse complement strand
GTAATTTCAATATGCAGAAGGCAAGCAGAAATCTGTCGGCATATATGGGCGAAGGCTTTGAAATTGCAGAGGCTAATATAATACTTAAAGACGGCGACAAGCTGACGATTGACGGAATTGAGCTTACTGCAATCGCAACTCCGGGGCATACCGACGGCGGTATGTGCTATCTTGCTGAGGGAAATCTTTTTTCGGGTGATACGCTTTTTAAAAGAAGCGTCGGAAGATGGGATTTTCCGACAGGCGACGGTCAAGCTCTTATAAAGTCAATAAAGGAAAAGCTTTATACTCTTCCTGATAATACAGTAGTTTACTCTGGTCACGGTGAGAAAACCGAAATCGGATATGAGAAGAAATTCAATATGTATGTAAATGAATAAACCGACATTATTTATAAAATGTCGGTTTAATACTATAAAGGGGACATAAAATGCTTCTACAGCAAAACGGTTTTGAATGTGAATATGAAATGAATGTCTTTATGCGTCTTTTCTTTGATGCATCAGACGATGTATATGTATATACAAATCTCACATATGAGGGTGACATTATTGACGCATATTGTGAGATTATTTGTAATGGGGACACATATTTTGGAGAATTTACATTGAATAAGCCTAAAACGGGCATTGAAAAAACCGATAATAAATATTCTTCGGTATGCTGTACAAGAGCATTTATAAATGCCGCACAGAAGATTACGAAAATTAGTCTGCCTTGGGGTGCAATGTGCGGAGTTCGACCCGCAAAAGCTGTTACAAAGCTGGTTGAGGACGGAATGAGCTATGCTGACGCACATAAGCATTTAAAGGAAGCCTACGGTGTGACCGACGAAAAATGTAAGCTCGCCTGCAAGGTTTCCCAAAACGAGAGAAAAATTCTTGACGGTATCAGGGACAATTCGGTCAGCATTTATATCGGTATTCCCTTTTGTCCCTCAAGATGTCTTTACTGCTCCTTTGTGTCCACCGATATCGGCACAACAGGCAAGTATATTGATGAATTTGTCGAAAACCTTTTAAAAGAAATTGAAATTACCGCACAAATGCTTGCAGAATGTGGTAAAGTTATAGAAAATATTTATATCGGCGGCGGAACTCCGACCACGCTAAATGAAAATCAGCTTGAAAGACTGCTTTCAAAAATAAATGAGTGCTTCGACCTTTCAAATATGAATGAGTTTACACTCGAGGCAGGCAGACCCGATACAATCACACGTGAAAAGCTTGAAATTGCAAAGAGATACAATGTCGGACGTGTCAGCATCAATCCGCAGACTACCAATAACAAGACTTTAGCGAAAATCGGAAGACGGCATTGTGTTGGTGAGTTTTTTGATGCTTACTCTCTTGCACGTGACGTTGGTTTTGACGTGATAAATACCGACCTTATCGCAGGACTTCCCGATGAGGATTTTGATGACTTTAAAAAGAGTATTGATAATTTAGTGTCCCTGTCGCCTGAAAATATTACTGTTCATTCTATGAGCATTAAAAGAGCTGCGGCATTAAGACATAAAATCAGCAGACTTACCGAGGCAGAGTGTATGAACAAAATGCTCTCATATGCACAGGAAACACTCGAGAATAACGGCTATACTCCCTATTATATGTACCGTCAGAAGAACATTTCGGGCAACCTTGAAAATGTCGGCTATGCCAAAGACGGCACATTCTCTTTCTATAATGTAAACATTATGGAGGAGGCACAGACAATAATAGCACTTGGCGGAGGCGGAACGTCAAAAATTGTGACAGATGATGGAATTGAAAGAATTTTCAATTTCAAAGACCCGATAGAGTATATAAGAAAATTTGATGAAATTGTAAAGAGAAAAAACGATATAAAATACTTATTAAAAGGAGGGACACTAAATGCTGACGGAAAATAAGGCTTATATTAAGATTATGGCGGAATATAGTCAGAAGAGGAGCTTTGCCGAGAGTGAGCGTGACAAAAGAATAGAAAAGGTCTATAAAATGCTTCCCGAGGTTAAAAAGATTGATAAACAAATCAAGCAGCTCGGTCTTGAAAATATGGGTAAAATCCTTGCTGACCGCAAAAATTCAGAGAAATATAACAGGGAATTTAATGATAAGCTGCAAAGGCTCGTTTTTGAGCGTGACAGAATTATCAATGAAAATGATATTGAGCCTGATTTTGATATCCCTCATTATTTTTGCGAGCAATGCTGTGATACGGGCTATATTGACGGTAAAAAGTGTGCCTGCTTAAAGCAGCAGCTTATTGACTACGCTTATGATATATCAAATATGCGTTCCCTGATTGAGGAGCAAACCTTTGATAAGTTTGATTTGACTTATTATGGGGACACTAAATTAAAGGGACTTAATATGACAGAGCGAGAGAATATTGAAGATATAGTAAATATATCGCTTGAATTTTGCAAAAATCCCGAAAATTCAAAAAATCTTCTTTTCTACGGCACGCCGGGGCTTGGCAAAACCTTTTTGTCGAGCAGTATTGCAAAGGAAATGCTTGATAAGGGTTATACTGTAATTTACAGCGGTGCGTCACGTCTATTTGCGTCCTATGATGATTACCGCTTTGGCAGAATGAGCGAGCCTGAGGACTTTGAGGATATGTTAAAGCTTGTTTATGATGCAGACCTTTTGATTATAGATGACCTTGGAGTCGAGATGCACGGTCCGTCCGCCTTTCAGTTTTTCTTCGATTTGGTAAATGAGAGAATTTTGAAGAATAAGCGAATGATTATAAGCACAAATCTTACTTTAGAGGAAATAAGCAAGGTTTATACAGCACGAATTACTTCACGTCTTTTTGAAAATTTCCATTGTCTGCGTTTTTCGGGTAAGGATATAAGAACTCAAAAGTTAATGCGTGAAAAGGGACATAAAAATGCGTGATAAGTCGGTATGCTTTTCGGGACATCGGAATATGCCTGCCGAGAGCTGTAATGAAATATATAAAAAGCTTGTAGGGACAGTAAAAACACTTGCTGCGGAGGGTTATACCGAATTTTACTGCGGCGGTGCTGTCGGGTTTGATATGATGGCAGAAACCGCCGTTTTAGATGTAAAACGTAATTTTCCCGACATTTCTTTGCATTTGATACTCCCCTACCGTGGTCACAATTCTGGCTGGAGTATAATAGATAAAAGAAAGTTTGAGGTAATAATGAAATATGCTCGTTCTGTCGAGTATATTTTTGACCGATATGTAAGTTGGTGCTTTAGTGAGAGAAACAAGAGAATGGTCGATAATTCAAGCGTTCTGGTCTATTATATGACTGAATGTAAAGGCGGTACGTGGTTTACTGTAAAATATGCCGCATCAAAGGAATTGAAACTGTTTAATTTAACGCAGAACGTTTGAATAAAGAACACGCACCAGAAGGGTGCGTGTTCTTTATTTTTAATTTATAATATTATTTTGTAATTTTATCTGTCCCCATATAACATCTGAGTGCTTCGGGGATTGTTACCGAGCCGTCCTCGTTCTGGAAGTTCTCGAGGATTGCGGCAACAGTTCTTCCAACTGCAAGACCCGAACCGTTTAATGTGTGAACAAACTGTGGCTTATCCTTTGGTGTGCGTCTGAACTTGATGTTTGCACGGCGAGCCTGATAATCCTCAAAGTTAGAACAAGAGGAGATTTCTACATATCTGCCGTAGCTTGGCATCCAAACCTCGATATCATAGGTCTTTGCTGATGAAAAACCGAGGTCGCCTGACGAAAGAGTAACAACTCTGTACGGAATACCGAGTCCCTGAAGGAGCTTTTCAGCGTCATTTGTGAGTGATTCAAGCTCATCATAGCTCGTTTCGGGGTCGGAGAACTTTACAAGCTCAACCTTATTGAACTGGTGCTGTCTAATAAGACCTCTTGTATCTCTGCCTGCCGAGCCTGCCTCTGCTCTGAAGCAAGCTGAGTATGCACAGTATTTAATAGGAAGTGAGCTTCCGTCCAAAATTTCGTCACGGTGCAGGTTTGTAACGGGAACCTCGGCTGTCGGAATGAGGAAATAGCCGTTATTTGTTACCTTGAAAGCGTCCTCCTCAAACTTCGGCAGCTGACCTGTACCTGTCATAGATGCGCGGTTTACCATATACGGCGGCATAATCTCGGTGTAACCCGACTGCTCGGTGTGAGTGTTGAGGAAATACTGGATAACAGCACGCTCAAGTCTTGCTCCCAAGCCCTTATATACGGTAAATCTTGTACCTGCAATCTTTGCACCTCTGTCAAAATCAAGAATGTCAAGGTCTGTACCGATGTCCCAGTGCGGTTTTTCGGTAAAATCAACCTTTCTCGGCTCACCCCAACGACGTACCTCAACATTGTCGCTGTCGTCATTTCCGACAGGAACAGAAGCATTCGGAATGTTCGGAATACGGAGCATAAAGCTGTTTAGCTCCTCGTCAATTGCCGAAACCTTGCTGTCAAGCTCTTTAATTTCGTTGGAAAGCTGTTTCATCTCTGCAAAAACTGCATCGGTATTCTCCCCTGCCTTCTTCATTGCAGGAATTTTCTTTGTAATTTCGTTCTGACTTGCCTTCATCTGCTCAACCTTGTACAAAATCTCACGTCTTTGCTTGTCAAGCTCAATTGCGGGACTGATATCAAGGTCGTTGTTTCTGTTTTTGAGTGCCTCAATAATTTTTTCAGGCTCATTTCTTAAAATTTTGATGTCTAACATTGTAATTGCTCCCCTTTATTCACATTTTTTTGCTAAAGAATCGTAAAAATCCTTTTGATATTCTGTCAAATCCTCTGTATAAATCTGCTCCAAAAGCTTTCTTGCCTTACTTCTGCCCGATTTATTCAAGGTGGTATAAACCTCGTAAAGCTTTGCATTCTGCTCACTTTCCTTTGTAAGCTGTGCATTTTGCTCGGTGATTTGTGTGTTCTGCTCGGTAAGCTCGTCGTTTTCCGCTGATAAGCTCTGGTTAAGCTCCATCAGCAAACGGTTTTCCTCGCTCAGCTGTGATGCTCTCTCGGAAATACCCTCCGCACGTTCTGTCTGTTGCAGCTGTGCGTTTTCGAGGTGCTTTTGCCCGAAAAATGCAACCACCACCATCACAATCGCTACTATAAATATAAGCGATGTGTATATCATAAGCGGTCTGTTTCCTCTGTGTTTCGGCATAATCAAACCTCCCTTACATCAGATGCAGAAGCTCTAAAAGCCTGTCCAAATCGCGGTTTCCGTAGTATTCTATCTCAATCTTACCCTTTTTCTTGCCGTGGTTAATGGAAACCTTTGTACCAAGCCGTTCCTCGATTGATTTTCTTATACGTTCAATCTGGAAATCTGTTTCGTCGGGACGTTTGTTCTTGGTCTGCTTTGCAGGCTTTTCGGACAAATCCTTTGCGAGCTTTTCAGTCTGTCTTACGCTAAGTCCGTCCTCGATAATCCTGTTTATAATAAACTCACGAATTACTGTCCCCGAAACTGTAAGGAGGCATCTTGCGTGTCCCTCGGAGATTTCGCCCGAGATTACGTACTTTTGCAGCTCAGGCTCGAGTGCGAGAAGTCTTAATGAATTTGCGATTGCACTGCGGCTTTTGCCGACCTTTTCGCTGATTTCCTCCTGTGTAAGATTGAATTTGTCCATCAGTGAACGGTATGATGTAGCTTCTTCAATCGGGTTCAAGTCCTCACGCTGAATATTTTCAATCAATGCGACCTCTGAAAGCTCCTGTTCGGAGTAATCACGCACAATTGCGGGAATTTCTTTAAGTCCTGCAAGTCTTGCGGCTCTCCATCTTCTCTCACCTGCAACAATTTCATAGCCAAGTGAAGATTTTACCACGACTATCGGTTGAATGACGCCGTGTTCCCTGATTGAAGCTGCAAGTGCCTCAAGCTGCTCCTTGTCAAAACGCTTTCTCGGCTGATTTTTGTTAGGCTCAATGTCGGTAAGCTTTAGACTCCTGACGC
>JAFULX010000012.1 GCA_017483065.1 Clostridia bacterium | reverse complement strand
TTTTTCTTGTTGTTTCGGCTTTGTGTCTTTTTGCACTTCGGAAAGCTGCGTTTAAGAATATGAAAAAGGGAAAAGGCAAAACTAATCTTGACAGAATTATCGGTCAGGAGATTATAGTAACCGAAACGGTAGACAATACGAAAAACAGCGGTACTGCAAAAATCAACGATGTCGTATGGCGTGTGAAAAGCGAAAACGGTGAGATTATTGCCGAGGGTGAAACGGCTGCCGTCACCGATATCGACGGTGTTAAGCTGATTGTGAGAAAGGAATTGGTGTAATTATGCTAATATTGGTATTACTTGCTATTTTGGTAGTTGTGCTTGTAATGAATGTTAAGATTGTACCGCAGGCACACGCATATATAATTGAACGCTTTGGCGGCTACAATACCACTTGGTCTGTGGGACTGCATATCAAGCTCCCCTTTGTTGACCGTATTGCAAAAAAGGTAAATTTAAAGGAGCGTGTTGTGGACTTTCCGCCGCAGCCCGTGATTACCAAGGATAACGTAACAATGCAGATTGATACGGTGGTATATTTCCAGATTACCGACCCGAAGCTCTTTACCTACGGTGTTGAACAGCCGATGATGGCGATTGAAAATCTGACGGCGACAACTCTGCGTAATATTATCGGTGATTTGGAGCTTGACGAAACCTTGACCTCAAGGGATACCGTAAACACGAAAATGCGTGCAATTCTCGACGAGGCGACCGACCCATGGGGTATAAAAATAAACCGTGTCGAGCTGAAAAATATCATTCCGCCCAAGGAAATTCAGAATGCAATGGAAAAGCAGATGAAGGCTGAACGTGAAAGACGTGAAGCTATACTGATAGCCGAGGGTGAGAAGAAATCCGCAGTACTTCGTGCGGAGGGCGAGAAGGAGTCAGCAATACTGCGTGCTGAGGCGGTCAAGGAAACCGAAATCCGAAAAGCCGAGGGTGAAGCGCAGGCTATACTCACCGTACAGACTGCGATTGCTGAGGGTATCCGCAAAATCAACGAAGCAAATCCGTCCGAGGCATATGTCGCAATCAAGGCTCTTGAAAGCTTTGAAAAGGCGGCAGACGGCAAGGCGACAAAGATTATCATTCCGTCAAATATTCAAGGTCTGGCAGGACTTGCGACATCGATTAAAGAGGTTATGACCGACGTAAAAGAAAACTAAGCAAATGGGTGCTGTGAAATGCAGCACCTATTTTTTTATATAACTTTTTATATATTTCAGCTTTGGTGTTACAATATATAGGAAGGAGTTGAACATTATGAAGCAAATTTCAAAAGAACTTATGCAAAATTTCAAAGACTACCTGCACGACGAGGAAAAATCGGCCGCTACACTTGACAAATATATCCGAGATGTCGGTACATTTGCCCAGTGGTGCGGCGAGACGGAGCTTACAAAGGGTTTGGTGCTTGAATATAAGCAAAAGCTGATTGAAAGGTATGCCCCTGCAAGTGTCAATTCGATTATTTCCTCACTTAACAGTTTTTTCGGGTTTAACAGGTGGTATGACTTGAAGGTAAAGCAACTCAAAATTCAAAAACAGATATTTGCAGATAAAGAAAAGGAACTGACGAAAGGTGAATATGAAAGACTGCTCGCTGCCGCAAAAGCACAGAACAATGAGCGGCTTTACTGCCTTATGCAGACGATAGGCAGTACGGGCATAAGAATTTCTGAGTTGAAATTTGTAACAGCAGAAGCGGTAAATTCGGGACAAGCAACCATAAACTGCAAGGGAAAGCTTCGTCGTGTGTTTTTGCCGAAACAGCTATGCAAAATGCTCAAAGTCTATATAAAGGAACGTAAAATAAAAAGCGGCTCGGTCTTTGTTTCCAAAAACGGCAAACCGCTCGACAGGTCAAATATATGGTCGGTTATGAAAAAGCTCTGCGATGCGGCAGGCGTATCAAGGGACAAGGTATTTCCGCATAATCTCAGGCATTTATTCGCAAGAACATATTACTCATTGAAAAAGGACATTGTACGTCTTGCGGATATACTCGGTCATTCAAGTGTAAATACAACACGGATATACACAATGGAAACGGGCGAAATCCACCGCCGCCAGATACAAAGCCTTGGACTTGTAAAAATGGTATGCTGAACAACATAATTCTCATTATGTTGTAACGATTGACATAATTTCCGAGTACATACAAGGATTATAACATCAAAATATATCATTGTCAATATTATCTTACTACTTAATGCTAACTTTGTTATATTTATACAAAAAATCTACACGACAAATTCGACCAATGCGGAATATAATACGCATTGGTCTGTTTTGCGTGCAGTCATATTTACATTACAGCAGCTACCGCATCTACGGAACGTCTAATATCGTATAAATATTTTTTATTTTACAACATAATGAGAATTATGTTGTAAATTCAGAGTATTCAAAATATAATCAACAAAAGGGAGGACAATATGAAAAAAAGATTACTTACCGCCTTTTTGGCGGCGGCAATGCTCGTAAGTATGCTGACTGGTATAACGTTTGCCGCAACGACAGGCACTGTTGTGTTTTTTGACTCAGCAACAAATGCAACAGTAAAGAAAATTGACGAGGCAGATAGCGTATATGCCAAGGTCAGTTTTACTGCACCGACAACGGGTAGTGCAAAAATTGTAACAGCACAGTATGACGGTGACGGAGCATTGGTGTCAA
>JAFULX010000138.1 GCA_017483065.1 Clostridia bacterium | reverse complement strand
ATGCTGGTGTAGCTCAATTGGTAGAGCAGCTGATTTGTAATCAGCAGGTCGCGGGTTCGAGTCCCATCACCAGCTCCACAATAGGGTAAGCGAAAAGCTTACCCTTACATATGGGAGAGTTCCCGAGTGGCCAAAGGGGGCAGACTGTAAATCTGTTGCTTCTAGCTTCGATGGTTCGAATCCATCCTCTCCCACCAAATACCCGAATGACCGCATAAATATGCGGTTATTTTTGTTTTATTCACGATTTTACACGATTTTTCTATACTAAAAAGAACAACTCACATTTGTGAGTTGTTCTTTTTCGTGGAGCTGTCTAGCAGAGTCGAACTGCCGACCTCTTCCTTACCAAGGAAGTGCTCTACCTTCTGAGCTAAGACAGCGAAACACTTTTAATATTATAAACCATTAACTGTATTTTGTCAATACCTAAAACAAAAAAATTTTGGATAGTTAAAATGGGGTGCTTACTGCACCCCATTCATTTACATAATATCGCCGATTAAATCGTTCATTGAATAATAGCCGTTCGGCTTGCCGTTCATATACTTTGCCGCTTTTATAGCACCGACAGCGAAAACCTCCTTGGAGGACGCCTCGTGCTTCAGCTCGATAATCTCGTCATTACCTGCAAAAAGCACATTGTGCTTACCGACTATTGTGCCGCCCCGAACTGCGTGCAGACCGATTTCCGTCTTGCGGCGTTTACGTCTTACGCTATGTCTGTCATAAACGTACTCGGACGGTGCGGATAAAACCTCGTTAATACCGTCTGCAATGGCAAGAGCTGTGCCTGACGGTGCGTCAAGCTTCTGGTTATGATGCTGCTCTATAATTTCAATATCGAAATTATCCTCAAGCACCGATGCCGCCTTTTTTGCGAGTGCAATCAAAAGATTTATGCCGAGGCTCATATTCGCCGAGAAGAACACAGGAATTTCGGCAGAGTCGGTTTTTAACTGCTCACGCTGCTCGGCCGCAAGTCCTGTGGTCGCAACGATTATAGGGAGCTTTCGTGCCTTTGCAAGCTGCATCACGCCGTCAAATGCCGACGGGTGCGAAAAATCCACGATTACATCTGCCTCAACATCGCATTTTGTCATATCGGTAAAGACAGGGTAGGTGTTTGGCATACAATCGTTTATATCAAGACCTGCAACAATTTCGCAGTCCTCGTCATTTGCCGCAAGTCGGGTTATAACCTGCCCCATTTTGCCGTTGCAGCCGCTCAAAATTATTCTTGTCATATGTAATCCCCCGCTTAAAGCTTTTTCACACCGTATGCCGAAAGGGAAGAGGCAAGCTTTGCTTTGTTCGCCTCGTCCATAGGAGCGAGCGGAAGACGCAGGTTACCCACCTTATAGCCGAGAATCTCCATTGCCGTCTTGACGGGTACGGGATTAACTTCAATAAAGAGATTATTTATTACATCAAGCATATCAAGCTGGAGCTTTAAAGAGCCTTTTACATCTCCGTCTAAGTACTTTTGACAAAGGTCATGCGTTTCCTCGGGCAGAATATTTGCAAGCACCGAGATAACACCCTTGCCGCCGAGTGACATAATCGGGACAATCATATCGTCGTTACCTGAGTAGATGTGAAGCTCGGGCACTTCTTTTGCAATCTGAGCAACATAGCCGATGTTACCGCTTGCCTCCTTGATTGCAACGATATTATCAATCTTCGCAAGCTCACGGAGAGCGGAGATGGGTATGTTCATACCTGTTCTTGAAGGCACGTTATAGAGAATAATCGGCAGCTTACAGCAAGCTGCAATCGCCTTGAAATGCTCGATAAGACCGTTTGCATTCGCCTTGTTGTAGTAGGGAGTGACGCTGAGTATTCCGTCAGCGCCTACTCTCTCTGCCTCCTGTGTAAGGTAAATTGCGTGTGCGGTATCGTTTGAGCCTGTACCTGCGATTACGGGTATTCTGCCTGCAACCTTTTTAACGGTGTATTCGATTACTGCGATATGCTCCTCGTTCGGCATAGTCGAAGCCTCGCCTGTGGTACCGCAGATAACGATTGCGTCGGTTTTGTTTGCAATGTGCATCTCCAGAAGAGTACCCAATGCGTCATAATCAACCTCCAGACCGTTGAAGGGTGTTACAATTGCAACGCCGGAGCCTGTAAAGGGTAGATTTTTCATAATAAAGCCTTCCTTTCAATAAATCAGTCCATATAACCCTTGGCGGTCAGAAGCTCTGCCATCAGGACAGCACCGCCTGCCGCACCTCGGAGTGTGTTGTGTGAAAGACACACGAATTTGTAGTCATACTGTGTATCGGGACGAAGTCTACCGATAGAAACCGCCATACCGCCCTCCATCATACGGTCAAGCTTTGTCTGAGGACGGTTATCCTCCTCGAAATAGTTGAGGAACTGCTTGGGAGCGTGCGGAAGCTTGAGTGCTTGCGGCTCGCCCGAAAATTCTGCCCACGCTTTTTTGATATCCTCCATAGACGGCTTTTTGTCAAAGCTTACAAATACAGCCGCCATATGACCGTTGGAAACGGGCACTCTCAAGCACTGTGTTGTAATGCTCGGCTCGGTTGCGTCAACAATCTTGTCGCCCTCAATCTTACCCCAGATTTTGAGCGGCTCAACCTCTGATTTTTCCTCCTCGCCGCCGATATAGGGAATCATATTATCCACCATCTCGGGCCAGGTTTCAAAGGTCTTGCCTGCACCTGAAATTGCCTGATAGGTAGTAGCCAGAACCTTGGTTATACCGTATTTCTTCAAGGGGTGAAGTGCGGGAACATAGCTCTGGAGCGAGCAGTTCGACTTAACCGAGATAAAGCCTCTCTTTGTTCCAAGACGCTTCTTCTGTGCCTCGATAATTTCTGCGTGGTCAGCGTTGATTTCGGGGATAATCATTGGTACATCTGGAGTGTGACGGTGTGCGGAGTTGTTTGAAACAACGGGGCATTCAGCCTTGGCATAAGCCTCCTCCAATGCTTTGATTTCGTCTTTTTTCATATCAACCGCACAGAATACGAAATCTACCATTGAGGCAATTTTTTCGACGTCTGCAGTTGCGTCCATAACAACCATATCACGGACTGATGCGGGGATTTCCTCGTCCATTGCCCACTTTGCACCGACAGCCTCGGTGTACTTTTTGCCTGCACTTCTCGGAGAAGCTGCAAGCACCTCGATTGTGTACCATGGGTGGTCGTGCAGTAGAGTAATAAATCTCTGACCTACCATACCTGTTGCACCGATAATTCCAACCTTGTAATTTTCTTTCATCTTAATACGTTCCTTTCCGGTATTTATTCATATAAAAAGCAATAGCATATGCTATTGCCGATAAATACACATAAAAATGTAGTTACAGCAGTAGCACTCCATCCTAAGATGACAGTCGCAATGCTGTTCGCATTACGCCCAGCTTTGGCAAGCACTCGGCAAGCTGCCTCACTTCGGCGGGTATTCCTTTCACTGACGCCGCATACTGCCGAACGATTGCACCAGCTACTGATAATAACCGCACCTCTACTTCTATACTATGCAATCATATCACCCTT
>JAFULX010000137.1 GCA_017483065.1 Clostridia bacterium | reverse complement strand
TTAAAATCCTTTACTCCGAACTGCTGACACTCGGTAAATCTTCTTACCCTTGAACCGAACTGACTTATAAACTTCTGCCCTGCCGTATCGTTATCAACACAAAGAGTAACGGGTATATTCTTTTCAAGAAGCTTTTCCACAACATTCGGTTTGAGTCCTGCCATAGCAACAAACTTGCAGTCGGTCACATCAGGGTGTAATGACATAAAACTCATAAGGTCGATTGAGCTTTCAAAAACATAGGCTTTCTGCGGATTTCCCTTGTCAAAATCAAAATAGCTTTCCGTTGTACCGGGTGCAACTCCCTTATAGTTTTTCAGCTTGGAATTAACATCATTCTCAACTGCATTACGATCAATATTGCTGTTCCCTATTTCTGCAATAGTTCCGCATATAACGTTATAATCCTTGCTTTCGACAACGATATTTGCATTTTTCTCATATACATATCCTGCAAATTTCAAGTCCGTATCTTTCAGCCTTTGGTCAACAAGCTCCGCTATATACGGCTCTGTCGGTATGACCTTTCGGTCACAAAGCTCCGAATAGGGCGTATTTCCTACAATATATCTCTTTCCGCTCGTTCCGTGTATCTCAGCACCGCAAGGCTTTCCGTTTTCCCTGTGAAGAAAAACAGCATTTCCCTTAGTGTCCTGAAACAGAACTCCTGCACGGATAAAAGCATTTACCACATCGGGATTTATGTATCTTGTTTTGGTAAGATAGCTGTACGCTCTCCTGTTGTCCCCTGCCTTTTCGGGCATTATAAATTCAGGCTTTGGTTCGGGTCTGGGAGGAATATAACGCTGTGTGGGTTTATATTCTGTTTTATTTTCAATTCTTCCCTCACCTCTGCCCTGTTCTCCGTCAAGTGCTGCCTGTACAGCTTCTTTAAACGGCATATTCATAACTTTCATCAGACAGCATACCAGACCTATGCCGCCTACCTGCTGTGAGTGAACATAAAACGGATTCGGTACTGCTGTATCCTTTACATAAAAACCGCCGAATCCTGCAATATGGGTTTCGGAGCGTATCTGCTTGCAGTTATACCCCTGAGAACGGAAATATTCGGATATGCTTCTCTCATTTGCTCGTCTTATCTGTTCTTCCGTGTAAAACATTATCTTGCCCCCTCTCCCTTTTTCATTGCAGTTTCCATATTCTTTACTTTTTCAGCAACCTTTTCTACCGCCTTTTCTGCCCATTCCTTCATAGCTGTTACCTTTTCTGCAAAGGAATTGACAGTCGGCTGAACATCTGTTGTATAATAAGGCAGTCCTTTCGGGAGAATACTGTCAATGAACTCATCGGGATATTCTTCCTCCTGCGATACCGTATCATTTTCCTTTTCAAAATCATTCATATCATTTTCGAGAATATTAAGCTCGGCTTTTCTTTCGGAAAATTCCTCTGTCTTATCTGCGATCAGATCCGCAAGAGCAGATATATCAGGCTGTTCCTCTGAAATTTGTACCGAATAGGTGCGGAGTGCATCTACAATATCCGCAAGTCCCTCTGTGGGATTTTCAAAACTGTCGGAGATCATCTCTTTTATTCCCTTAACCGCATCGGTATCCTCAATTCCCTCTGCCTTTACGAAAACCTCAGCTGTTTTCATAGCAAGATAGGAAACAAAGTTCTGTTCATCGGCACAAACCACCTTGTTTCTGCCCGTTTCCTTTGCGGTATAGGCTGCGGCATCTGCTGTTTTGTATGCTTTATCAAAAAGCTCCTCCGCATTTTCCTTTGTAAACGGAACATCAGGCTTCATTTCGTGTATTCCTATTGAAATACTTACCGAAACTTCGTGTACCCCTCTGTCCTTGCCCTCTACAACATTGACGATACCGGCAACATTCTGTCGGAGAGTTTCTGCCATATCAATAGCCTGTTCGGGCGTGTCCGTAATGAGAACAGTGACCATTTCCTCGCCGCCTATCCTGAAACAGCTGCTTGCACCCTCTTTTGCAATATCCTTTATTGCATCGGCTGTGCTTTGGAGAATAATATCCCCTGCGGTATGTCCGTATGTATCGTTTACCGATTTGAAGTGGTCAATATCACTCATAAGGATATTAACGCTTTTTCCCTCTGACATTGCCTTAACAACAGTATTTACAAGATACTCGTCAAGTCCCTGTCGGTTATACATCTGCGTAAGGCGGTCGGTGATCCTGCCCTGATGCTCATATTCCTTTAAAAGACCAAGCTGCATACCGCCTACAAGTGAACCGCCTTTTGCAAACACACGGTCAATGTTATACTGATTTTCATCGTCCATTTTCTCGGCAACAACCACACCGAGAGATCTTCCGTTTTCGGCAACAAGAGGAATATATGTTTTTTCACCGTTTACGCTTATCTCCTGACTGTCGAAAATTTCTTTAAGCGTTTTGTTTTCCTCGCTTGACTGCCAGCTTCGTCCCTCGTCCTCGGAGAAAAACTTTTTGCTTGCACTGTCCATACAGTAAAATGTTGCATTTTCACTCCCTGTTATATGTTTTGCAACACTTTCGGTTTCCATCATTACCTCCTCAACGGTCTGACATTCCGTAAGTGCGGCAATAAAGCGGTTTATGACATTGATCTCGTTTTTAAATTCAATATCATTGTTTTTCAGCTCATTTACTTCTTCACGGAGAGAAACATTTTCCTTTTCAAGAAATTCAAGCCGTCTGAAAATCTCATCAAGGTCGATCTTTTTGTTTTCAGCCATTGTTTTATTCCTCCAATGTTCAATAAGTGGCTTGCCACGTCATTTAACGTGGCAAGGGTTGGCGTAGCCAACCTGCCAATCAGTGAGTGATGTAATCACTCACTGATTGGTGAAATGTCCCCCCTTAGGGGGACATCTTGCCTAAGTTATATAAGGAAGCAGTCTGAATTAAAGGTGTATTCTTCTCGTCTGCTGCCTTTTGTTATTCTGTCCTGAACATCATCTATTGCCTTTTGAAGCGTGGGAACAATTTCCGCAAAACGGTCAAAATCCTGCTTTCTGATAATTGTCCATTCTGCATCTGTGCCGTATTCTTCACGTTCCTCATCAAGTGTCGGATATGCACCCTCCGCATTTGAAAAATACTTTTCAAAAAAGTCCTTGCTGTGCTGTTTTCCGTCTGTGCCGTAAATATTTATAACTGCTGTTTCAAGCGTTTCACGAATTAACACTCTCATTCTTTTTGTCCTCCTGTACCGAAGCTTCTCTTTCTTCTTTGAACTTTGCCTGCTGTTCCTTAATATCCATCTGCCCCTTTGCATAGGATTTCAGCTCGCTTAACTTTTGGAGCATTTTATTTCCGTTTTTCTTCAGCGAATACTGCTCCTCAATCATTCGCCTTGCATACTCACGGTCATTTTCTGCGATTTTCGCCATTTCAGCATCGGGAACAACAATACAGTCACCTTTTTTCTGTATAAGCTTTGAACGGGACCACTCCATTACTGTTGTCCACACATTGTTGTAATCAAAGGGGATCTTACGGAATTTGTCATTATCAAGCAGATGCTTTTTATTCTTTGCCTTATCATACAGATACACAAATTTCTTACCGCAAAAAGTAACCTCGATAACTGTTTGGTCTGTCACTTTATTCTGAGAAATAAACTTATTCATAGCCATATCAATTAGAACATCATCGTTAAACTGTACATTATCCTTAATATCATCATTCAGGTCGATCTCAGCGGTAACATCGTACTTTTCATCAATGACGATTCTCTTATCAAGGTACTTTGTTGTACCGTAATCAAACCAGTTTACGTCATTTACACAGATATTCCGTTTTCTTGCTATTGCAGATACCGTAAGCTTCATTTTGAAATTGTGTACATATTCTTCAAATGCATCGGAAAAATTTTCATCAAAGGGAATACCCTCAGATTTGGCATAGCTTATAAACTCAACTGCATAAGGTCTGCCGTATATTTTCTGAATGTAGTATGTATTCACAAGATTCAGCAGAAAAGGCATATCGGGGAGTGTATTCTCCGATTCCTTTTTTTCGTTAAGTTCCTTGTCTATACTGCTCTGGCTTATTTCACCGATATATCTTTCCCTCACCAGAACAGATACTTTTTCATTTTGGTAAATTCCCATTACCTCGCCTACGTTTGCAAGCAATGTGAAAAATCCAACGTCCTTAACGTAAACATAGCCGTTTCTTATGGTAGTGTAGGGACCTTCGCAAAGACTTCTTGCCATTTCAAAATCAACCGTCTGTATTTCGGAGATCTTTCTTGATGTAATGGTGCAAAGCAAAATACTTTCGATATATTCTTTGCTCACCTGATTTTTTTCATCATTTCCCGACTGTTTTATTACATATCTTTCGGCAGATAAGATCTCATCGGTATATTGGGGTGCTTGCTCTGCAAGCTCCGACAGCTTTTTATGGGTGATATATCCTGCACCGTAAAGAATAAGCAGATGTGCAAGTGCATCGGAATACTTTTCTGCTGAAAACTCTGCCCATTCTTCTTCGGTCATAGACACTACCTCGGTATTTTCGGGGATCTGTATATTGCATATCTTCGCAAGGAAAGCACCTCTCCACACAAACGGAAATATTTTATCTTCAACAGCACAGAAGTCATATACTCTTGGTCTTTTTTCTTCCTTTTCCTGTTCTGTTTTTACGTTTTCTTCTATGATTTTTTCTTCCATAGTTATTTATCCTCCGCACGGATATTCACATACTTTCCCGTATCCTCCAGAATGTAGGATCTCCTTTCGCTTTCTCCGTTCAGCTTTTTCTTGGTCTTGCTTATAGATTTCCCTGCCAGCAGATCGGAAGCATTTTCGGGAGATAACGTAATACCGTTATATCTGTTCTCTTTCCATATTGAAAAACCGCAGCCTTTATCTCCGTTTTCGGATGTATTATTACTTTCACAGTAATAATTCTTCCTGCCCTCAAATACATTCATTCCGCATCTTGGGCAAGTACCTACCGTCTTTTTTTCAGTCGGGATCCTTTTCAGATTGATATACTTGCCTGTGTCCTCGATACAGTATTCCGCATCGTATTCACTTCCGTCCTTGCCTATTGCAGTAAGTTTTATTACCTCACCGCATAAGAGCTTTTTCGCTCTGTCCGCTGTTATTGCGGATTTAATGAACTTATCCTTTTTCCAGAGTGTAAAACCGCACCCGTTTCTTCCGCTTTCACAGTAGAAATTCTTTTCACCCTCAAAAATGTTCTTTCTGCATCTTGGGCAAATTCCTATTGATTCTCTTGACGGAGCATTTGGATTTACATAATCAAGCGGTTTTCTGTTACGTCCGGGACTTGTTTCAAGTGCTACAACGGAGCTTACATATTCCTTTACCTGACGGAAGAAATCTTCTGTGTCTATGCCCTTTTCCTTGACCTCTGTAAAAAACTGCTCCCATCCAGCCGTTCTTTCAAGCGACTTTACGCTGTCAGGAACAGATGCAATAAAATCCTTTCCGAACTGTGTGGAAACAATATTCCTGTAAGAACGTTCCGCATATCCTGCCCTTATAAGCTCCTCGATAACATCTGCTCTTGTGGCTTCCGTTCCGATACCCTTACCCGAAACTGCGGATTTCAGTTCCTTATCTTCAATTCGGTTATCTATATTCGACATAACCGAAAGCAGAGTTGCATCGGTAAAATGCTTTGGCGGCTGTGTTTCGATCTCCTTTACCCTGATACCATCAGCTGTAAATGTACTGCCCTGTGTATAGCTTTCATCGGGAGCTATGTTCTCCGATTCGTTCTTTTCCGTATCGTATGCTTTCCAGCCTGATTCAATGGGAATTTCCTTTTTCAGCTTATATGTATTGCCGTTACAGCCGAAAACATAGTTCACTTCTTCGTATCTATACGGCTTGTCCACCGCACAAAGCAGACGATTTACCACAAGTCTGTAAATATTACGCTCTGTTTCCGAAAGTCCGCTTATCCCCTCTGACCTTGCTTCGGGAATAATGGCGTGGTGGTCGTGTCCGTCCATTCTGCCGTTGTTTATTACTCTGCTGTCAAGATTAAGTCCCTGTGAAATAAGCTTGTCTGCTCTTTCCGCATAATCCGGAACAGCAGATAAAAAGTCAACTGTACGGATAACGTTATGCTTCATATCCTCGGAAATATAGTTACAGTCCGTTCTCGGATATGTTATAAGCTTCTTTTCGTAAAGGCTCTGAGCTGCCGTAAGCGTCTGCTTTGCCGTATAGCCGAAAAGCCTGTTTGCTTCCTGCTGTAATGATGTAAGATTATGCAGGAGAGGTCTGTTGCTGCTTCTGTTTGTCCTGACAACAGATATGACATTGACCGTACTGCCGTTTGATGCGTTCATCTGCTTTTCTGCTTCATAAAGGCTTGCATATACACTGTCGGATAATGCTCCGTTCTTCATTTCAAGGCGGTATGATACACTCTTTTGAAAACGTGAAATTTCATTATCCCTTTCAACGATTATTGAAAGTACGGGAGTTTTTAC
Organism: Clostridia bacterium; assembly: GCA_017483065.1. Lineage (GTDB taxonomy): Bacteria > Bacillota > Clostridia > UBA1381 > UBA1381 > HGM11525. The sequence continues at coordinate 4,310 of JAFULX010000137.1, read as the reverse complement.
TCTGCCTATATGATGAGCATAATTATCCAGCACACCATATAACCGTGACAGATTCATTCCGATGATCCAGTCCGATTTCTGCCGTGCAAAAGCTGCCTTGTATTCTCCGTCAAAATCGCTGTCGGGCGGAAGATTTGCAAGCTTCTCCCTGATTGCTTCATCGGTCATAGAATTGCACCAAAGTCTTTTGACAGGCTTATGACAATTATTTGCTTCATAAATCTGACGGAATATAAGCTCGCCCTCTCGTCCTGCATCGGTAGCACAGATAAGCTCGTCAACATCATCACGGTTAATAAGCTCTGAAATAAGACTGCGTATATCTGCTGTATCTTCACCTCCGGGGAATATCTTAAATTCGGGAAACATAGGCAGTTCTTCAAGCTTGTATGACTTGGAATAACCGTAATCATCGGGATCGCCCAGACTGTAAAGATGCCCTCTCGCACTTACAACGTAATAGCCGTTACCCATATAGCAATAGGCTTTTCCGCTGTTTCCGTATATCTTTTCTCTTGCTCCGACAACGTGAGCTATTATTGCTCCTGTTGACGATTTTTCTGCTATAATTAACTTCATAGTATTGTCCTTTCTCAAAAATACATTAAATTCGACTTTCAAGGTAAAAAATGTTATAAAAATACAAACATAACCAACTTCAAAATAATCATCTGAACTACTAATAAACACTTGACATCGTGTATAGAATAGTGATATAATATGTATAGTAAAAAAACATTAAACCATAAGGAGTTGATTTGTATGATGATAAAACCTTCAACTTGTTTAAGAAATGAATATAACAATATTGCCGAATTCTGCAAAACTGAAAATCAGCCTGTTTTCCTTACCAAAAACGGTGAAGGAGACCTTGTTGTTATGAGTATGGAAGCGTATTCTTATCGTGAAGAAATGCTCGATCTGCGTGAAAAACTGCTTGAGGCAGAAGCCAAACGTTTAAGCGGTGCAAAAACATACTCGCTTGACGAAGTAAACAAGCAGCTGGAGGATATAATCAATGGAACAAACTGATAAATATACCCTCGAATTTCTTCCTGACGCTCTCAATGATATGACCGAAATAATCTCATCGTTTGTAATGCTTGGAAGTAGGCAAGGTGCTGTTCGCATCAAGGATAAAATGAATAAAGCCGCTGAACAGATACTTACGTTTCCGTATTCGGGTATATCTGCTCCTGATTTAAAGTTGGCAAAGCTTGGATTTCGTATGATTTTGGTTGAAAAATATCTTATGTTTTACAAGGTGTTTGAAGATGAACAGAAAATCACCTTTTACCGTGTACTTAACGCCACAACAAATTACCCTTCTCTTATGTACAAGCTGTACAAAGACAAATAACCTTTACACGGAAGTATTTCGGTACTTCCGTGTTTTTATTTTTTTATACTTCGTCCGCTTTCTTTAAGCTTTACGGAATTACGCCATTTAACTATCCCAAGAGCAGCCGCCAGACCTCCGAACACAAAGAAATGGAGCTTGCTGTCATTCCATACTTCCTGCAAAAAGTCCATTTCTTCACTTTCGGTCTGTTCCTCAACAGCTGCAGTGGGAGAAACTGCCTTGCTGTCCTCCCACTCTCGCCATTCATTTACCGCAAAGGCAGCTATGGACAGAGTTATTACAATAACCGCATATCTGTAACTTTTTTCTTCTCTGCATCGCTTTACGAATGTGCCGAAAAGCTCTTTAACCTTCTTCATTTTCTTCCTCCCCGTCAATCGGTGTATCTACTGTCCATATATCTGAGCCTGTCAGCTCACCGTCTATAAGCATTTGGTAGTATTCCTTTGCCTTTGAATTATCCGCAGCACCGAATTTTCTGAAATCGCCCTCGTCAATATCAAGCTCCTTTTTGAACATCTCAATGTATGAATCAATAAGCTCCTGACCTTGCTCAGCATCAATGCCGTTTTCCTCTGCATTTGTAAGGGTTATGATCTTTTCAAGCAGTTCATCGGCTGTGGGGCAAGCTCCTACTTCTCCGCTGAGATTATCGTGGTCTGCATCACAGTAATAATCCCAGTACATTCCGCCGTCCTCGTCAGCCACAAGCATTCGCTTGCAGTTTAAACCTGTGCAAAACATATTATGAGTGACCTCTGTTGTTACAGAGAAATATTCTGTCTTTTCAAAAAAATCCATAATGTCCTGCGGAGTAATATTTAACTTTACTTCCTCGCTGTCATCATCGGGATTTGGAGCGACAACGTCAACTTCATCGGGATTCATAGTTATAAGGGATTTGTAAAGTGCTATGTAAGCAAGCATTTCCTCTGCTGACAGATCGCTGTTTATTTCCGTATTGCCGAAATGATTTGTACCAACAACAGGCATACCGTTGAACTCGGCAGCATCGTCTATTCCATTGACTGCATTTATTACTGCAAATTCATAAGGCTGTCTTGTTTCGGAGGGAGTAAGCTCATCATCAAGCCTTGATACTGTCCTTGAATATTCTTCAAGAGCCGGTTCTCTTGCATCGGCAAGCACCGCATTTATTTCATCTGCCATTGCGTTACTGATTGCCATAGCGATCTGAGGATTCGGTGCATTGGCTATCATAGGCTCATATTTCGCCTGAATTTCCGCAACAAGCTTCTGACAATATTCAGCAAAAAATGTACCGAAATCTATTGACGATGCTTCAAACTGATATGTACCGCCGTACCAGTCACCATAATTCAGATAATAGTAAGCCTGTGTTATATCCAGATAGTTTTTCACCATTTTTGTATATCCGTCTATGACTTCGGCTTTGGTTTCTGCCTTATGCTCGGTGGGAAGTCCTGTTGAGGGATCTGTTTCTTCTCCTGCAAGAGAATATGAAAACGGAGACAACCAACCGAAAAAAGCGGATATGAGAATATACACAAGAACAACAATCAATATGGGAACAGCTATTGTCAAAGCACCGCCGCCAAGAATAAGCGATCCTGCTTTCTTTACAACAACTTTCCTGACAAATCCGCCTTTTGCAGTCTGAACAACGCTGCCCGAAACTTTGTCATTCTCCTTGATAAACAGCTCCTTACGCTTGTTCCTTATCTCTTTTGACTTCTGCTTCTTGGCATATTCCTGTTTTTCTTCCTTGAGTTTAATACCGTTACCGACCTTAGTGCTTCTCTGCTTTTCGGTGGAAGCTTCATCTCCCTGTCGGCTCTTGTCATTGGAATATATGATTTTTTCATTTTTATCCTTTTCAACCTCATCTTTATGATCACTGCCTATACCGAAACGATTGCCGTGATTCTTCATTCTGTCTGCAACACGTTTTTCTTTCTTAAAATCTGTTTCGGCAAGCTTTTTTACCATTTTCTTTGCTTCGATCGCCGCAAGCGTTGAAGATACGTCAAGTACGGCAGTTCCCACCGAATCGGAGCTTGTTACAGTCTGAGAAACATTCTGTGCATCATTAAAGGCTTTCTTTGTTTCCGAACCGAAAGCAGTACCCACAATATTATCCGAAACAGTATTTTTCCTTTTTTCGTGAAAATCGCTGTATGCTTTCTTTGCCCTGTATGCTCTTACTTCGCTGTTATATGTATCAAATACAGCCTTATCGGAGTTACCGAGATATGCACTTGTCGGCTTTTCTGTGGGAGCTTCATCGGAATGTTCCAGTGGAACATCTGACGTTATTTCTTCCGTCTGCTCTCTGTTTTCGGAATATTCCTCCTGCTTTTCCGTATCAGTTACAGCAGTCGCACGGTTAAGCCGTATAGCTTCAGCATTTTTCTGTTCAATAAATGCCGCCCTTTTCATACGCTCCGCCATTTCGGGAGTAATTGCTCTTTTTACTTCGGGAATAACGCTGTCGGAGCTTTCGGAAAGATATTTATTTTCATAAGGCTTTTTATCCTCATACCCCGAATGGGGTACTGTTACAGCATTTTCGGTATGTTTTTCAGCATAATCGGTAATAACTTCATCAGTTCTTGCCTTTTGAATTTGGATTTTATCCTTGTTCAGTCTATCCATATAGGCAGCACGTTTCATACGTTCTGCCATTTCGGGAGATATATTTCTCGGAAGTTCCGAAACAGCACTTTCAGATTTACCCTGTCCTTGCAGATAGCTTCTGCTCCGATTACTGCCGTTACCGCTATTTGTTCCGTAAATGAACTTTCGCAATGTTTCGGAATGTTTGGGACTTTGAGCAGTATTTTCGGATCTGCTTACATTTCTGCCGATACTTCCGTAAGTATCTGAACGTTCAATTTTCTGCACCGAAACTACTCTGTACTTCTTTTTCTTCTGTGCGGAAAAAGCCAACACCTTTCCCCTTTTC
>JAFULX010000136.1 GCA_017483065.1 Clostridia bacterium | reverse complement strand
TTGCTGTTGCGACTGCAATACATATTGTAACGCCGAGCAGCAGACGTCGGATGCACTTGTCATAATCGACGCCAAGGTTTGTAGCCTGATCTTTTCCCAGAGTAAGTACATCAAGCAGGGCAAGTTCCTTACGCAGTGCAAAAACCAGAATAAGGAGCACAACAACGGAGAGTATGATTATTTCCGAATTTACGTTGCTGAAACTTGCAACCAATGTACTGAGTAATGCATCATATTCATTCGGATCCATAACACGGGTAAGTGTGTTCTGAATACTCGAAAAGAACGATGTAAGCACTGTACCGATCAGCAGTACATATAAAACATTGTGTTTGGTTTTCTTAAACAGATAGCTGTAAATTACCGTTGCAACAATTCCCATCAGCACTAAATCCACTGCAAAAGCGGCATTGGAATTTACCGCAAGAAAACTTGCCGAACCCGCAAAAAAGTAAACCGCAGTATGTATGAGCGTATACAGAGAATTCATACCCAGAAGGCACGGCGTTACAATGGTGTTGTTAATTATGGATTGAAAAACAATTGAGGCTCCGCCGATAGCAAGAGCGGAAATCAGCATAACAATTACTTTAGGTATACGTATTTTCATCGCATATGCAAACAGCTTGGGACTGCCGAAATGTACTTCCACCAGCAGATAGCCCAGTATTGCGAGCAACACAATTACAGTCATAATAATCAGCTTTGTTGTGTTGGAACGTCTGACAAGGGTACGTTTCATTTTGAATTGCCTCCCTTCAGAGAGGTTACCGGCTTAACGGCTTTGCATCCGTTTTTCAGACGATAAAGAAGTAAAGCGATAAACACAATACTTCCGAGAATACCGACAATGAGTTCAATCGGCAGTTCAAACGGTGCAATAACCACACGCCCTATCATATCGCAGCTAAGTACGAAAATCGCACCGAACAGAGCGGTGTCAGCAAGTGTTCCACGGATTTTATCACCTTTGAACATTGCAACCACGTTAGGTACAATCAAGCCGATATAAGAAATTGAACCGACGACAACCACAACTGAGGCTGTAATCATTGCGGCAATACTCAGTCCCATAAACAAAACAAAATTATAATGGACACCGAGATTTTTAGAAAAATCCTTTCCCATACCTACAATGTTAAAGTGATTTGCAAAAATAAATGCCAGAATTACAAGCGGTACAACAAGGTAAACAATTTCATATCTGCCACGCATAACCATTGAAAAATGACCGACCAACCAAGATGATAATGCCTGTGTCATTTCAAATTTGTATGCCAGAAAATTGGTTATTCCGTTAATGATGTTGCCGAACATAATGCCGACCAGCGGTACCATAACAACATCCTTGAACTTTATTCTCTGAATGAACCAGACGAAAATCCAGGTGCCTAAAATTGCAGTAACAAAGGCAAAAATGGCACGTCCCCAAATTGTGGATGCCGGCATAAACAGAAGAGCAAGCAAAATGCCGAACTGTGCCGAAGAAATTGTTGCACCCGTTGTGGGAGATACAAACTTGTTCATACAAAGCTGTTGCATAATAAGACCTGCAACGCTCATACCTACACCTGTGCAGAGTATTGCAAGCAGACGGGGCAGACGAGAGATCAGAAAGGTTTCCCATTGTTGCTTATTGCCGTTTAAAAGCTCCGATATGTTTACATCAAGAACTCCGATGAACAGTGAACAAACCGATAAAACAAGCAACACTATTGCAAGAATAATGGTTAATCTGTATTTTTTGATAAAGATTCCTCCCTATAAATTTGCAAGTTAGCTAAGACTAACTTGCTTTCAAAAGAATACGCTGTGCGTCAGAATTACATAATCGCACAGCGTATCATGTTTTTGATAACGAGTTAGTTTTTGCTAACTGAAACATAGATATTATAATTGATTTAAGGTGTTGTTTCCACTCCAAACGGTTTATTTTCAACTCCAAACAGATATCACTATTTGGTAAGATTTGTGCTGTACTGTCTGTATTCTGTAGGAGATACACCAATCACATCACGAAATGCTTTTGCAAATTTACTGCTGTTTTCGTATCCGAATATCCCTGCAATTTCAGCAATCGATCGTTCTGTTGTCCTCAGGGAAACAGCGGCAGACTGCATCTTGTAGGAGCGAATGTACGCATATACAGACTCTCCGAAAACACTGTAAAAACATTTTTTGAGCTGAGCAGGTGATACATAAAATTGAGACGCCAGTTGTTCTATGGTAAGACGAACATCCATATGTGTGTCAATAAAATCGCAAACCTGTTTTGCAAGCTCCACCTGTGATTTTGAGCAGGTGTGCTGTTCTGTCTGAGAAAGGCTTGGGTCAAGGCTGTCAAGAAACATCAGAAGTTCTAGAATCTTCACTTTGAAATATCCCATCTTTGTTTCATTCGGAACAGAATACAGTTCGGAAAAGATATGTTCAAGCCTTTGGGTTGAACGCATAATGAAATGCTGATTTTTATGGCAGAATTTTTTGAGAAGTCCTGACGGCGCAACAACCACATCGTCTAAAAGACAGGACAGGCATTTCGGAGCAATATCGGGGTCAATGATGACCGAAACACCGTGATAATGGCGTGTGGGACAGTGCACAGATGCACCGTTGCTCATACTTTTATTGATTGACATATCGCCCTTGCCAAGATAGAAAAATTTGTCACCAGCATCGTATTCAAATCGACCCTCACGACAATGCGTGATTTCGAGCAGACCTGACGGATAGGCGACAGGATACTCATATTTCTGAATATGAGCATCCTTATATACAAGCCATATTCCCGGAAACACGTCGTACTCTGTTACTGTAAGTTCGCCTGTCTCGTTTGCTCTTTTATACACTATACAATTTTCATCTTTGGATAAGATTTTTGCTTCTTTTCTTATCGCACATTCTTTACATATATACTTTCCCATTTCTATCTTATTCTGCCCTCCTTATGTAGCAAATCCCGCATACTGTGTCATATACAAATCATAATACTTGCCCTTGAGTGCAAGCAATTCTTCGTGATTTCCGCTTTCGACAATCTGTCCTTTATTCATAACCACAATTATATCTGCATCACGGATCGTGGAAAGGCGATGAGCAATTACAATGCTGGTGCGGTTCTGCATTATAAGCTGCATAGCATCCTGAATCGCTTTTTCAGTTCTGGTGTCTACATTGGAGGTTGCTTCGTCCAGAATCAGAATTTTTGGGTCTGCTACAAACGCACGGGCTATGGCAAGCAGCTGACGCTGTCCCTGACTGATATTTTCACCCGAACGTGCCAGAATTGTATCGCATCCTTCAGACAACATATTTATCATATCCCTGCAACGGCTCAGTTCAATGGCTTTATCAAGCTGTTCCTGAGTTGCTTTTTCATTGGAATACTTCAAGTTGTTTCTGATCGTATCAGAAAACAGGACTGTATCCTGCAATACGATTGCAACATTTTTTCGCAGACTTTCCCTTGAAATATTCCTGACATTCTGATCATTGATGAAAATATCTCCGCTGTCTATGTCATAGAACCTCATCAAAAGGTTTACAACCGTAGTTTTTCCGCTTCCCGTTGAGCCGACAAGTGCCACCTTTTTGCCTGACGGCACGCTAAGAGAGAAATCGTGAATGACGGGATGCCCTTGATCATAGGAGAATTTCACGTCTTTGAAGGTTACGGTTGCGTTTGTGTTCTGCGAAAGCTCTTCTCCCGACATATCCTCATTTGCTTCGTCCAGAACTACAAATACACGTTCAGCACCTGCAATAGCCGTCTGAAGCTGACCTTAAATCTGTGCAATCTCATTGATTGGACGGCTGAATTGCTTTGCATAAACTATGAATGCAGAGATTATACCTACTGAGATCAATCCGTTGATTGCGAAATATCCGCCGAAAGCGGTTATGATTACAAAGCCAATGTTGCTGATACAGTTCATAACAGGCCCCATTACACCACTGAAAATATCCGTACGGATACCTGCCTTTGTAAGAGAATCCGAGGTTTTGCAAAATTCCTCAGTGGTAGTGTCCTGATGATTGTAGGCAACAACAGTGCGGTAACCCGAAACCATTTCCTCCACCGTGCCGTTGAGTTGTCCTAAAAGCACTTGTCTCTTACGGGAGAATTTGCGTACATTCTTCGATAAAAATTTCGTTGCAAGAAGGGTTAAAAGAACGGTTGCGTAACTCAGAATTGCCAACTGCCAGCAATACCACAGCATAATGACAACAGTGCCGATGATAGTCAGCACGCCCGAAAATAAAGAGGGGAGAGATTGAGAAACGGTAGTTGAGATATTCTCAATATCATTTGTCATACGGCTCATTACATCACCGTGAGAATGAGTATCAAGATAACGGATAGGCAAATCCACTATCTTACCGAACAGTTCCTCACGCATACGCTTTACAATGCGTTGACTAAGCTTTGCACTGAACAAGCCCTGTAATAACTGGCTTGCACCGTAAAGAAGATAGACAGCAAGCATAAGTATCAATGTTTTTGCAAGATTTCCTTCCTTTGTACCTGCAATGATATCGATTGCATTGCTTTGCAGACTTGGGGCGAAAATGCCGCACAGTGTACCGGAAATAACAATTGCAAGCATAGAAAAAAACATTATTTTCTCGTGTGCAAAATATGTAAAGATCCTTTTAAGCGTTGCACCTGCATTTTCAGCGTGCTCTGCTTCAATAAATCTGTTGTGACGGTTCATTCCGGGAATATTACGCTCTACCAGTTTTCTATCAGCCATAGTTTTCACCGTCCTCTCCCATTTGTGAGTTATATATATCACGATAGGTTGTGCAGGACTTTAAAAGCTCATCGTGTGTACCGCAGGCAACTATAGTTCCGTTATCAAGCACAACGATCCTGTCAGCTCTGCAGACAGATGCAATTCGCTGTGCAATGATGATTTTTGTGCTGTGAGGATTTGTTTTGTTAAGTGACTCATACAGATTTGCTTCTGTCTTTAAATCAAGTGCACTTGTGGAATCATCAAAAATCAGAATTTCAGCGGATTTCAGAATTGCTCTGGCTATGGAAATACGCTGTTTCTGACCTCCCGATAAGCTCGTACCTTTCTCCGCAACAGGGGTATCATAACCGTCAGACATTGAACTGATAAAGTCATCTGCCTGAGCTATCTGTGCCGATTGTATGACGTTTTCCTCTTTGTAATTAGGATTACCCCAGCAAATGTTTTCCTTAACCGAAACGCTGAACAGTTCACTTTTCTGCAAGGCTACCGCAATTTTATTACGCAACGCCTTCTGATTGTATTCTCTGACATCTACACCGTCAACAAGAACAGCACCCTCGGTTACATCGTAAAATCGGGGAATGAGATTTATGAGGGAAGTTTTTCCGCAACCTGTAGCTCCCATTATGGCAACGGTTTCTCCCGACTTAATGGTTAGGTTGATGTTATTCAGAATAAGCCTGTTGTTGTCAGGGTAGGCAAAAGATACGTTGCGGAATTCGATCTGACCCTGTATCTCGGTTTTTCCGTCAAAGTCTCCGTCTGTCAGTTCAGGCTTATCATCAAGCACTTCCTTTACGCGTTTCCAGGAAGCAAAACCTCTGGAGATATTTTGAAACAGCATAGTCAGTCCCAGAATTCCGTTGAGCAACTGGGTCGTATAGGTAATAGCCGCCATAATTGTACCCGGAGAAGTCATACCGTTGCTGACTTCAAATGAACCAACCATAAGGATAATCACAACTACAACATACATCAACGCATTGATAACCGGATTCATAAATGCAAAGATCGTCAGGACTTGCAGTTGTGTTTTGATGAGATCGTTATTGGCTTTTCCGAAACGAACCTTTTCGTA
>JAFULX010000135.1 GCA_017483065.1 Clostridia bacterium | reverse complement strand
GGCGGTGTTATGAACGGACGTGATGTGGTTGAATTTATGATTGCAGGTGCAACTCTTGTTGCACTTGGTACGGGACTTTTTGTAAATCCTAAGATGATTTATGAGGTAAAAAGCTATCTTAACGAATATATGACAAGACATAACATATCCGATTTGAAGGATATAATCGGAACACTTGAATTGAATTAAAGCAAGCAGACAAAATCGCAAGAATGTGCGGTTTTGTTTGCTTTTATCAAAGAAAGGGAGTATAAATATGTATATTTTAGCACTTAACGGCAGTCACAATAAGGATGGCAACACCGCATTTTTACTCAATGAGGTTATGAAATATCTTAAAGAAAAGGGTGCGGAATGTGAAACTGTATCGGTTTATGACGCTATTATGGACGCAAAAACTCCGTTTTGCGTATCGTGTCAATCACCGTGTATGAAGGCTTGCTATAAGGACAGTATGCTCGATGAATTATTTGATAAGGTCGAGAGAGCTGATTTTGCTCTTATCGGCTCGCCTGTATATTTTGGCTCTATGAGTGCACAGCTCAAGGCGTTTTTTGACAAAACAAGAGTACCGAGAGCAAATAAAAGTTGGCTTGGTAAGCCTGTTGCGGCACTCTCTGTCGGTGCATCAAAATACGGCGGTCAGGAGCGTACAATTGACCATATACATAGCGCCTGTCTTGTGTCGGGTATGACGATTTTCGGCAACGGCAGTGAGCTTGGAATGGGTCACTTCGGTGTATCGGCACAAAAACCAGCCGATAAGGACGAAAATGCAATTGTACAATGCAAAAGTCTTGCAAATGTAATAATAAAACACCTTTGGAATGAATAATTTTCTGTCTATTGGCAAAATTAAAGCTGAATGTCTAAAAAAATATGCAAAAATAAAGGATTTAACAAAAATCTGTCGAATGTAATAGGTAGAGAAGAGGTGAGAATACTTGCCAAGATACAGTGACAGCCTGATAAATGAAGTAATAGGCGAAAATGACATTGTTGACTATATTTCGCAGTACGTGCGTTTGAAATCCACTGGACGTGATTATACGGGCTTGTGTCCCTTTCACAAGGAAAAAAGTCCGTCGTTTCACGTAAACCGTGATAAGCAGGTATTCCATTGCTTCGGCTGTGGTGCAGGCGGAGGTCTGATGCAGTTTGTAATGCGTATTGAAGGCTTGGATTTTGTAGAAGCATTAAAGCTTCTTGCCGACCGTGCAGGTATAGCTTTACCCGAGGAAGGCGACGTTCAAAGAGATGATGCAAAATACCGCCAAAAGCAACGTATTTATGAAATCAACAAGCTTGCCGCACGTTTTTTCTACGATACTTTGACCAAATCGCCCGAGGGAAAAGTCGGACTTGAATATCTTATCGGCAGAAAAATGACTCCAAAAACCGTAACCGCTTTCGGTCTGGGTTATTCACCCGATAAGTATGACGCACTTTTGGGTTATCTTCGCTCTAAAGGTTTTTCGGATAGCGAGCTTGTCGACAGTGGTGTTGTTGTGCAAAGCAACGGTAAGATTTTTGACAGGTTTATGGGCAGAGTAATGTTTCCGATAATTGACCTTAGAGGAAATGTAATAGGGTTTGGAGGCAGAACGATATCAGATAAACTGCTTGCAAGCGGCAGAAAGCCTGCAAAATACCTGAATACATCGAATACCCCTGTTTTTGATAAGGGAAGAAATCTGTTTTCACTCAATCTTGCAAAAAAGAGTAATGAAAGCAAGCTGATTTTGTGCGAGGGGTATATGGACGTGATTTCTGTTTATCAGGCAGTAATTACCAATATTGTTGCAACGCTCGGAACGGCTCTTACGGAAAATCAGGCAAAGCTTCTTATGAAATATTGCCGTGAAATTCTGATTTGCTACGATTCCGACGAGGCAGGTCAGGCTGTAACAAGACGTGCAATAGATATAATAAATTCTGTCGGCGGAAAATCACGTGTAATTGAGATGAACGGTGCAAAAGACCCTGACGAATACATAAAGGCAAACGGTGTCGAGATGTTCAGAAGTCTGATAGATAACGCACTCACGTCAAGCGAATACCTGATACGAAATGCCCGCCGCAGCTATAACCTTGATACCGAGGAGGGAAAAATTGGCTATGTTTCAAGTGCGGTTGATTCCCTCAAGGGTGTTCGTGACGATATTGAGGTTGACGCTTATATAAATAAAATTTCCAAGGAAAGCGGAATAAGCGTTGATGCAATTTATGCCGAGCATCGCAAGAAAGCGATTGAGTACAAAAAGGAACAGGAGCGTATTCCAAAAATTCCTGCGGTAAGTGTAGCAGGAATACAGCACAGAAACAGCAGTAAAATCGAGGAAACCGAAATTTTGTTGTTAAGCCTTTGTTCAAGAGGGAAAAAGCTGTACAAGCTTGTAAGCTCGGAGTTTTCTGTTTCTGATTTTTCAACACCAACCCTGCAAAAGCTTGCAGGTTATATATATAAAGCGTTTGAAAACGGCGAAATGCCAGATTCAGCCGCTATCATAAACAGGCTCGATGATGAGGAAATTCAGACTGCGTCAAAGGTATTTTGCCTTGATGAGCAGTATCAGGACGCTGAGAATGCCGCAGAAGAGCTTATCACAACCATAAAGAAAGAAAAGCTTGAGCAAATGCTCACGGGGGAAACAAATCCTGCAAAAATTGCGGAGCTGATTAAAATGCGGGACAAGCTTGGGAGGAGAAAATAATGTCTGATTTAGAAGCAAAAAAATCCACGGTTAAGGCCTTGTGCGAACAGGGTAAAAAGCACGGTGTTCTGACAAGAATTGATATTTCAAAGGCTCTGGAGGAGTTTGAAATCACACCCGAGGAAATCGAAACAGTCTATGATATCTTTGAAAAAGAGGGTATCGAGGTTGTTGACGATATGGACAAGGAGCTTGAGGAAATCGAGGTTTCCAAGGAGGAGCTTGAGGACCTTACAGTTCCCGAGGGTATCAATATTGACGACCACGTTAAAATGTACCTGAAAGAAATCGGTAAGGTAAATCTTCTTGATGCCGCACAGGAGAACGAGCTTGCAAAAAGAATGGCGGAAGGTGATGAGGAGGCTAAGAAAAAGCTTGTCGAGGCAAACCTCCGACTTGTTGTCAGTATCGCAAAACGCTATGTCGGCAGAGGTATGATGTTCCTTGACCTCATTCAGGAGGGTAATCTCGGTCTTATCAAGGCTGTTGACAAATTCGATTATACAAAGGGCTTTAAATTCAGTACCTATGCGACTTGGTGGATAAGGCAGGCTATCACAAGAGCAATTGCCGATCAGGCAAGAACTATCCGTATTCCTGTCCATATGGTGGAAACAATCAACAAGCTTGTAAGAGTTTCAAGGCAGCTTGTTCAGGAGCTTGGTAGAGAGCCGAAGCCTGAAGAGCTTGCGGCAGAGCTTAATAT
>JAFULX010000134.1 GCA_017483065.1 Clostridia bacterium | reverse complement strand
TCAGGTAAATATATCCTTAAACTAACTGATTTGGGAGATAAATTTATGAGTGTGTGGTCTTTTTGTAAAAATATTTTATTATATAAACCGCAGGAGATTTATGACGAAGCCTCGGTTGAAACGGATAACTATAATGTGCAATATGACACAAGAAAGCAGCAGGAGGAAATTCCTCCAAAAGAAATTGCAAGTGATATAAGCTCAAACTATAAAACAATATGTAATATATTTAGTGTCCCTAAAAATAATGACTTTATTATAAAGGAGTTTAAAATTAAAGGGGACATAAAATGCTTCCTAATTTGCTATGACGGTATGTCCGATATGGTATCAATTGACGCTTATATAATAAAAAGTATGCTTGAGATACCGTATATGGCTGATACCGAGCCTAAAGCGCTTGTACGTGAAATACGTGACAGGTTTATTGTTCACGCACAGGCTACGATAGTAAATACCTTTGAAATGGTATCGGAGGAGGTTAATTTCGGCAGCTGTGCAGTTTTTATTGACGGAATAAATCAGGCTGTTGTTGCTGATGTGAGAAAATGGGAGCATAGAGTTGTTGCAAAGCCTACAAATGAGCAGTCTATCTACGGCCCGCAGGAAGCATTTAATGAAATGCTCCGCACGAATACAATTCTTATAAGAAAGCTTTTGAAAACAGAAAAGCTGATTGCGGAGGGAGTAAAGCTCGGAAATGTATCAAAAACAAGAGGTGTAATGCTTTATATCTCTGATATTGCAAATGAAACGCTTGTCGGCGAGGTCAGAAAGCGTCTTGCGTCTGTTTCTATTGATTATATTATATCAATAGAGGAGGTAGCACAGCTGATTGAGGGCAACAGCTATATTGCGGCGACACAAACGCTTTCTACCGAACGTCCCGACCGTGCCGCAAGAGCGTTGACTGAGGGAAGAGTTGTATTACTTTTAAACGGAAGTCCGAGAGCACTCGTATTTCCTACAAATGTATATGAGCTGACACACGCAGTATCAGACGCATATTTAAGACCGCCGTACGCAAATATGTCACGAATAATCCGCTTTTTAGGTATGTTTGTGTCCGTTCTTTTGCCTGCGCTGTATCTTGCAATTACCTTGTTTCATCAGGAAATGCTGCCGACATATCTTTTGTACGCAATCAGTGCAGCAAGAGCAAATGTGCCGTTTCCAAGCGTTATTGAACTGCTTTTAATGGACTTTTCCTTTGAAATGATACGTGAGGCAGGAATACGAATGCCTGGACCTCTTGGGCAAACACTCGGTATTGTAGGCGGCTTGATACTCGGACAATCTGCCGTAAGTGCAAAAATAGTAAGTCCTATTATGATTGTTGTAATTGCAATCACAGGTATCGGCTCCTTTGCAACTGCCGATTACTCCTTGAGCTGGAATTTCCGCATACTACGTCTTGCATTTATTCTGCTTGCGGCATATACGGGCTTTTTTGGAATATCTATGGGCATATTTATATATTTTGCGTATATTGCATCAATTAAAAACTTTGGTATTCCGTTTATTGCTCCGCTTCCTGGCAGCGATGACAAGGGTTATTTCTCCGCACTTTTTGTAAAGCATATATGGAAAAGGGAGCATAGACCGTCCTATCTCAATACCAAGATTAAGGAACAAGAGCCGCAAATCAGCCGTAAATGGCAGATTAACCGTAAAACAAAGTAAAATGTTTCACGTGAAACATTTTGTGAGGTGATATGATGAAAACTGTGCTGAAAAGCCGAGAAACGACATCAATTCTTATAATATTACTGACGGTAAAAATGCTGTTTACCTACCCAAGATACCTTATTGAACGCTGTTTAAACGGTGCGTGGCTGTCGGTAATGGTATATTCAATACTGGCACTTGCAATTTTTTTTGTCACACAGCTGGTCTATTTAAAAACAGGGAGAACAACAATTATCACACAAGCAGAGGCGATAGGCGGCAAAATACTTCGGGGGATAGTGGGTACGCTTGTAATAACACTTATGATGATAAACATAGCACCAATGGTAAGAGCTTTTCCCGAGGCAATCAAGACCGTTCTGCTGCAAAATGCAGAAATGCTTGTGATTGTTGCAATACTTGCGATAGGTACAAGCATAGGAGCGTATTTGGGTATAGAAGCACTCGGAAGAGTTGCCGCAATATTCCTGCCTCTTGCCGCTTTCTTTATACTTGCATTTTTCGTATTGCTTGCACCGCATTTCAAAGTAACAAACCTGTTTCCGTTTTCATTGTTTGATGTCAGCATAGGAAATACATCATCTTTCTCGCTTTTTTCGGACATTCTTGTGCTGAATTTTCTGCTTCCGTATATAGGTGATATGAAAACGGTGCGTCGGTCGGGAATATTGGCAATAGTTATTTCTGGAATAACAGGTACGTTAATTGTACTTGCTTACTGTCTTGTATATCCGTATCCATCAAGTGCGAGATTTATTGTCCCCATTTATCAGCTTGCAAGAATGGTGAAAATAGGGACATATTTTCAAAGACTTGAGTCGGTGTTTGAATTTGTTTGGTCAATTTCGATTTTTATATACTGCTCACTCTATCTTTATATAATCTGCGACATATTCAGAAAGAGCTTTGACCTTACCGATTACAAGCCGCTTATACTGCCAATGCTGATAATTCTTTTGCGGCTTGTGTTCTGGGAGGAGAGCTACACGGGTGCGTTACGTTCCGATTTTGTTGCGTCAAATATACTCTATCCAGTAATGTATATACTTCCGCTGTTTATCGGGTTGCTGTATATGGCAAAGCAAAGGAGGAAAATCTGATGAAAAAAGCCTTAATACTTGCCATTTGTGGAGTTATTCTCAGCGGCTGCACACGCTCGGTCGAGCCGAACGACCTTGCATACGTCGTTGCAATAGGCATAGATACTGCCGATAAGCCCGAGCTTTACGATTTTACACTCCAGATTGCTAATCCGCAGGCAATTAGCGGCGGCTCGAATCAGGAGGGGGGAGAGGGCGGCAAGGAAACAGTATCAAATCTGACAATTACTGCACCAAACATCTATTCAGCCGTAAATATTGCAAACCATATTTACTCGAAAAATGTGTCCCTCGCCCACACAAAACTGATTGTTGTATGTGAGGAAATTGCCCGCACAGAGGGACTTGCAGGACTCGGCGAAACGATTGCACGAAACGAGGAAATTCGACCGAACACCTACCTTTCCGTTGTTAAAAAAGAAGCAAAGGACTACCTGAAGGAAATAAAGCCGACCAATGAGGTAAATCCCGTCAAATACTACGAGGTAATCTACGAATCGGAATACAGCGGCTTTATCCCCAAAAATCCGTGCCGTGACTTTTATATCCGTTCACTAAGCCCCGAAAGCGAAAATGTACTTCCTCTTTCTGCCAAGGTTGAAGAAAAAGAAGAAATAGGGACACAAAATAACGAATACGGCGGTTTTGAATATATGACCGAGGACTACATTGCAGGCAATATCAAAACAAAAGGGGACATAAAAACGCAAACGCTTGGAATGGCAATTTTCAAGGACGATAAAATGATAGCGGAGGCAGGCGGTGTTGAAACCGAGCTTTATAATATGCTGACGGTTAAATACGACAGGAGTGAGATAACATATCTTTACAAAAACACGCCCGATCTTGCAATATCCGTTGCACAGACGCAGCGGAAAAGACCAAAACTTGACGTTGATATCACATCTGACGTGCCGAAAATCAACGTAGGAATCTACCTTGAGGCTGATTTGCGGACGGTTTCGCAGAATTATATCATAGAGCAGGAGCAGGATAATTTTGAGCAGCAGGTAACGGAGGAGGTAGAAAGTGCGTTGTTAAAATTCCTCGACAAGACCGCACGCACCTACCAAAGCGATATTGTAGGCTTCGGCAGCTATATCAAGAAGAATTTCAAAAGCTATGACGAGTTTGAAGCGTACAAATGGCAGGAAAAATATCCGACCGCAGAGTTTAATGTATCCGTTGATTTCCACCTCCGCCGCAGCGGACTCATAAACAGAAAGCGTGGATAGAAAGGGGACACAAAATGACATATTTGGTATTTGGAGTTATAATTTTAGCTGTTGTACGCTGTTTAAGCTTTGGGATATATACAATCAGAAGGGGTAATATCAGCGGCGGAGTAGTTACAATGCTGCTTGGAATTTTGTCGGTGCTGGCAGGATTGGCGGTTTTGTATTGACAAGGGGAATATTTTTGTGATAAAATAAAGCTGTGAGTAGGTCAGACAATCGCGGGCAAAGAAATTTGCGTGAGGAAAGTCCGGGCTCCATAGAGCAAGGATGCCTGCTAACGGCAGGTGAGGGCGACCTTAAGGATAGTGCAACAGAAAATAAATGCCTCGATTTCGGGGCGATTGTGGAAATGTGCGGTAAGAGCGTACAGGGAGCAGGGTAACCGACCTCCCGTGTAAACCCCATCCGGAGCAACATTTGACAGCACAATTAAGCCTGCTCGGCGCTGTGCGAAAAAATGGCTTGAGCTGTGCAGCAATGCACCGCCACAGATAGATGATTGTCTGATACAGAACCCGGCTTATAGGCTTGCTCATTATTTTTAAAGCATAACCTCAAGACTAAAAAGGTTTAAAACCTTGATAGTTTTGGGGTTTTTGCTTTAATAAGCAGTCTAAAAGTCGGGTTTAAAATTTGTGGGTTATGAACCACTTTTTGAAGATTAAAACAAGTGTCAATCTTTCTTGCTTATTAAATTATTGTGTTTTAAGTTTGCAACTCTTAAAACTTTATTTTTATTTATTGTACCATATTTTATTGCTTTAGCCAATCCCTTTTTTAAAAATTGTGCTATAAGTCAAAAACTGTGTTAAGATGTTGTATATATCGAATAAAAAGGTCTATAAAAAACTAAAAAACCAAATGCATACATGCTTTCTCCAAATAGTGCAAGGCAAGTGGTTTTTGCTAAATCATTTTCATTTTTCTCAACCTCTCAATTTATAATTCAATATGTAATCAAGCAAACTTTGGTTTATAATTTGCCATAAACCCTGTAATCGCTCTTCTTCTTTGATTTCTTGTTGTATCTACATAATACTCAATACTTCTTCTGTCTCTGTGCCCAGCAATTCTTTGAGCAGTCAATAAATCAACACCTTGTTCATTTATCAGTATTGTCAAAAGTGTGTGTCTAAAAGTTTTTGATGTAATATTAAACCTTTTATTTACTCCACAATTTTTATTGAGTTCTGTAAATATTCTTGTAAATGCAGTTTTAGACAATCTTTTTTTCTCATTAGATAGAAAAATAGGAGTGTCTAAATCAGTAGGAAGAATAAAGTTATAATAACTTTTTAACTCTTCTAACAACTGTGGGTGTAATACTTGTGTTTGTGATTGACAAGGTTTTTCACTCACAAAATGGATCGTTTCATTGACAAAATCAATATTGCTCCAATTTAAGTTCAAGCAGTCTCCTCTTCTTATACCCAAGTAAGCAATGGTTTTAATTAACAGTCTGTCTCTTCTTCCATTTGCTCCTTGTAGGGTTTCTGTGTAGTCAAGGACTTGTGCAAGTTCTTCTGTTGTTAGATATTCTTCACAATGAGCAGTTCTGTCAAACTTTACACCTCTTACAAACTTTATAGGGTTTTCTTCTATCTTGTTTAACTTTTCAAGAGTGTCAAAATACTTTTTAAGACAATCAATCTTTCTGTTTACTGTTGTTGCCATTAAAGTTTTCTCATTTGTCAAACACCTTTTAAAGTCCAAGATGTGTTGATAGGTTATCTGCTCAA
Organism: Clostridia bacterium; assembly: GCA_017483065.1. Lineage (GTDB taxonomy): Bacteria > Bacillota > Clostridia > UBA1381 > UBA1381 > HGM11525. Next base: position 2,341 of record JAFULX010000134.1, on the reverse strand, counting down.
CCTTTGTAAGTCTAAATCTCTGTCTTAAAAATTCATTAAACTGATTTAGATCAGTTTGATAAGAAATTACAGTTGATTTTGATTTACTTTCATTACAAATCAAGAAATTGAGGAAAAATGTTATGCTTTGAGTAATCAACATAAGCATTCCTCATTATTCAGATTTGAGAGTGTCATCTTTTGGACGACACATATATTATACCACATTTTCAAGATTTTTTAAATAACTTTTTAATTCTTGTCAGTATTTTATAAGTTTTATACAATGGGACATACTCAATTTTTGTTAAAAATAAGTCTTGACTTTTGCTTGTCAAGACCTTTTTTGAAAAAAATCGAAAAGATGTTAAAATCTTTTTTGATTTTAAAGGAGTTTTTGATCTGAAAAATAATATAATAATAAAATGCTTTCATAAATCATTCCTTTAAAACAGATATGGTAAAAGTGCAGAACACTTTTCACACAACAGACTGATAATTACAAAAGATAGATATAATAAAAATTTTTAATATAAGATAGTTTGGAAAATTGCTTTTAAATGCTCTTTGTCTTCCTACAAAAGATATTGACTTTGACAATGGGACAAAGGAAAATAATTTCTTTTTTACACTTACAAGTGTTGATATATATATTTTATTTTGGGACTTTTTAAAGTTCTATGTGCTTTTAAGCATACTAAACTTAAAAAGTCAAAGAGCAATTTTTCAAAAGACAATCACAGACAAGTTCAATATGCTTGTCTGTTTTTTTGTTATATCAAACCGGCTGCGCAAAATGGGGTTAGGTTGTTAAACCTAAACACATTTTGCAGACATAAAAAAATCATAAGATGAATAATTAAATCAAAAATAAATGAATTAAAAATAATAAAATCATATTTAACAGATTTTCTGTTGAATATGATTTGAAATAATATGAAATGGGGGTAATTTTAGAAAATGGGAAAAATAAAAAGTCTTGGGTTTCAAATTCATTCTGCATTATTAGAAATCAATTTACAAGACAAAGAAAAAAGGATCGAAATTTATAACAGAGAACACAAAACAGAATTTTTAACAGTTGGGAAAAGAGAATTTAAAAAGACTGGGGAAAGCATAAATTATATCTTTTCAAAAAGGAGTGCAGAGAACATAACAGAAAAATCAAAAAACTTTGTTAAATTCCTAAAAGAAAATTATAATATAAAAATGGTTAAGGAGATAACTCCTCAAATGTGTATAGCATTTCTTGACAGTAAAAAAGGTTGTAGCAATAAAACCATTTCTGCATACAAAAACGCTCTTGAAAAAATTTCTCTTTCTTGTGCAAGAAAATTTAATATAAATGGTTTTTATACTGATACTGTAAGACAACATAAAGTACAAGAAACCTATAAAACAAATTCTTCAAGAATTTATACAAATGAGCAGATTGAAAACATTTATAATTTTGAAAGTAAAAGACAAGCAGAGATAAGGTGTATGTGCTTTTTAGGTTGTAGAGTATCAGAATTAAACATTAAAGCAGAAGATGTAAATTTGACTACACATAAAATTGAAACAACAATAAAAGATGGCAAGATTGACACTTTTTCAACAGTACATATTAAAGGAAAAGGTGGGAAAGACAGTTATAGACCAATACTGCCACAATACAGAAATTTTTTTGCAGAACTGATAAAAGATAAGCAACCACAAGAAAAACTTTTTAATCTGCCAACAGACACCAAAAAAGCGAGGCTTGTGATGAGTAATGAGTTAAGAAGAATTACACAAGCCTTGGGAATTGAGCAATCAGGCAAAAACCATCAATTTAGAAAATATCATAGTCAAGTAGCATTAAACTATTATATAAATGTCAAAGGTTGGAGCAAAGAAAAAGCAGAAAAATTTGTAATACAAAGACATCTTTCCCATAGTGCAGAAAGAAAAGACTTGAAAAAGATTTATTTATACAGTTAAAAAGACTGCTCATCTTAAAGAGCAGTCTTTAATCTTCTTCAATGTCAATTAGTTTTGATGCTTTTACTCCTAATGCTTTGGCAATAGTGAAAAGAGATTTTACAGAAGGACAATATGGCAGATTGGGACTTTCTAACTGACTGATATATGAAAGAGTAAGTCCAGTATGTTCTGCAAGTTCTGCTTGTGTCATACCAGATTTTCTTCTGTAATAACCAATTTTTATTCCGATATCTAATAATATTCCTTTATATTCATTTTCTTTTAACATTATATTCAGTCCTATCAAGTATTTATTCACTAATATTATTATAAACTATTGACTAACAAATTAAAATTTGTTATAATTGAGTTATTACTCAATATTAGTGAGTGATAAATAAAAATAGAAATGAGGAAT
>JAFULX010000133.1 GCA_017483065.1 Clostridia bacterium | reverse complement strand
TTCAGAGATTAAGGAGAGGGAAAAATGCTTACAGAGAAGAAAATTGAGTTTATGATGAGTGCTGACGTGCTGCGTTTCGGTAATTTTGTTACAAAAAGCGGCAGAAATACGCCCTATTTCGTGAACACTGGCAACTACAAAACAGGCGAGCAGATTGCAAAGCTCGGCAAGTTCTATGCGGCACTTATTAAAGAAAAGTGCGGCACCGAATTTGACGCTATGTTCGGACCTGCATACAAGGGTATTCCGCTCGTAACAGCCGCAGCAGGCTCGCTCTATTCAGAGTACGGTATCGACAAGCCCTATTTCTTCAACCGCAAGGAGGAGAAGGACCACGGCGAGGGCGGCAGCCTTGTCGGATACAAGCCGCAGGACGGTGACAGAGTGATTATCATTGAGGACGTTATCACCGCAGGAACGGCTATCCGTGAAACAATGCCCGTGCTGACAGGTGCGGCAAAGGTTGACGTGAAGGATATGTTTATCTCGGTAAACCGCTGTGAGGTCGGCAAAACTGCGGGCAAAACCGCCGTTTCCGAGGTAACTGACGAATTTGGCATCAATGTTCACTCCATTATTGACGTCCGTGACATTCACGAGTACCTCTCGCAAAAGAGCGAATATGCGGAGCTTGTTACCTTAATGGAAAAGTATATGGCAGATTATTGTGTATTTTAAAAAAATGGGAACAATTTGTTCCCATTTTTTTTAGATTTTCTTAACTTCAGCATAATATCTTTTTTCATTTGCCTCGCCCATTGAGAAAGTCTTTCTCGGCAAAGCTCCGTCCTTGATTACCGATGCGAAAAGGTCGCCTTTATCGGGTTTCGGCAACATAAAGCCGATATTTCCCTCACGCTTTCCAAGCTCACGGCAAACGTCGCCGCCGTGAATATAGTCCACCTCAGCACCAATGCTGTCCAAAAAGCTCTGCAATGCACCGACCGCAAGCTTAGCCCTGTCCTTTGAGAGTGAAATCTCGCCCTCGCCGTTTTTATGTACATATTTTATAATATGCCCCTCGCCGCCGTACTCCTTTTCAAGCTCCGCTATCAGCTTTTCAGGCTCACAGCCGAACACAACTCTATGTATAGGCTCAAAAATGAGTGCTTCGGAATGAATATTGACAAGCTCCACAAGACAAAATCTTGCAGGGTGGGTTTCCTGCTCATCGGCAGAAAGCGTCTTTTTCTTTTCCTCCCAACAGGTTTTAGCCGTTGCAAGCGAATGGTTTCCGTCGCCGACAGCAAACAAAAGTCCGTCTGGACAGCTTTTTTCAAGCTCTGCAATCGCATCAAGTGCGGAATTTGCTGCACCGTCCGAGAGCAGCCAGCCTTTAAGCCTGCCACCGTTTTGCATAAGCTCAAAATCGTAAAGCGGTGTTTTTTCGCATTTTTCAAGCGGCTCGATTATTGTACGGTCAATATCGTCCGCCAAAAGCATAATATGCGGCAGCTCAAGCGGTGCGTCACGTCTGATTTCAACTCTGGGCGGAATACGCTCTAAAACTGTACCCTCGGTTGCACGAATAGCACTCTTTGCACCCTTTGTGAAATCGTAGCGTTCCAAGTCCACCGCACCGATTAAGCCCTGACGGCACTTGCCGCCTACGGTACGCTCTATGTAAATCAAGCTGTTTTTATACTCGGTAAAAAGTCCGCTGTCGAGGTATTCCTGCATAGTTTGGTTGATTTTCGCAATTCTTGCACTGCCCTCGGACAGGAACGCCTCGGGGAACACGAGGTTAAGTGCGGAGGGCGAATTTCCAGCAATTCTGGCCGTTTCTTCCCAGTACTCGGGCTGTGAGGTGAACTGGTCGCACGCAACCACGCTCCATTTTGCCATATCCGTTTTGGGCAGAAGTATATCCGCCTTATTAAATACTGCCATTGTCAATTCTCCTTTTTAGTAATATCGCAAGCTTCGGCATCGGTCGCTTTTAGCATATCGTCGGGCGTCATTATAAGCGTCAGACCGCACACACCGCCCGATACGGCAACCTTTTCGTGCATTTTTACCGATTGGTCGATAAAGGTGCGGTATTTCTTCTTCATACCAATCGGCGACACACCGCCCCGAATGTAGCCTGTTAAACCCAAAAGCTCACGGACGTGTATCATTTCCACCTTTTTTTCGCCCGTTTTTGACGCGAGTTTTTTGAGGTCAAGCTCATCACAGACGGGAATACAGCAGACGTACAGCTCTTTTCCACGCACCACAAGCGTTTTGAACGAGGTTTCGGGTGCGATACCGCAAAGCTCGGCAATCCGCTCACCGAAATGCTCGCCCACCTCGCCGCCTGCGTCATATTCTATTGTTTCATATTGTATGCCCTGCTTGTCTAAAATACGCATTGCATTGGTTACTGTCTGTTTCTTTTTCGCCATTTCTCTTACCCCAGCGTCACCGACAGCTCTACCGTTTCGCCGTCACGGTAGACGGTAAAGGTCATCACATCACCTGCGGAGTGTGCGTCACGGAGCTTGTTAAGCTCGCTGATTGTCTTGACAACCACGCCGTCCGCCTTCATAATCAAATCTCCTGCCTTCATACCGCCCTTGTCCGCCGCAGAGCCTTCTGATACCGACTCGACAATTATGCCGTAGTCCGAGTCAAGTCCCATTATTCCGATAACCAGTCCGCTCGGTGCAACACCGTAATTTATGAGCGATTCAAGCACCTGAACAGCGTCATTTGAGGGAATTGCAAAGTGAATACCGTCCACTCCCGACGAAATCATCGTTGTGACAATGCCTACCACCTTACCGTCGGAGTTAATCAGGATACTGCCCGCACTGCTGTCCGTTGCGGCGGTGGTTTGGAGCAGGTTTATGCTCTGACCGTTCTGCAGGGTAACACCACGGCTTACACCGCCGATTGTGCCGACGGTGAGCGTTGTGCCAAGCTGTTCGTTCAAAATTCTGCCCACCGATGCAACGCTCATACCCGACACAACGGAGTCGGAGTCTGCAAACTCGACAGGCTTTAAGTCTGTTTTGTTAATCTTCAAAACCGCACAGTCGTTACGGCTGTCAATGCCGACCACCTCGGCGGTATGCTCGCTACCGTCCGAAAGACGTACCTTAGCCGCAGAGCTGCCGTCGATTGCGGAATTGGAGGTAAGAATATATCCGTCGGCACTCACAATCACGCCCGAGCCGCCGCTCGAGGAAATCATCTGGCTGAAAAAGCCGCCGCCCGTAGTCTGTGCAGGGATTGCCACAATCGAGTCGGCGAGTTGTTCGCCTAATCCTGCAAAGCTGACGCTGTCACCGCTCGGCACCGCCGCCGCATTTTCGCTGACCGTTTGATTTATCACCGTCTGCGGTCTGATATGGGGGAGAATGAACACGGTATAAGCCGCAATCGCTGCCGCAGTTACAGCCAGAGCCACAACGCCCGAAACAAGAGCCGAAGGGATTTTCCTCTTACGCTTGACCTCGACATAGCTATATTCGCCAAGCTCGTTTTGTTGCCACGAATATTCCTTAACAGACATTTTAATCTATTCCTTTCGCTTTTTTCTTCATTGTACCACTAATTTTGCGTATGTGTATGAACAAACTGTAAATTTTCACGCTTTAAATATTTTCGTACCGATTTCGGGCATATTTACATAGAAAATTCCGTCCTCGCTTGTGTATTCCTCGCCGTCTGATGAAATATGCGTAATACCGTACCTTGCCAAATCAACACGCATACAGCTCTCGCCGCCGAATGAGGCAAGCGTAAAAATTCGTTCATTTCCCAAGCTGCGAAGAAATCCATAACCGCCCGAATAAGCGTAAACCGTTTCAAGCTCGCCCATAGTCAGCACGTCCGAGCTGTTTCTAAGCTTAATGAGCGTCTTTACCTCGTCATAAATCTCGCTGTCGCCGCCCTCCCACGGGAAGCACGCACGGCAGAACGGGTCGCCGAAGCCCTGAACACCTACCTCGTCACCGTAGAAAAGACACGGCACACCGGGCAAAGTGAACAGTATCCGAAGTATCGCAAAAAGCCGTCTTTTTGCTAAGAGAAGTGCATCGCCTGTGAGGGTGAAATGAGCCTTTTCGTCCTTACTTTGGGGGTAAATATCACCCATTACGGTCAAAAATCTCTCCACATCGTGCGACGAGAGGAAATTCAAAAGGGAGTAGAAGGCTTCCCTCGGATAGTTTTCACGGATTGAGGTCAGGCGTAAATCGAACTCATTGCCGCCAATACGTCCGAGTGCAAAGTCAATCAAAGCATTACGCAGGGGATAGTTCATAACCGAATCAAGCTCCGAGCCTAAGAGATACTCACGCTCCTCGCCGTAGGCGATTTTGTTTGATGCGTCCTCCCACACCTCGCCTATGATAACTGCGTCGGGATTGACGCTCTTGACC
>JAFULX010000132.1 GCA_017483065.1 Clostridia bacterium | reverse complement strand
TAGATTTTTTGACCTTTGCCTGCCATTTTCTCAACCTTTGCTATATTTTCCTCGAGCTTATTCAGATTTTCACTGCACCACGTCCAGAAGGATATAACATCACATTCGTCAATCCATGCCTGAACGTCAGTGTCCACCTGATGCTCATACAGCACGCACCACAGGTCAAGCTTTGCCTTGTGCAGTCTGTCCGCAAAGCCTCTTACTACCTCGGGAGTATAAATTGCCTTTCTTTTTTCAGAGAAAAAATCGTCCATTACGCCGCCCGTCAGATTGTCATACTTTTCGGCAAGCTTTAAAACCTCGTCAAGCTCGGATATTCCATCGTCCATCCTTTCCGAGCCTGTGTCGCCGATTATTGACCACACTACTTTACGGCAATCGGTAAGCTTGTCCATTTCCTTATCAAACGGCGGCTCGGGTTTATTCCCCATTACAACTCGGCACATATTGGGAATACCGAGAAATTCCGCACCTTCAACAGGTCCCATCTTATTTTCACCGGGCAGCGGCGACATCTCGTGATGTGTTCCCGCATCTTGACCCCAAAGCCACAAGCAATCTCTTTTTATCATAGTTAATCACCTCGTATATATTATAATCTAAATTCAGCAAAATTTCTATGGGTATTTTGATTTTAAAATTAGTCATTTGTAACATCAGCCGCAAAAAATTTGACATCACATTCAAAGTGTAATATAATAAAAATATCATATTGGGTGAGGATAGAACAATGAATAATATTCCCGTTATAGAAAAAAGTTTTTTCTTTAACTCCAACGAACATATTCATATTCAGCTTTCAAATGAATGTAAAGATTACATCGGCGTTCTTCACAAGCACGAATTTATAGAAATTGTTTATATCATTTCGGGCAGGGCAACACACATTATTGACGGCAATTCGTACTCTGTGAAAAAGGGCGATATTTCGCTGATTAACAGCTGCGAATCGCACGCCTTTTATCCTGATGAAACGTCCGACGAAGCATTCATTGCATATGATTTGATGTTCACGCCGAATTTTCTTGACAAAAATCTGCTTTCGGGCGAGGATTTTTCTGCGTTGTCAACCTCATTTTTGTTTTATTCTCTTTTGAATGATGAAACGGATTATAAACGGCAGTTTAACCTTATCAAGAACTGTAATTTTGAGCTTGGAACAATTTTCGATAAGATTTATTATGAATACAAAAACAAAAAAACGGGATATATAAATCTTATAAGACTTTATACCTCCGAGCTTATTATCAAATTAGTCAGAAAAATACAGGATAACAAATGCTATGAGCTTTCAGCATCGCAAAAAAAAATTGTTAATGACGCCATCGAATACATACAAACGCACTATAATACCAATATAAATATTGAAGATATTTCTACGAATTTATTCTTCAATAAGAATTATATCTCTAAATTATTCAAAGCGGAAAAGGGTATGTCAATCCACAAATTTGTAAAGGAAATACGGATAAATGAGGTCTGTCGATTGCTTCGTGAAACAGATAATAATATTTCCGACATTGCACTTTCATGCGGTTTCAGCGATATGAAATCATTCTATGCCGCTTTTAAAAAAGCCAAAGGCTGTACACCGAAAAAATACCGAGAAGGGACTTAGTTCACTACAACTAAGTCCCTTCTTTTTAACATTCAATTTCAAACAGCTTTCTCGGATAATTGGTTAAGTTTTCAACTCCGTCCGCTGTTATGCAAACAACGTCCTCCATTCTTAGTCCTGTTTGGGTTTTTGCAGAGCCGAGGAATATATCCACGCAAAACGTCATATTTTCCTCCAGAAGATAATCGGACGTGGTTTCTATCCAAGGTGCTTCTCCCTCCATAGTACCATTGCCGTGACACGGACCGTACAAAAGCCAGTCTCCATATCCCATCTCTGTTACATTCTTTATATGAGTCTTTGCAACCTCACACGCAGGAACACCAGCTTTCAGCATACCGATAACCGCCGCCTGTGCCTTATAACCAGTTTCAATCAATTCACGCTGCTCATCAGTAGCCTTGCCGAAAATAACAGGCCTTCCTATACTTGAAGCATAACCGTCAACACGGGCACCAATCTGAATGAATGTCATATCACCTTTTTCGATTTTCTTATTTCTCGGTCGGCTTATCGCCTGATTTGAGCCTTTTCCCGTAAGCACCCATACAGGATAGGATTCACGCTCCGCTCCAAGCTCGTGCATTTTGCCGAGAGCAAGTCCCGCAACTTGTTGTTCCGTCATTCCTACCCGAATATTTTCCAATACATAATCAAATGTTTTTGCTGTAATTTCTGCCGCTGCACGCATACATACAAGCTCATTTTCAGTTTTGTACATTCTTATATTATTGACAATATAATCCGCTTTTTCAATTTTTATCTGCCCATACATATTTAAAGCATTACTAAGTTCCTCATAGACACCAATTGTCATAAGCGGAAGTCCCGCCACACCTATACGTTTAATTAGCTTGTCACCCAACAATTTTTCAAATACTGTGTTAAAGGTATCAAGCTTTTCACCAGGATATTCGGGTTCTGAGGACTCCCTGAAAGCTTTCAGGCGGCAAATTCCGCTGATTTGTGAACGGTCGCTTGCATATGTATAGCTTTCAGGGCCTATCAAAAGAAGCGGCTCACCCTCTTGTGCAATCAAAACCCCCGCAGTTTCAAAAGACGGCCAATAAGCAGAAAAATATCTTACAAACTGTGGCTCAGCCTCATTGCCGTAGCACAAAATGAGGTCATATCCCTCCTCCTTCATAGATTTTTGTACTTTTTTAACACGTTCTTTGTATTCCGAAGACGGAATTGATGGAATGTTCATCATTTTTATTTACTCCTTTCCACATAACCAGTCAGCAGGATTTTCCACAAGCATTGTATAAATTTGTTTGTCAGTTATCCCCTCATCCTGCATCATAGGGATAACATTGGTCAGCAAATGGTCATAGCCCCAGCCGCCGTATTTATGAAGCAGATTTTTAAGGCATACGTCACAGGCAAGCAAAATCTGTTTAAGATAACCTTCATCAATCAACCGCTTAATAAGCTTAACTCTGTCGATATCATGACAAAACAGTCCGTATCCAGAATTGCGTACTTCACGTCGTATATAATACTCTTTGCCGAAGTTGTCAAACTCAACAAATACACCCTTATTAAGCAGAGCATATATGTACTCTGTACGGTTTTCCACGTCAATATGACTGATACATATTTTTGATGGGCTGACACCTCCACCGAGAAGAATATCTGCAGCTTCAATACCGTTGACCGTCCACGGATTTATATGAACATTTATTGCAGCATTGGTTTTGTGATGTGCTATTGCTGCAGCACGCAAAACTTTTCGTTCTTTATCGTCAAAATGCTCGCTAATTCCGATTTCTCCTATATATCCCGCACATACTCCGTCAATTCCCTCGTTTAGCTCTGCAATCATAAGCTCCGCCACGTCTGTATCACTCATTTTGCTCAACCGTTCAGGGTGTGTTTCTCCAACATAGAAACCCGTTCCCATTATGATGTTAAGTCCTGTTCTTTGTGATATTCGCACCAGTGCCTCGGGGTTACGCCCTATACCGGGAAGGGATGCATCAACAACCGTATTACCTCCTGCTTTTCTGAAAAAATCCAGTTCACTGACTGCCGTTTCTTCGTCATCTAAAAGTAAATTATCCTTTAAAGCATAGCAATCACGGCTTAGAATACCCAAATTCCACATCTCAACTTTCTGCGTTGAGGGGTCAGCAATTCCGGTAACGGGCAAATTTTGATAAAAAGCGGTCAAGTCAAGCAATACGTGCTCATGCGTTGAAACTGTCCCGAGCGACTTTCGTGACAGCAGACCGCATACACTTTTAACATTCATAATCATATGCCTCCTTATACTGAGTATTATATATTTTTTGATTTGAAAAATATATGGGAAAATCAATAAAAAAAAATAGTGATTATAAGCTATGCAAAGGAATAATTTTTATAAGTATGGCATATGTTAGTAATAAATCCATATAAAATTATAAAAAAGGGTTGACAACAGCACATATTAGTGTTATAATAATCAAGTGGTAAAGATAATATCGCGGAGTGGAGCAGTTGGTAGCTCGTCGGGCTCATAACCCGAAGGTCGTTGGTTCAAGTCCAGCCTCCGCAACCAAGTAAAAGTCCAGTATTTAAGCCATTTTTGCTTATATGCTGGATTTTTTTATGTGAAAACTTTGCAAGTTGTAGCAAAATATAAAACGTCATAAGAATATAAAAGACTTAATAAATTTTCAAGAAACAAAAAAAGTTCTAAAAAAAGCTATAAGCTATTTTCAGGACTTTTAAATAGTTTTCGGTTACAATAAAAAGATGTTATTGCACATATTCCATTTGTGAGAGGAAAAGCTTTGCTTAAATTCCAAAAGCCTAAGTTTGATTTTCTGTATTAAAAGAAACAGTAGCCTGTGGCTCTCTGACATTTTTAAACAATATTGCGGGGCGTCTATTCTCGTTGGTTATGAATGTACTGCTTATCTGTATGGGAGGCACACAAGCGGTTGCTGCATTTGCCGTGCTTATGTATTGCAGTGACTTGGTGCAACCGTTCGAAGCCGGACTAAGATAACAGACATCTCAGTCTGTGCCTTAATCCGGCTTATCATTTCTAATGAATGATTTGCCCTCCGAGCAATGTATAATTATAGTATATTTTAAAAAATATGTAAATATTTATTATATTTAATTCCCACTATTTTGTAGTAAATATGAGAATGCGGTCAAAACAGATTACATCTATTTTGACCGCAAATTCTGGTGGGCCTTCGGGGACTCGAACCCAGGACCGTCCGGTTATGAGCCGGATGCTCTAACCAACTGAGCTAAAGGCCCTTATACAACGAGCCCTCTTCCGTGAAGAAGGCTCAAAGCTTTTTGGTGACCCGTACGAGAGTCGAACTCGTGTTACAGCCGTGAAAGGGCCGTGTCTTAACCACTTGACCAACGGGCCATAAAGACAGCTTATCCCAATTGTTTAGCAATTGGGACACGCTGCACACAGGCTCTAAGCCTGTTCCGGCAACTATCTACTTTCCCAGGCAGTCACCCACCAAGTATCATCGACGTGAAAGAGCTTAACTTCCGTGTTCGGGATGGGAACGGGTGGATCCTCTTTGCTATCGTCACCGGATTTCTCTTTAGAAGGCTTGCACC
>JAFULX010000131.1 GCA_017483065.1 Clostridia bacterium | reverse complement strand
CCGTGGAAGCCGTACTTTCTGATTTTGTACTTTTCATAAAGCTCATAGGGCAGTGCATACATATATGCTTTCTGCGGAACTGTCTGGTGGAATGCTGTGTCGAATACACCTACCTGCTTAACATTCGGCATAAGCTTTTCGCAAGCCTCAATGCCGATAATGTTCGGCGGATTGTGCAGCGGTGCAAGCGGTGTACACATTTCGAGTGCTTCCTTAACCTTGCCGTCAATGATGAATGAATCTGCAAAATACTCGCCGCCGTGCACCACTCTGTGACCTACCGCACCGATTTCGTCCATAGACGAGATAACGCCGTATTCAGCGTCGGTGAGAGCGTCGATTACAAGCTTGATGCCGTCAGCGTGGGATTTCATCGGACTTTCCACCTTTTCCGAAATTCCCTTGACAAGATTTTTGTGCTGAAGGTTTGAACCTTCAATTCCTATTCTTTCGCATAGTCCCTTCGCCAGAACGGTCACGGTATCCATATCAATAAGCTGATATTTGAGCGATGAGCTTCCGGCATTTATTACCAATACTTTCATTGTGTTTCTCCCTTCGTATTTTTATTGAAATTTAAATGATGAGATATGGAAATTTAATCAATCCACCTGACTACAGAAAATTTTCGTAGATTGCCGTTTTGAACAGCGACGGCGTACATAGGTACTCCGAGCTGTGAAAAATGGTGAGATACGGAAATTTAATTAGTCAGCACCGACTACAGAAAATTTTTGCATATTACCTCTTCGCACCGAGGGAGCTGTACGGGTGTACCGCCCCGAGGGAGAAGGGGTAATAGGCGAAAATTTAATTAGTCAGCCTGTGCCTGAACACAGGTGATTGCCACTACTCCCGCAATATCTTCAGCCGTACAACCTCTTGAAAGGTCGTTGACAGGCTTTCTGACACCTTGGAGGACAGGGCCGTAAGCTTCTGCTTTGGCTAAACGCTGTGCAAGCTTATAGCCGATGTTGCCTGCGTTGAGGTCGGGGAAAATAAGCACGTTTGCACTGCCTGCAATGTCAGAGTCGGGAGCCTTGGACTTACCGACAGACGGAACGATTGCGGCGTCGAGCTGGAGTTCACCGTCAAGCTTAAGCTCGGGTGCTTTTTCCTTTGCAAGACGTGTAGCCTCCTGTACCTTGTCAACAAGCTCGCTCTTTGCACTGCCATATGTAGAATAAGAAAGCATAGCTACCTTCGGCTCTGTGCCTATAAGCTGTTTAAAGCTTGCTGCCGATGCAATTGCAATCTCGGAAAGTGCGTCTGCGTCGGGATTTTCAACCAAGCCGCTGTCGCTGAATATAAATGTGCCCTTATCGCCGTATTCGCAATCGGGTACGATAATAACAAAGAAAGAGGATACAAGCTTTGTACCCGGCTTTGTTTTCAAAATCTGCAGTGACGGACGGATTACGTTTGCGGACGAATTGCACGCACCTGCAACCATACCGTCAGCCTCGCCCTCGTTTACCATCATAACACCGTAGTAGAGAGTGTTTTTAACAGTTTCGGCAGCTTTTTCAGGAGTCATACCCTTTGCTTTACGCATCTCATAGAATTTGTCTGCGTACTCAGCCGTTTTAGCCGAGGTTTCGGGGTCGATAATTTCGGCACCCGAGATATCTGCACCCTTTTCTGCCGCCATTGCCTTGATTTTATCAACGTTGCCGAGCAGAATTATCTTAGCATACTTTTCTTTCAAAACCATTGCTGCCGCCTCGACGGTTCTTATGTCCTCGCCCTCGGCAAGCACGATTGTTTTCATATCCGCTCTCGCACGTACCTTAAGAGTTTCTGTAAATGCACTCATAAAATCTCTCCTTATGTATATTTATGCAAAATATTATATACCTTTTCTCTCCAATATTCAAGGGTTTGACACAAAAAAGACAATAATTTTTTTCATATTGAATTTTTTACGGTTTCAATGTATAATGTAATCAGATTATTTTATGATGGGAAATTTTGATATGAAACAGAAAACAGTTTTTATTTGTAATGAATGCGGTTATCAGACCGCAAAATGGATGGGCAAGTGTCCGTCCTGCGACACGTGGGGCAGCCTTGAGGAGAGTATTGTTCGTGAAGAAAAGAAAATGGCGGCACGTCAGGGTGTTAATTCTGTTACGCCGAATGCGAGAATGCCCAGAAAAATCGCCGAAATCGAAACCACCGACGAGGTGCGTACCAAAACGGGAATCCAGGAGCTTGACAGAGTTCTCGGGGGCGGAATTGTCAAAGGCTCGCTCGTTCTGGTCGGCGGCGACCCAGGAATAGGCAAATCAACGCTTTTGCTCCAAATTTGCCAGAAGGTCGGCGATACCAAGAAAATTCTTTACATATCGGGCGAGGAGTCAGAGAGGCAGATTAAGCTCCGTGCAGAAAGACTTGACGCAATGAGCGAAAACCTCTATCTTATGAGCGAAACAGACGTTGAAACGATTTTGGAGTCTATAAACGTTGCCGCACCCGACATTGTAATCATCGACTCAATTCAGACAATGCACCACGAGAGCATTACCTCGGCAGCGGGCAGTGTACCGCAGGTACGTGAGGCGACAAACGCATTTATGCACCTTGCAAAAAGCCGTGACATAACCTTTTTTATAGTCGGTCACGTTACCAAGGACGGTACTCTTGCAGGTCCGAGGGTTTTAGAGCATATGGTGGACTCGGTGCTGTATTTCGAGGGCGACCGTCAGATGACCTTCCGCATACTGCGTGCCGTTAAAAACCGTTTCGGCTCGACTAACGAAATCGGCGTTTTTGAGATGGCAAATGACGGCTTGCGTGAGGTGGAAAATCCGTCTGCAATGCTGTTGGAGGGCAGGAGCGAGAATAATTCAGGCTCATCAATCATCTGTGCAATGGAGGGTAGCCGAGGTGTGCTTGCCGAGGTACAGGCACTTGTTACTCCGACAGGCTTCGGTAACCCAAGACGTATGAGCTCGGGTATAGATTTAAACCGTCTTATTCTGCTTATTGCCGTGCTTGAAAAGCGTGCAAGGGTACATCTTTCAGGCTCGGACGTGTACCTGAACGTGGCAGGCGGACTGCGTATCGACGAAACCGCCGCCGACCTCGGCATATGTGCGGCGATTGTCACAGGGCAGACCGACACGCAGATACCGCCCGATATGATTTTTGTCGGCGAGGTGGGCTTAAGCGGTGAGCTTCGGAGCGTTTCTCAGCTTGAAAAACGGCTTTCCGAGGCGGCAAAGCTCGGCTTTAAGAGTGCAATCGTACCTAAACAGTCAATGAAAGGGCTTAACGTCCCCGACGGCTTTTCGGTATTCGGAGTAAAGAACTTATCAGAGGCAATGAGCCTCATAAGAAAAAAATGAGGGCATATGGAACGTACCTGTAAGGACAGCAAAAAGCGGATAAACAAAGTAATTGTTTATCCGCTTTTTCATTCTGTAAAGTATCGTCACCGCTCGCTCTATTATGTAGGCAAATTTGTAGTCAAAAATATTTAAATAAATAATACTCTTCACACTCTATAAAATTCTGTATTTATACAGATATAGATTTACAT
Organism: Clostridia bacterium; assembly: GCA_017483065.1. Classification (GTDB taxonomy): domain Bacteria; phylum Bacillota; class Clostridia; order UBA1381; family UBA1381; genus HGM11525. Next base: position 26,006 of record JAFULX010000131.1, on the reverse strand, counting down.
AAAATTTATTTTTGATATTTTATAAGAATAGATGAAACACTATTTGAACGGTTTCCTGAAATGCTCGTCCTTATTAAGTAAAACCCATTTTGCGAAAATGTAGACATATCATAATACGGCTCTGCAAAATCTTTATTTAAACTAACATATCCCTGTTCTGATAAATGCCAATTTGTTTCTGCAATACATCCGTTATATTTAATAAGATTTTCATTAGTATTTTTTAAAATATGACAATCTGCCTTAACTTTTACTTTATCTGTCTGAGTTCCTTGTAAACAAGAAACTGTATATTCGTTATCCTCAATTAGTCCTTTGACAAAGTAATCTTGCTCAATATAATTTTTAATCGGCTTTCCGTTAATCGCTGTAACTTTTCCATAATTCAGCATAGAAATTTCGGCATTGCCAATCTTGTCTTCAACATACACAAAATCATCTAAATCATTTTGAGAAAAAGCAACTCCTATTGTAGAAATGTCTAAATCTTCATAGTAAGTAATTGAAGCAGAGCCCACACTCTTTTCACTGCTTATATACACTAATTCATCATTTTCGTTCATTACTAATTCATCGTAATAACACGAATTAGGAACAATCAAATATTGAACATATTGTAAATAACCACCCGTATTATGAATAGAATGAAATTCGTTGCCTTTTTTTATGTAAAATCCCTCTGACAAACTGCTTTCTGTGTTTTTTTCTCCAATATTTGTGTTACTATTCCAATTAACAAAAATACCTGGCATCAAAAAATTAGTAATTAAAAGAATTGCTATGACTGGTAGTATTATTAAGATAATTGCTTTTTTCATTTTGTATCACTCCCGTTTCACATATTTATCTTACACTTTAATGAGAAAATTTTAAATAACTCCTTTCTATTTCCATAAATTAAAAAAGTGTGCAACTATCGAAGCTGCACACTGAAAAATGCAAACTCCGATTGTTGTCACACAAACTCAAACAAATGGAATTACTTTACACGTTCGCCGAGTGGAATTTACATTTTTACCAAATCCAAAAGGCAACCGTATAAAAGGGTACAGTACCCCCATTAAATTACAATAACTCCATATTAAATTTTGAGTTTATGTGACATACACATTATACCACCAAACGCAAAATAATGCAATAAAAATTTTACTTTTCTACAACCAATAATTGCCCAGTACAATATCGGTTGTCGGAAATCGACGAAGCCTGCAAAAAAATACCCGAAAACGAAACAAATCGTTTTCAGGTATTTTACTGTCTTTATTCATATGATTGATGTTTTTTCTGCATAAAATTCCTCTGATTTCAGGACTGCCTCAGACTTCCATAATTATCGGCAGAATAACAGGCGAGCGTCTTGTTGTTTCAAAGATGTATTTTGAAACGCTTGCCTTGACGCTGTTTTTCATCAGCGTCCATTCGGTGTTGCCCTGACGGAGACATTTTTCCATTCCGTCACGTGCGGCACGGCGGATATTTTCCATAAGCTCCTCCGATTCACGCACATAGACAAAGCCTCGGGAAATGATTTCAGGCTCACGGACAATCTCGCCCGTTTCGAGCGAAACCGCAAGCACGGCAATAATCAAACCGTCCTGTGCGAGAAGCTTTCTGTCACGCAATACCACATTGCCGACATCGCCGACGCCAAGTCCGTCAACGAGAATTTTCCCTGCTACAACATTGCCGCCGACCTTTGCATTTTCGCCGTCAAGCTCAAGAACGCTTCCGTTTTCAAGCACGAATGTGTTATTTATCCCCATATCCTCCGCAAGCTTTGCGTGCAGCATCAGATGTCGGTGCTCGCCGTGGACGGGAATGAAGAACTTAGGCTTTGTTAGTGCAAGTATCATCTTCAGCTCCTCCTGACAGGCGTGACCCGAAACGTGTACGTCGACAAGAGATTTGTAAACAACCTCCGCACCAAACTTGAAAAGCTCGTTAATTACGTTGGAAACCGCCTTTTCATTACCCGGGATTGGTGTCGCCGAGATAATGATAAGGTCGTTTTGTGTGATTTCCACCTTGCGGTGGTCGGAATATGCCATTCTTGACAAAGCACTCATAGGCTCGCCCTGACTGCCTGTTGTGATTATTACAACCTGCTCGGGGCGGTATTTTTTAATATTATCAATCGAAATCAGTACGCCCTCGGGTACCTTCATATAACCGAGCAGAATGGAAAGCTCGACTATATTCTCCATACTCCTGCCCGAAACAGCGACCTTTCTGCCGTTAGCGGCAGCGGCATCAATTATCTGCTGTACTCGGTGTACATTGGACGCAAAGGTTGCGACAATTATACGCTTATTTTTATTTTCAAACAGTGCTCGGAAGGTTGTTCCGACCTTCTTCTCGCTCATCGCATAGCCTGCACGCTCGACGTTCGTGCTGTCCGACATAAGGGCAAGCACGCCCTCCCTGCCAAGCTCGCCAAATCTGCCGAGGTCTATCATTTCACCGACAATCGGAGTGGTGTCAATCTTGAAATCGCCCGTATGCACAACCGTTCCGACAGGCGTTTTTATCGCAATCGCAACTGAGTCGGCAATCGAGTGATTTGTGCGGATAAATTCAACGGAGAAATTACGTCCGACCTTCACCGTTTCACCGGGCTTCTGGCGGATTAGATTAACCTTGCTCAAAAGGTTATGCTCCTTGAGCTTATGCTCGACAAGACCGAGCGTAAGTCTTGTACCGTACACAGGCACATTTATAACCTTGAGGAAATACGGTAGTCCTCCGATATGGTCCTCGTGACCGTGAGTTAAGAATATCGCCTTGACCTTCTCCGAATTTTTTTCAAGATAGGAAATGTCGTTTATAACAAGGTCAATACCTGGCATATCCTCGTCGGGGAATGCCATACCGCAGTCAATCAGGATTATCTCGTTCGCATACTCAAATGCGGTCATATTCTTGCCTATCTCGTCAAGACCGCCGAGCGGTATTATTTTCAAAAGTGATTTTTTACCCCGTGGTGCGGCAGGCTTTGACGCAGTACGCTGCGGCACTCTTTTTCTCTGTACGGGTGTTCTTTGCGTTTGTCTTGTGTTTGTGTTCTGTTTTGTTTTAGTGTTAGTCTTAGTTGTAGTATTATTCATATTTCATTCCTTTCCAAAGGGTCTTATATTCCGAAATGTCTTAACATAGCAATAGCAATGCCAAGTACTGCACCTGCAAATACCTGCATCGGTGTGTGTCCCAGAAGCTCTTTAAGACGTACTTCTGTATTTTTGAAATTCTGCTTTCCCCACTCTGTAATCATCTGATTGAGAATTTTTGCCTGTTCTCCCGCAGCACGTCTTACACCTGCGGCATCGTACATTACTACAAGTGCAAGCACCGCTGCAATCGAAAATACTTCGCTTTCAAATCCGCTTGCAAAGCCTACCGAAACGGCAAGTCCTGTTACAAACGCCGAGTGTGAGCTGGGCATACCGCCCGAGCCGATAAATCTGCTGAAATCTATCTTTCGGTCAACAATAAGCACGGTAATCACCTTCAACACCTGTGCCACAAACCAGCAGATTATTGCTGTCACAAAGGAAGACTGTTCCAAGAACGTCATCATTTTTATCTAAACCCCTTTTAATTTTTTCTTTTTGTAAGATACTCGGCAAGGCTCACAAGCTCTGCCGCCTTTTCACCAAAGCAGGCGAGGCTTTCTTTAGCAAGCCTTGTATGCTCTGCCATAAGGCGTTCCGCCTCTTCCTTACCGCAAATGGATACATAGGTGGACTTATCGTTTGCCTCGTCGCTTCCGACATTTTTGCCAAGCTCGGCACTATCGCCGTAAACATCGAGCAGGTCATCGCAAATCTGAAATGCCACACCGAGATTGTCGCAATAGGCGGTTATTGCCGCCGTGATTTTTTCGTCTGCGCCGAACAGTGCACACGGAACTCTGCCTGCCGCTCTGATTAACATTCCCGTTTTTTTCAGATGTATTGCTCTTAATTCGTCAAGGCTGATTTTTTTGCCCTCGCTCTCAATATCGGTCACCTGACCGCCTATCATACCTTTCGTACCCGACGCTGTGAAAAGCTCGCATACCGCCTTCAGCACACGTTCGGACGGAATGCTGTAGCTTGCATCGCTTACTGTTTCGGCAGCCAAGTTCAAAAGTCCGTCACCTGCCAAAATTGCCATCGCCTCGCCGTAGACGATATGATTTGTCGGCTTTCCTCTGCGAAGGTCGTCATTGTCCATCGCAGGAAGGTCATCGTGGATAAGCGAGTAGGTATGAATCATTTCAAGTGCCGCCGCAAAGGGCATCACGTTATCCTCCGAAAGACCGAGCATTTTCGCCGTCATCAGCATTATTACGGGACGAAGTCTTTTACCGCCCGCCTCCACGCTGTATGCCATTGCATCGCATACCGTCTTTTGCTGACAGCTTTTGTCGGGAAGTGACTTAAAAAGCTCCTGTTCCGCTTTTTGGGCATATGCCTTTATAATATCAGCTATCATTCCTCTGCCCCCGCAAAGTTCTCTTCACTGCCGTCAGCAAGCAGTACCCTTACCTTTTTCTCCGCATCGTCGAGCAGCTTCTGACACTGCTTTGACAGCTTTATTCCCTTTTCAAACAAAGCTATGCTCTCGTCAAGTCCCTTTTCGCCGCTCTCAAGACTTGATACAACAGCTTCAAGCTCCTTAATAGCTTCTTCAAATTTCAAGCCGTTCACACTCCTTTTTCACATTTTGTGACGCTGCACCTTGCTTTTCCGTCGTATAATCTCAAATCAAGCTCCATACCCTCCGAAAGGCTGTCAATGCTTTTTATAACATTTCCGTCATCGTCTGTAGCAAGCGAAAAACCTCTTGACATAACCTTCAGCGGAGAGAGTGCGTCAAGCTTTGCAGCAAGCTCGCCCATATTTCTTCTCTTTTTGAGCAATGCCCTGTCAAAGCTGTTTTCACAGAGCTTTAAGTAATCGTCAATTCTCTGACGCAGAATATCATATTTCTCTATCGGATTTCTCGGCTCTAACCTTGAAACCCTCAAACGCAGATTTTCGACCATACGGGTCATATAATTATTCATTCGTATCCTGTCCGTCGCAATAGCCGTCAAAAGCTCGGTCTGCGAAGGAACTGCAAGCTCTGCCGCAGCCGACGGCGTCGGTGCTCTCAAATCGGCAACGAAATCGGCTATGGTAAAGTCTGTTTCGTGTCCGACCGCCGATATTACAGGTATTTCCGAGGCAAAAATCGCCCTTGCGGTGCGTTCCTCGTTAAACGCCCACAAATCCTCAATCGAGCCGCCGCCTCTGCCGACTATAAGCACATCGGCACATTTTAAGCGGTTGAAAAGCTCAATGCCCTGTGAAACGCTTTCTGCCGCACCCTGACCTTGTACAAGTGCAGGATACAGGAGGATTTTCGCATACGGATAACGTCTTGTGATTACGTTTATTATATCCCTTACCGCAGCACCCGTTGCCGCAGTTACAACACCGACGCACTCGGGGTATTCGGGAATAGGCTTTTTGAATTTTGCATCAAAAAGTCCCTCCTGCTCAAGCCTTTTTTTCATCTGCTCAAAGGCAATATACAAATCGCCGACCCCATCGGGAGTCATTTCAGTTATATAAAGCTGGTACGAGCCGCCCTGCTCATAAACAGATATTCTGCCCCGTGCAAGCACCATCATACCGTCCTCGGGTACAAACGCAAGCTTTGATGCGGCACTCTTGAACATAACCGCTTTAAGCACTCCGCCCTCGTCCTTCAGGGTGATGTACATATGCCCCGAATAATGGAGCTTGAAATTCGATATTTCGCCCTTTATCCATATATCATTCAAAATTACATTTGAATCGAGTATTTTCTTAATATATCCGTTAATCTGACTAACGGTAGCAATCTTCGGCTCCGTATTCACTCCCCCTCTCTCAATTGGGTAAGCCTTGCTATTCCCCACGCATTGTCGGTTGACATTTCGGGGCTTGCAAAGCTGAAGCTTATATCGCTGTTTTTTCTCAAATATTCTCTCAAAACGCTGCTCGACGCAACGCCGCCCACCATAAGCACCTCATCGGCACACACCGATTTTAATGCTTTTATAAGGCTTTTTCCTATACATTCTATTACCGCACGGCTGATATTCTCCGCACTGTCCTTACCTATAAGACGCATTGCCTGTGCTTCCGCACCCGATAAATTTATGTATCCGTCCTTTTCCGATACGCTCAAAGTTATTTTCCTGTCGGCTTTTTCCGCAAGCTCGGAAAGCTTTCTGCCGCACGGAAACGAAAGTCCGAGCGCAACTCCCGTCCTGTCAATCAGCTGACCTGCCGAGATATCCTTCGTACCGCCGACAATTTTGCTTTGAAATATGTTTCCGTCATACCTTGACTTTAATATTTCCAGAGTACCTCCCGAAAGATGCACCGAGAAAAATTCCTTTTCCAGCAAATCCTCTCTTTCAGCTGACACGATACCCGCCATCAGGTGTCCGTCCTGATGCGAAAAGCGGTGCAGCGGTACTCCGAGAGTGCTTGACACAACCGACGCAAACGCTTCTCCTGCAAGAAATACAGGCATATACGAGCCGTCCACACTCCTCGGTCTTGTGCTTACACCGACCGCCTTAATTTTTGACGTGTCAACTCTGTCGGTCAGCTTTCCGAAAAGCTCGGGAGCTTGTTTTATATGCCAAAACACACCGTCCGACTGCCGTATCCCACGTTGTCCTTCGGGTACGGGCAGAATTTGCCTTTCCGAACGGTCAAAATCGCCCGAAAGTGCAAAGGAGGTGGTATAATTCGAGGTATCAACACCAAGAAAAAGGCTCATTTCGATATTACTCCCGACAGCACACCGTTTACAAAGCCTGGTGCATCGTCCTCCGCGTACTTTTTCGCAAGCTCAACAGCCTCGTTGATTGCAACCTTTTCGGGGACGTCGTCGGCATAGTAAATCTCAAATACGGCAAGGCGAAGTATAGCCTTTACCACATCGGAAAGTCTTGAAAAACCACGATTTTCGGGTAGTGCAGCCGAAATCTTCTCGTCAATTTCGGGCATATGCTCCAATACTCCCTCAAAGCTACCTCTGATGTAGTCGAGGTTTATTATGCACTCAGGCTTTTCCTCTGTGAGCTGCTCAATTACAAATTCCTTGTCGTCCGCCTTATGCTCGAGCTTGAATACAAGCGAAAATGCACATTCACGAGCTTCGCTTCTGGTTTGTCTTCTGCTCATTAGTTATTTACCCTTTCTTTCCTTGTTTGTGCTGCCAAAGCCACCCTTACGGATAGCATTTGCATTATCGTCCTCTGTTATTCCGAACGGCATAAAAATCCCCTGACAAAAGGCGTCGCCCTTTTTAATTTCGAGAGTCTTACCGTCCCTTGAATCATTGGTAATTTTTACGAATATATGTCCCTCATTGTCGGCATAATAATAATCGCTGTCAATCACGCCGACGGTATTATCCATCTGCAGCCGATATCCGAAGCCGAGACTGCTCCTCGGATAGAGCATCAGCACCCAGCCGTCGGGGATTTTTGCCCTGATACCCGTCGGGATTTTGATACCCTCACCCGATTTTAAGGTGAAATCAAAGGGAGCATAAAAATCATAGCCTGCCGAGCCTGCGGTTGCACGCTCGGGGAGCTTTATCGCATCATATTCGCTTTCCGCCCCCTCCCGTGCCGAAAGGTACTGCGGCGTGCTGACTTTATAAAATTTCGCTGATATATTCATGAATTTCATTCCCGATATTACACATAATATATTTATCATTTTAAAGGAGCATCAAAAATGTTAATCAAAAAGCTCAAGCTTCTTTGCATATGCACTAAGCTTTTTACATTAGGGCTACGCCTTCATTGGGCACGGCGTTCGCTAAGTAGGTTAATTCGCCGCTGTCCGCTGTGCAGTCCGAGAGCCGTCCGTCGAAGTGCCCATACCGAGGCTCTTTCTGTCCGCTTTTCAACACTAGAAAAGCAGGTAATCAGTATTTTTCTTGAGCTTTGCGTTCGGCAATTACCATAACCTCACGAACTCTCTTATCCTCTGTTTTTGTGACGGTGACATTGAGATTTTCATACTTAAATCTGTCGCCCTGTGACGGAATTTTCCCAAGCTGTTCCATAACCCAGCCGCCGACGGTTGTGCTTTCAGGCTCTGCTTCTATATCGAAAAGCTCGAAAAGCTTCTCGCAGTTAGCCTTTGCACGCACTCGGTAGCAGGTATCGGAAAAGCGTTCAAAATCCTCTTTGACCATATCGTGTTCGTCCCAGATTTCACCGACAAGCTCCTCTAAGATATCCTCAAGAGTTACGATACCCACCGTACCGCCGTACTCGTCGGTAACAACGGCAATATGCGATTTATTGCCCTGCAATAGTGCAAGGAGTGCGGAAACCTTCATACCCGGCACAACAAAATCAATCTGCTTGATTGACGTTTCAATCGGAAGACCTGCTCCCACCATCTGCTGCTGAAAATCCTTATGATTAAGCACACCGATAATATCGTCAATAGTATCCTCATAAACAGGAAGTCTTGAATAGCCGCTGTCCTCGAAAGCCTTTTTAATTTCTTCTAAGCTGTCGGTGGTATCAATCGCAACCACGTCAACTCTGGGTGTGAGGATATCGGACACCTCAAGCTCATAAAACTCAATTGCATTTCTTATAAGGTCGCCCTCGTCCTCGTCAATCGAGCCGTCCTCGGTTGCCTCCTCCACCATAGTGAGAATTTCATCATCGGTTATAGTGTTCTCGCCGCTGATTTTCAAAAGTCTTGCAATGCCGTTCTTTATACCTGTAAAGAATGCACAGAAGGGGGTAAAAATCCACACTATCGCACTGATTATAGGTGCTGAGAACATTGCGAATTTTTCAGGCACCTCTTTTGCTATGCTTTTAGGGCTGATTTCGCCGAAAATAAGCACTATAATCGTTATAACAATCGTTGACAGTGCAACACCCTGCTTGGGAAAATAGGTCACAAACAGCGTGGTCGCAAGCGATGATGCCAATATATTTACGATATTATTGCCTATAAGAATTGAGGTCAGAAGCTTATCGTATTTCTCGCACAGAGCAAGTGCTTGTGCCGCTCTCTTGTTACCGTTTTGAGCCATATTTTTGAGCTTGATACGGTTTAGCGAGGAAAATGCCGTTTCCGTCGCCGAGAAATATGCCGAGCCTACAATAAGGAGTCCTATGAATATTATCAGTGATATGTCGCTGTCCATTTTTTTAGTCCTTTAAATTCCTTTCTTTTTCGCCTTACGCCTTTGACGCAAGGTAATCGTTAATCTCTTTCACGAGTGCGTCTGCATCTGCACCGTGTACCATACAAGCCATTTCAAGGCTCTCGCCGTTTGCTGACGGGCAGCCGAGGCAGTGCATACCTGCTTTTAATAAAAATTCTGCTGTTCCTGCATCAAGCTGGAGAATGTCGCGGATAATCATATCCTTTGTTACCTGTTTCATAATTGTTCTTCCTTTCTGCGGTTATTAAACCGTCTTTAAAATGTTATAAAATTCGGCTCCGTCAATTGTTTCCTTCTCAAGGAGTGCCGCCGCAACCGCATCAAGCTTAGCTCGGTTTTCCTTCAGAAGTCCGACTGCCGTATTATACTGTTTTTCAATAATTGAGCGTATTTCGGTGTCAATTTCACCCGCAACGCTTTCGGAATAGGACTTTGAAACGCCCAAATCCCTGCCGAGGAATACCTCCTCGTTATTATCATAGCATACAAGTCCGATTTTCTCGCTCATACCAAATCTGGCAACCATCTCGTGTGCAAGTCTTGTCGCATATTTGATATCCTCAGATGCACCCGTTGTGATATCGTCAAGCACAATCGTCTCCGCAGCTCTGCCGCCGAGTGCCCACGCAATTCTGTTTAGCAAATCGCCACGTGTGGTGTGTACGTTATCGTCGTCGGAATGGTACATTGTATGACCGCCCGACATACCTCTCGGGATGATGGAAATATGCGAAATCTTATCCTTGTCGGTGGTAAGTCCTGCAACAAGTGCGTGACCTGCCTCGTGATATGCGGTGATTTTCTTTTCCTCGTCAGATATTATTCTCGACCGTTTCTCAGGTCCCATCATTACCTTAATATTGGCGTCCGACAGGTCATCTGTGTCAATCACGGTTTTACCTCTGCGTGCCGCAAAAATTGCCGCCTCATTCATAATATTTTCAAGTTCTGCACCGCTGCAGCCCGAGGTTTTCTTTGCCAGAAGCTTTAGGTCAACATCTTCTGCCATCGGTTTTTTTGCCGCATAAACCTTGAGTATTTCCTCTCTTGCGCCGACATCGGGAATATCGACCACAACTCTGCGGTCAAAACGTCCCGGACGAAGAAGTGCAGGGTCTAAGATATCGGGGCGGTTTGTCGCCGCAATAATTATTATTCCCTCATTTTTGCCGAAGCCGTCCATCTCGACCAAAAGCTGATTGAGAGTCTGCTCTCTTTCGTCGTGTCCGCCTCCCATACCTGCACCACGTTTTCTGCCTACGGCGTCAATTTCATCAATAAAAATTATGCACGGTCTTGTTTTCTTTGCCTGCTCGAAAAGGTCTCTTACTCTCGACGCACCGACACCGACATACATCTCCACGAAATCGGAGCCTGATATCGAGAAAAACGGCACCTTTGCCTCGCCCGCAACCGCTCTTGCAAGCAGGGTTTTACCCGTACCCGGCGAGCCTACCAGAAGTACTCCCTTTGGTATTCTTGCGCCAAGCTCGGAGAATTTTTCGGGATTTTTCAGAAAATCAACCAGCTCGGCAAGCTCTGCCTTTTCCTCCTTTGCACCCGCAACGTCGGCAAAGGAAACCTCATCAAAATTTCCCGAGAAAAGCTTTGCCCTGCTCCTTGAAAAGCCTGCCGCTCCGCCTCTTGCACTGTTTGACATAAATATCATAAAGATAAGGAATATCATAATAATCGAGATAATCGGCGTTATAAGCGACCATACCGACAGCTTTTCGGGTGCAACATCATATTCGAGCTTTCCCTGTGCCATAAGCTCTGTAAGCTCGGGTGATAAATCCTGATGCAAAACGGTGCGTGACGGCAGCTTGACATAGCATTTCGTACCGTCTGCAAGCTCTGCCTCCGCACTCTCGGAGTTTACCTCCATATGAGCAACATTACCGTTTTTGATTTCCTTTATAAATTCGGAATAACTGATACTGACAGCGTTATCGGCAATCGTACCGATAATTGCATAGCTGCCGTAAAACAGCAGCAATATGCCAATCCATACTGCTATACTTTTGAACATTCTCTGCAATAGTCACAACTCCTAAATGCTTAAATTTCTTCCACTATCAAATAATAATCCTTTTTACGTACTCCCTTGGCGAATGCACCGTCCGCACGCATAGCTCCGACAGCCGCAATTTTACCATCTGCGGTCAGAATCGGTGTTCTTGCACGTTTTTCGTGTGCAAGCTTGGTGTCGGTGAAAAAATCGGAAACCGACTTTGTACCCGTCATACCCGACGGATTAAAGCTGTCGCCGCTGCGTCTTGAGCGTACCTCGAGCTTCTCGGTGCCGTCAAGGCTTATTTTAAGTCCTGCACCCTCGGCAAAAATACCGACTTTAATTCCGATTTCCTCCAAATAGCAGAATTTTTCTATTTCAAGCTCTTTGCAAAAAGTAATTTTATCGCATCTTTTTGCAACAGCTAATATTCCATATTCAACACTTGCCGTAAAGCCTTTAGGCAAATCGATACGGCTTGCTGTTTTTGCATTTTCGGCAAGCCTGAGCATACCTTCAATATATATATGAGGCAGATTTTGTCCGTTTTCTGTCGTCTTCTGCCACAAAAGCTGCAATACTCTGCCCGAAATTGCTCTCGGCAAGGCACAGAGCTTTTTGCACGAAAGTCCGCTCTTTTCTTTCACCTCAGCATACGATTTTCCTGCTATTTCCGCAAGGTAGTCTCTGTCGTATGCGGTAAGACGTGCATTCTCGGCAAGGCTGTCGGTAAGCTTGGGGTTAAACTCACGCTCAAGCTCGGGGATAACTCTGTTTCTGAGCTTATTTCTTGTATAAATTTCGGTTAAATTTGTTTCGTCCGTCATATATCCGAGCTTTCTTTCACGAATATATTCTAAAATTTCACTCTTGTTGGCTAAAATGAGAGGTCTTATAACACGACCGTCAGCAGGTGAAATTCCGCAAAGACCGTCGGTGGACGCACCACGCAGAAGATTTAAAAGCACCGTTTCTGCCGAATCGTTCTTATTATGTGCGGTTGCCAGAAATTCAATTCCCAGCTCACGCATTGCGGCATCGAAAAAGTCATAACGTACTTTTCTTGCGTCCGCCTCGCTTTTTATACTGCCTTTTTCGGCAATTTTGCTCACAAAAGGAATATCCCGCTCCTTGCAGAACTGCTCGCAAAAGAGCATATCACGCATTGCGGTATCACGCATATTGTGGTTTAAATGGCACGCCGCAACGCTGTAGCCCAATTCAAGAAGAATTGACAGCAGGCATACCGAATCGGAGCCGCCCGAAAAGCCTACAAGTATTTGTTTGTCGGTATCGGGCATTTTATATTCGGCAATCGCTTTTTTTACAAGCTCAACAGCCTTCATTTGTTTAGCCATTAACTCCTTTCGCAAAATCAAGTCTTAAAGAACGCAAACTCTGATAGAAAATTGTTCACAGTGCTGCTTTGAAGCAAGGGTGCTGTATGTTGATACCGCCCCTTGCAAAAAGTAGTGCTGTGGGCAATTTATGCAGGTTGCCGCTTTGAACAGCGACGGCGTACGAGGGTACTCCGAGCTGTGAAAAGTGGTAAGATGCGGAAATTTATGCAGAGTTTTATTGCTCTTCGTCCTGACGGTACTCTATATTTGTAAATTTGGTGTATTGTCCCTGCCAGCCGAGCTTGATGGTTCCTGGCTCGCCGTTTCTGTGCTTGGCTATAATACATTCTGCTATATTTTTATCCTCGCTGTCGGGATTGTAGTACTCGTCACGGTAGATGAACATTACAATATCACAGTCCTGCTCGATTGAACCGGATTCTCGAATATCGGAAAGCATCGGTCTTCTGTCCTTTCGGGTTTCAACCGCTCTTGAAAGCTGTGAAAGTGCGATAACAGGCACATCAAGCTCCTTTGCAAGAATTTTCAGCGACCTTGAAATCTCGGCAACCTCCTGCTGTCTGCTCTCCGTTCTCGAGCCTGACTGCATCAGCTGCAAATAGTCGATTACTATAAGTGAGAGTCCCTTTGTCTGCTTCAGGCGGCGGCATTTCGCACGGATTTCCGAAACGGTAACCGACGCCGAATCGTCTATGTAAAGGGGGGCTGCGTCCACTTTATCAAGAACACGGCATATTCTCTGCCAATCGTCGCCCGTAAAGTCGCCTGCAAGCATTTTTTTCGAGTCAACCATAGACTGCGAGCAGAGTATTCTCCTGACCAGCTGCTCCTTGGGCATTTCAAGGTTGAATATAGCAACCGTCTTGCCGTTTTGAATTGACATATACTCGGCAATATTCACCGCCAAAGACGATTTACCCATCGCAGGACGTCCTGCAATCAGTATAAGCTCACCGCCGTGGAGTCCGCCCGTTGCTTTGTCAAGCTGGTCAAAGCCTGTTTGTTCACCCGTAAGATTTCCCTCACGCTGTGAATTTTCAACCATATGCTGATAGGTCTGCATCAGCACGTCACTCACAGGCACGATGTCCGACTGCTCCCTCGTAGCTGAAACATCGAAAATCATCTGCTCAGAACGCTCTAAAATACGCTCAATCTCACCCTCGCCGTCATACGCAAGCTCGGATATTGCGGACGCTGTTTTTATAAGACGTCTTAAAACCGATTTTTCCTTGATTATCTTTGAATGATATACAACATTTTCGGTAGTGGCAACGCTTGTTGCCGCAGCGGTTAGATATGCCACACCGCCGACAGCGTCAAGCTTATCCTGCTGTGCAAGTCTGTCCGACACGGTGACTATATCTATCGGAATATTCTCATTGAAAAGGCTCATTACAACCGCATAAATTTCACGGTTTGCACCGAAGTAGAAATCGTCGGGCTTGATAATCTCAGCAGAGCTTGCAACGCTTTTTTCATTCACAAGCACGCAACCGATTACGCCTGTTTCCGCCTCTCTGTTATACGGCAGCTCACGCTCGACATAGCTCATATTCTGTTCCGCCACTTCGGCACACCTCCCTTTATTTATTCACTGAAATCTTACAAGCTTTCTACTTTTACCTTAATAACTCCTGTAACTCCAGGGTGCAGCTTAACCTCAACATCTGTTGTGCCGAGTGATTTAATTCCGTCGGGCAGCTGAAGCTTCTTTTTGTCAAGCTTGATATGATGCTGCTTCAAAAGCTCTTCCGTAACCTCTTTTGATGTAACAGAGCCGAACAGCTTGCCGTTTTCACCTGCTTTTGCCTTGATTGTAACGGAAATTTCCTTCAGCTTTTCGGCAAGTGCTTTGGCGTCATCGAGTGCCATCTGCTTCCTATACGCTTCCGCCTCCTGCTGACCGTGCATTACGTTAAGATTGGAGTTGGTAGCCTCCTTTGCAAGTCCCTTGGGAAGAAGGAAATTTCTTGCGTATCCGTCCGATACCTCTACAAGCTGACCCTTTTTTCCCTGACCTTTTATGTCCTGTGTGAGAATAACCTTCATTTCTCAACACTCCCTTCTGATAATTATTCTGATTTTGTTTCCTCAATATACTCGGATATTACCGCCTTCAGCTCAAGCCTTGCTGCCTCAACCGACAAACCCTTAAGCTGTGCACCTGCAACCGTCATATGACCGCCGCCGCCGAGCTTTTCGCATACAAGCTGTACATTCACATCACCGAATGACCTTGCACTCACATATGCTGCATTTTCCATAGGATATACCACGAATGCCGCCTTAACACCCTTTATATTAAGCAAATCGTCACACGCAACAGAGGCTACTACACGCATATTCTGGTATTTCTCCTCGGTGTATGCGATTGCGATATTATCCTCGTAAACCTCCAGCGTTTCCATAGTTTTAACCTTGTGCAGATAGTCGGTTTTGTCCATACTGAACAGCTTTTTGACCTCTACCGTATCAACGCCGTATTTTCTAAGGAGTGACGCCGCCTCAAAGGTGCGTACGCCCGTTTTTACCATAAAGTTCTTGGTATCCATCAGCATACCGATATACAAAGCCTTCGCCTCAAATGCGGATATTCTGCGTTTATCGTCAAGATACTGCAAAATTTCGGTAACCATTTCGCAGGTTGACGACGCATACGGCTCGTGATACAAAAGCGACGTTCTCGGCAAAAATTCAGTACTGCGTCTGTGGTGGTCAATCAGTACTATCTTCTCGCAAAGCTCCAGGAGTTCGGGAGCAGGCAGCATTGACGGACGGTGGGTATCGAGTATTACAAGCAAAGATTCCTTGGTTATAATCTCTTTTGCATATTCGCCCGAAACAAGCACTCCGTTATACTCGCCCATCTGCCTAAGCTCGGCAGCAAGCACCTCTGTTGCCTGTGAATTATCATATACTATATATGCCTTCTTGCCCATATCAAGGCAGGCTCTTGCAAGACCTATCGCCGCACCGAAGCAGTCGAAATCGGCATTTGAATGTCCCATAAAGAACACGCTGTCGGCATTTTTGAGAAAATCACGGAACGCTGTGGCAAAGGCACGGGTTTTCACTCTCGTGGACTTCTCGTACTCTCTCGTTTTGCCGCCATAGAAGCTGAACTGCACGCTGTCCTTGATAACAGCCTGATCGCCGCCTCTGCCCTCTGCCATACCGAGTGCCGCTCTTGCATATTCTTCGCTCTCTATCAGATTATCTCCGATACCGATACCTATGCTGACCGACACGGGCAGATGAATTTGCTCGCCCACCTGACGCACCTTTTCAAGCACGTCAAATTTCTTGTTTATACACTCGGGCAGGCTCTTCTTCTCGAATATTACCAGATATCTGTCACGCTCAAGACGCTTGATTATAGCGTCCGTTTCCTCCGCCCACGCAACAATATTACGGTTTACGAGTGCAGACGCCTGCTGTGATTCCACATCGTCCATCTTACTGAACAAATCGTCGTAGTTATCAACAACCACAATACCGAATACGGTACGTTCGTCCTCATATTTCTGTCCAAGTGCCGCATAGTCGGTGGTATCCTCAAAATACAGCAGTACCGAAACATCATCGCCGCTGCGTAAAATTCTGCCGCTGACATCATAAATTCGGTCGTTATAGACGCATTTTTCTTCAATATTTTCCGACTTTAAAATCTCGCTCCACTTGATATCGGTCATAAGCTCATAAATGGGTACGTTATAAAGTCCCTCCTCCTTGACAATATCAACGAAAAGGTCATTGTACCACATAATAAAGCCGTCCACCGACAGCACCACCATCGGCATAGGGAGCATTGTTACGGCGTTGTGCGAAACATTGTCGCCACGCTCAATAAGCATTGACATATAGTTGTTCATATCGTGCTTTCGCATAACACGTACAACAATTACATACACCAGAAGCACCGCCGCCAGACCAAGCTCCAGAGCCGCCACCTGTGTATTATGAAGGTAAACATCGTACATACCTACTCCGAGGAATACTGTTATACACAGCATCAATCCGAAGAGAAAGCTATGTCCGTTATATAATTTTTTCATTCTATCCCTCCGCCGCATAAACGGCAGTCTGATTTCAAGCTATACTACACTTATTATATCATTTTATCACATATTTGATGATTAGTCAATATTTATAATGTAAATTCCGTGTAATCGCAATTTTGCATTGCAATTTCGTATGTGAAATGATATAATACTTCTATATCGTATTATACTAAGGAGATTTTTAGATGGATTTTAAGGTTTTCGGCGGACTTTTGAAGGACGATGTTACAAAAGCTCTGCTTTCGGGTGAGAATTTTGACGCTTATACGGGAAAAATAATCGAATTTGCCGAGCTTGAGGCGGTGACCGACAGTATTTTGGTCGAATACATAGTGACAAGACTTGCTGACGACGAGAATGTTCTTTCTCATCTTCTCGGCGAGGGACGCAGTATCGGAAAGAGTCTTAAAACAGCGGTTATGTCCGACCTCGAACAGCTTATAACGGTATTTGACAGGCTTTACAGCTATGATTATATACCGTCGGACGGTGAAAAGTATTACTGCGGACGTTACATAAGCTCGGTAAAGGCTATGGTTTCAGCCGTTTCCGCAAAGGAGCTTTACGACTTGCTCACCGAGCATTACAGAACGCTCGGCACGGGAATTTATGCACGCTATACCGCACTTTTATGCTCAAAGGACGGTATTTCGGGGATTGAAAAGCCCGACAGCACCGATTTTAGTGCATTGATTGGCTTGGAACATATCAAAAAAATACTGAGCGACAACGCAGAGCTGTTCCTTGCAGGCGAGCGTGCAAACAATGTACTGCTTTTCGGCGACAGAGGTACGGGAAAATCCTCCTGCGTCAAGGCATTACTCAACAAGTATGCAGACCAAGGCTTAAGGGTAATTGAGCTGCCGAAAAACTGCATTACGCTTATCCCCGACCTTTACAAGGAGCTGGCAAAGCGTCCGCAGAAATTTATACTCTACCTCGACGACCTTTCCTTTGAAAAGCACGAGCCTGAATACCGCTCACTCAAGGTTTCTATGGAGGGTCAGCTCGGAAGTATTCCGCAGAATGTGCTGATTTTCGCAACCTCTAACCGCAGGCATCTTATCAAGGAAAACTGGAAGGACCGTGAGGGCGGTGACGTTCACGCAGGCGACAATATGCAGGAAATGCTGTCGCTTTCGGAGAGATTTGGTATAAGCCTTGTATTCTCCGCACCCAATCAGCGTGAATATCTCGACATAGTCGGTACACTTTTAGCTCGCAAGGGCATTGAAATGACAGAAGAAATAGAAAAAAAGGCGATTGCATGGCAGATGAACTACGGCGGAAGGACTCCCAGATGTGCTTCACAGTTCGTTGCCGCATACAGAAAGGAATAATGATGAAAAAACTCACAACAATCCTCGCCGTTACTATGCTGTTACAGTCGGTGACGGCATCGGCGGCATATACCTTCAATTCGGACAAAACAGACGCAAAAATCGGTGCGGCGGCAGTTTTTGATGAAAATAACACGCTCGTCGGTGTACAGAAGGTGTCGCTGACATCAAGCGGCGGACAGCTGGTTTCGGAGGATATTTCGCTTACTGGCGGTACGGTAAAGCTGTTTTTACCCGACGGCAAAACTATCCTGACAGGTACGCCAAAGGAAAATCCGACCGCCCCGAGCGTACCCGAATACAACGCAGAGCTTTATCCCGAAGAGCATTTTGCACTCTTTGCACCCGCTGTTGTTAAAAAGGTGCAGGAGGTTTACGAGCATAACGAGCCTGTTTATAAGCTTACTCTGTTATATCAAGGCAGAGAGGTCGACTACACCGCAAACGACGAGCTTTTGATTGACGTTGCCTCCGACGCATACCCCGACGCTGTCGGGCAAAATACGTCATACCTCAAAGCGGGTGATGTTATTGTGCTGAATTATCTTTTCAAGGACACACCAAAGAATATCTGTCTTATTTTCAGACCGAGCAAAAACGAGCCGATATTCAGCGAAGAGCTCAGCAATTTCCTGCCTCTTTATACGACAAGTATGCTTGTTGCAGAAACGTGGAGTACAAACCTTAACAGCGAAATTTCATACCGTTTCGGTGTTGTGGGCGAGGTTTCTGACCGTCATATCACACTTTACGAAAAAAGCGGTGCGGAAATTGACACCGCAGATATTTCACTCCACCCCGACGCATCGGTTTACAGCTATTCTATGTCGGATAAAAACAAGACCGAGATAACAGGAGCGGGCGGTATTTACGAAACTTATATACCCGACACCGCAATTGACGGGGACGGAAATATAACCGACTGGACAGGAACCGCCGACCGTGTTTACGCACTCGTCCGTGCTATTGACGGGGCTGCAACAGATATTGTGATATACAAATATTAAAAAAGGGCGATTGCCCTTTTTTAATGTTCAAATATTCTTATCATTCCCATTGATACAGAAGCATCGACAATTTCATCGTCAAGTGCTGTGATATGCTTATCGGTAACCTCTGAGAGGATATGAGCCATAGCATTTCTTATCTGCGCCTTGCCGCCAATGACAACCTTTTGTGCATCACTTTTCACAATACTTTCAAGCTCCGCCGAAAGCACCGCACCGATAAAAAAGCTGTAGGTCTGCTCCTTCTCTGCACCGAACAGATTTTTCAGCACACGGGTTTTGAAAAGTGCCTCGTTGATACCCTTATCCCTCGCATACTCATAGCCCATCATCAGATATTTTGTATCGGTTTGAGATACCGACAAATCAACTGCATCCCTGAGGATAGTATTCTGCGACAGAGCAAAAATCATTTCGCCCGTCAGCATAGTAGAAAATCCCGTAATTTTTCCGTCTTTATCGGTATGTATAATCTTCGAGTGCGAACCGGGCAGTACATACACGCACTCGCCGTCGCAGTCGGACATAATGCCCATAAGCTCGGTTTCCTCACCACGCATCATATCCGCCGCCGAAAGCTCGCCGCACTCGGTCTTTACACCACGTATAAACACAACGGGTACGGACGAAATGCTCTCAAAGACTTCCTCGTGCATAGTGTTATGAAGCTCCTCAATGCCTGCGGGAGTCGTGATATGCGGAAGATTGCAAAGTCCGAACTCGCAGGTAATCATACCCGAGGCAAGAATTTTTTCTATATCATTTTCGGTAATACCGTTATCCTTGGTAAGCTTGCATATAGCGTCCCTTATGCCTTTTTCAAGCGTTCCTTTATTTTCCATATTTGCTCTTGCACCGATTGCGAGCCTGACGGTATCGCATACCCTGTAATCCTTTACAAGGCTTATTCTGGTATTGCTCGTACCGCCGTCTATCGTGATGTAATTCGACATTGAAATCCTCCTAAATGTGAAGCACCATTGTTGCAATCTTGAAATAGATAATCAGCGAAACTGCGTCAACAATGGTTGTAATAAACGGGCTTGCCATAACGGCAGGGTCAAATCCGACCTTTTTTGCAAGCATAGGCAGCGAACAGCCGACAGCCTTGGCAAAAATCACCGTTCCGACAAGTGCAAGGCTTACAATCAGCGAAATATCAAAGCCGACACGGTCGAAAAGCATAAGCTTGGCAAAATTGGCAACAGCCAGCACAAGTCCGCACATCACCGCAACACCAAGCTCTTTGAATATGACCTTGAAAATGTCACGGAAGGAAATATCGCCGAGTGACAGGCTTCTGATTACCGTTACCGAGGACTGTGCACCCGAATTTCCGCCCGTACCCATCAGCATTGGGATAAATGCGGTCAGTGCACCGTATGCTAAAAATGCACTCTGATAATGATTGATAATGCTTGCCGTAAAGGTTGCGGACAGCATCATCAGCAAAAGCCACGGCGAACGCTGGAGAAAAATCTCCCACACGCCCGTTTTCAGGTACGGCTTGTCGGACGGAGTGATAGCCGCCATCTTCTCGATATCCTCGGTTGCCTCCTCCTGAATAACGTCGATAGCGTCGTCGACGGTGATAATACCGACAAGACGGTTCTCGTTATCGGTAACAGGCACAGCGAGAAAGTCGTATTTTTCAAACATATTCGCCGCATATTCACGGTCGTCAAGGGTATTAACGTAAATAACCTTTGTTTCCATTATCTCCTCTAACAGACACGAGCTGTCAGCAAGGAGCAAATCCTTGACGGAAACAAGACCCTCAAGAATACGGTTACGGTCGGTTACATAACAGGTGTAGATAGTTTCTTTATCCGTTCCCGTTCTGCGGATATGCGTAAATGCGTCGGCAACCGTCATATCCTTTTTGAGGTTGACATACTCGGTAGTCATAATACTGCCTGCACTGTCGGGCGGATAGCGAAGCATCTGATTGATGTCACGCCGCATTTCACGGTCAGCGTGACGGAGTATTCTGCTCACAACATTTGCGGGCATTTCCTCAATAATATCAACTGCGTCGTCGACATAAAGCTCGTCGACAATTTCCTTCAGCTCATTATCCGAAAGGCCTGCAATCAATTTTTCCTGAACGTCCGATTCAAGCTCAACGAACACCTCCGCCGCAGTTTCCTTGGGCAGGAGGCGGAACATTATTGCACGGTGCTTTTCCGACAGCTCGTCAAAGCTTATAGCAATATCGGCAGGCTCTATATCTGCAAGCATTTCCTTCAGCTCATAATATTTCTTTTCCTCTAAAAGCTCTATTAAATTTTCGTGCATGGTTCTCACCTCCATTATTTATGTCAAAAATTATTTAGTCAAGCGAGATAACACCGTCGGGTGTAGCTGTCGGTGCAGGTGTAGATGTCGGCGTCGGTGCGGAAGTCGGCACAGATGTCGGTACAGGCGAAGCACCGTCGGGGATTGTCACCGGTTCGTTCGGTGCGGGCGAAGCCGTATTTTCCGCATTAGGCGACGCTGTCGGCGATGCCGAGGGTGATGCTTCCGTACCGTGTGCGTTCTTGCAGAACTTGGTCGGAATGTTTCCCGAAATGAAATATCCGCTCTTTGCGTACGGGCAGCCACTTGACGCAATTTTACCCGTCTTTGAGCATAAGGTCGCTTTTTTCACCGTATCGGGTGCTGTAAAGGCGTCTGCCGAAAGACCGCTGTGTATTTTGTTCATAACATTCTTCCAGATTACACAGGACGGGTTATTGCCGACTCCTGCACTTTTCAGATTGGCAGGAGTGTCAAAGCCGAACCACACCGCACCCACATAATGCTTGGTATATCCGACAAACCATTTGTCACGGTTTTCGTTGGTTGTTCCCGTTTTGCCGTAGGCAGGCATATTGTTAAGCTTTGCCGACCTGCCCGTACCCGACGAGCCTGTTATAACGTCTCCGAGCATATCGGTAATTATAAACGCTGTCGCCTCGCTTACCGCACGCTCGGGTTTTGCCGTATATTCAAGCAGTACCTTGCCCGAGGAATCCAGTACCTTAGTGTAGGTATGCGGCTCGTTGTACATACCGCCATTCGCCAATGCACCGTATGCACCTGCCATATCACGCACCGTAACACCGTTGGTAAGACCTCCCAGACCGAGCGAAGCAAGGCTCTTGTCGTCAGCTACAACGCTGTCTAAATGAAATTTATTTTTTGCATAATTGTAGCTGTTTTCAATACCGAGCAGCTGCAATGCTTTTACCGCAGGGATATTTGCGGAAATTTCGATACATTTTGAAAGCACCAAATCGCCCTTGAAGCCTGTATAGGAGTTCACGGGACTCCAGTCGCCTATCGTTATTTTCTCATCTCGCAAAACTGTTGCGGAATTGATTTTACCAAGCTCAATACCCGGTGCATAAACCGAAATCGGCTTGATTGACGAGCCGGGCTGACGTTTCGCCTGTGTTGCACGGTTAAGACCTCTTGCCTCGGTTTTAGCACCCGCACCGCCAACCAGACCCTTAATCTCACCGTTTGTCGGGTCAAGCACAACCATAGCCGACTGCGGCTTGGTATTTGATGGGAAGCCTGTGCGGTTTTCGTAAACGTTCTCCATTGCCTCCTGAACATCTTTGTCCATTGTAGTATAAATCTTCAAACCGCCGCTGAAAACCTGCTGCTCCGCAAAGGTAGCAGCATAACCCTTCTGCTCGATAAGGTCTGCAATGACATCGTTAATAACAGCGTCAACAAAGTATGAGTAAACCGTCTTTTTCGAGTTCGTAGCCGACTCACTTAGTCCGAGCGGCAATTCAACAGCCGCCTCGTACTCCTCCTTTGTGATATAGTCAAGCTCCTCCATCTTGGCAAGCACAACATTACGCTTTGCCAGAGCATTTTCGGGGTTTCTGATAGGGTCATAGTAGGTGGGACGCTGCGTAATTCCGACAATTGTCGCCGCCTCCGCAACCGTTACCTCCGAGGCAGGCTTTGAGAAATACAGATTTGCCGCCGCCTCAACACCGTTGCATTGATTGGAAAAATAGCTGATGTTCAGGTACATCGTAAGAATTGCGTCCTTATCGTCAATCTGCTTTTCCAAAGCAATTGCACGCATCATCTCCTTGACCTTACGTGTGACCGATTTATCCTTTTCATTTGTAATGTTCTTGATAAGCTGCTGTGTCAGCGTACTTCCGCCGTAGGAAGCGTCGCCTATACCAAGCTTGGACAGACCCCACTTTACCGTTGCACCCAGAGTACGTCTGATATCCACACCGTTATGCTTGTAAAAGCGTTCGTCCTCGATAGCGACAGCCGCATTTTTGAGGTTGATGCTGATATCCTCCGAATCAACCCAGACACGTCTTTCGCCCTCATAGTGCAGCTGAACGTCCTCCACAGCATTTCCGTTATCATCATTATAATATATGAACGACGAGTAATTAAGTGCAAGGCTCTGTACATTCATTTCCTCAAGCTCGTTATAGACCGCAGAATACATTCCCGCACCTATTCCGATAAGAACTATTACGGCAATAAAAAGTGCAATTCCCACAGGTGCGGCAGCCTTGCGGAAAATATCCTTAAAGCTGTGCTGTGTATTTTTCTTACCCTTTGACGCAGTTTTTCTTGCAGCAGGCTTTTTCGCAGCCGTCTTTGGGGCAGTTTTCCTCGCCATCTGACGTTTACTCTTTGAAGCCTCCTGTGCAATTTTAGCCGTATCCAGCTTCTTCGTATCGTCACGGGTGGTTCTTTTTGTTGATTTAACCTTCGATTCAAGCTTGTCAGCCGATATGTAGCTGTCGAGCGAACGGGTTTTATAGCCTGCGTTGGCAATCTGACGTCTTACGTCCTCCGAGCCGTCGTCATACAGGTACTTACGTCTGTAATCGGCGTCGGTACGTTTTTTGACCTCGGTCGTTCTTTTAACAGGCTTTTTTCTTGCGTGCTTCACCTTTTTTCAGCACCTCCCGATAAGTATTATCAATCAGTATCCCAAATTTATGCACAATTATCATATCTTATTATATTATAGTATAAAACTTGCCGTTTTGCAACTATTTTCTTGTTTTGGTATAAATTTTATTCATTTGCAGAGTATATACATAAATAATTTTTATTACGGAAGGTTGGCTGTGGTATGAACAGAATTTTCAAGGCGGTAATTTTAGTGCCGCTGCTGATTTGTGCGTTGTTGGCTGCAATTATATTTTTGAACGGTAAAAGCACCGAAGCTCCGCCGCCCGCTCATAACGCCCCTACGCCGCAGACCGTTTTCGGCGAAACGGAGGCAGAGCCGTTGGAGGAATATATGCTGATTGCCGAAAAAGGGTATCTTAATTTGTATCAAAAGGGCGACAGCTCTGCCCCCAAGCACAGCGAACGGCTTGACCCCTCATTATTGCCCGCCTCAGACATCAAAGAGCTTGAAAACGGTATGAGCTTTTCGAGTGCCGAGGAGGCTTACCGTGCAATGGAAAGCTTTATCAATTAGAAAAACAGAGAAAATTAAAGAAAACAGGCATATTTCAAAGATAATGCAATATATTATACAATTTTTGGTAATTTTCATAAGATTGCAATATTTGCTATATATATTATAAAAGGGTATAATTAGTTTTAGCACTCAAAGAGGTCGAGTGCTAATTAACCAAAAGGAGGACTTTTACAATGAATATTAAGCCTTTGGCAGACAGAGTAGTTATAAAGATGCTCGAAGCAGAGGAAACCACAAAGAGCGGTATTATCCTCACAAGTGCGGCACAGGAAAAGCCGCAGGTAGCCGAGGTTGTCGCAGTAGGCCCAGGCGGCGTTGTTGACGGCAAGGAGGTTGTAATGGAGCTTAAGGTTGGCGATAAGGTACTTATCTCCAAGTATGCAGGTACAGAGGTAAAGCTTGACGGTGAGGAATACACAATCCTTCGTCAGGGCGATGTTCTTGCTGTTGTATTATAAGGAAAGAGAGGCTACAGAAAATGGCAAAGCAGATTATTTTCGGTGAGGAAGCAAGAAGTGCACTTCAAAGAGGTGTTGACTGTCTTGCAGATACAGTTAAAATCACACTCGGTCCCAAGGGAAGAAATGTGGTTCTTGACAAGAAGTTCGGTGCTCCGCTTATCACAAACGACGGTGTTACAATCGCAAAGGAGATTGAGCTTGAGGATCCGTTCGAGAATATGGGTGCACAGCTTGTAAAAGAGGTTGCAACCAAGACAAATGACGTTGCAGGCGACGGTACTACCACCGCTACACTTCTCGCACAGGCTTTTGTTCGTGAGGGTGCAAAGAATGTTACCGCAGGTGCAAACCCGATGATTGTCAGAAAGGGTATCCAGAGAGCTGTTGACACAGCTGTTGCTGAGCTTGTTAAAAATTCAAGAGCCGTTTCGGGCAGAGATGATATTGCAAGAGTTGCGGCAGTTTCCGCTGCAAACGAGAATATCGGCGAGCTTATCGCAGAGGCTATGGAAAAGGTCAGTGCAGACGGCGTAATCACCGTTGAGGAGTCAAAGACCGCTGAAACATATTCTGAAATTGTTGAGGGTATGCAGTTTGACCGTGGTTACATCACTCCGTATATGGTAACAGATACAGATAAGATGGAGGCTGTTCTGGACGACGCACTCATTCTTATCACCGACAAGAAGATTTCCAACATTCAGGAAATTCTTCCGCTTTTGGAGCAGATTGTACAGATGGGCAAAAAGCTCGTTATTATCGCAGAGGACGTTGAGGGCGAGGCACTTTCAACATTGATTGTAAATAAGCTTCGTGGTACATTCGTATGCGTACCCGTCAAGGCTCCCGGCTTCGGCGACAGAAGAAAGGCTATGCTTCAGGATATCGCAATCCTCACAGGCGGCGAGGTTATCACAGAGGAACTCGGTCTTGACCTTAAGGATGCCACAGTTGCTCAGCTCGGTCGCGCCCGTCAGGTTAAGATAACCAAGGAGAATACAATTATCGTTGACGGCGCAGGCAGCAAGGATATGATCGCCGACAGAATCGCT
>JAFULX010000130.1 GCA_017483065.1 Clostridia bacterium | reverse complement strand
CGGCTGTTTCAAAATCGCCGCTCATGCCCATAGATAAATATTTCATATCAACATTATCATATTTATTTGAAGAAATGTCAACAAAGATGTTAAATATGTTATTAAAATGTAATCTGTTTGCAACCTCTGTGTCAAGTTTTGCAAGAATTGTCATCAATCCGACCACTTTTACGTGTTCAAGCTCTGCCGTATGCTTTAACAGCCCTTCAAGCTCATCGGGCGAAACACCGAACTTGCTTTCCTCACCCGTAATATTAACCTGAATAAGAATTTCCATAGTAATACCGTGTTTCTTTGCCTGACGTTCGATTTCGTCCATAAGCTTTATCGAATCGACAGAATGTATAAGCGAAACCTTGTCTATTATATACTTAACCTTATTGGTCTGCAAATGTCCTATCAGATGCCATCTTACAGGCTTCACCTTATCGTATTTGTCAAGGATTTCCTGCACCTTGTTCTCACCTATATCGGTAACGCCGCAGTCAATTGCCTCATTTATCATATCGGGTGAATGTGTTTTTGTTACCGCAATAAGGGTAACCTCTCTGTTTTTATCACCCTTTGCCGCATCTATTCTCGCTCTGACATCTTCAAGCCTGTCCTTTATCAAGTCTGACACCTCCGAAATAGCCTACTTTTCGCCCATAACAATCATATCGTACTGTCTGAGCTGTCTGTTCACGTCCTCTGTATCGGCAACAATTATCGCTGTTCCCTCTTCCTCTTCCTTAAAAATCATCTTGCAGGGCTTGAAAACATCACTGCCGCCCACTCTGACGTGGACACCGTTTTGTCCGTCATTGACACGAATAGCGTGTACAGGCACCTCGAAGCCCGTATAGCTGCTCAGAATTATCTCAACACTGCTTGCTCTTATAGAGAACGCACCCTCTGAGAAGCTCTCGCATTTTAAAACAAGAACAGCCTTCTCCTGTCCCTTGGGGTCATTTGATATCGACGCAACCTCAGCCGTAGTCTGTTCTCCTGGAAGCTTGGAAAAGCGTATATCCACCTCATCGCCAACCTTAACATTTGCAATGTCATCACGCTTTACAAGTGCCATAACGTACCACTCGTGGTTATTGATTATCTTGCATATCTTATCCCCTGTCAAAGCCTTGGTTATATCCTCCTCCACCTCTTTTTCCTCGGCTTCTTCGGGTTTGATTTCAGCAAATTTTTCAACTGTAATACCGTCAATAATTCCGATATTCAGTACTCCCTCATAACCATCTATTTTAGCAGAATATATACCCGAGGCAGTAGCATATACGTCCTGTCTTGGACCTGCAATTTTTGCTTCAAGCGCCTCTTTTTGCGACACCAGCTCTGCAATACGGTCTGCGTTGCTTACTGCAGCTGTTCCGTTTGCGAGTGCTTCAATCTCAGCCTTACACTCAGCAATTTTTTGTACATCATTTTCCGCCGCTGCAAGCTCAATTTCATCGTAAAGCTGAACAAGACGCTGCTCTATCGAACCACTGTCTGCCGTAAAGCCAGCATTATCCACAACCACCGAACCAAGCTCGGATATTTTTGCATTTATAGTGCCAAGCTCCTGCAAAACAGCCTCGTCCACCTCACCGCCGTAAACTGCACAAACTCTTCGGTCCTTACCGACTCTTGCACCCTCTCTGGCGTAGCTGTAAACAGTCCCGCCCGAGCTTGCGGTATAAACCGTTTCGTCACGGACAATGAACGCATCACCCCTGACAATTTCCTCACGTGTTACGTTTTGTGCGGAAATAGTGGACACGGGTGCCTGAATATAGCTTATGCAATAATAAATAAGTGCACAAAACGCCACAATCGATATAAGTGTAATTAACCTTTTCATCATAATCTCCCTTTGCCGCCTATCTGGCGGCAGAAATTCAGTGCCGAAAATAAGCGAGCATTACCTGTTTTTTATGCTAAAAGCATATTTATCATATCCCAGACCGTAGCCTTTCCTTCATCGTCCTTAGTCGAGAAGGGTACTAAAATATCGTCCTCGTTAAGCTCAAGCTTTTCGTAAATTAGGTTTAAGTTCGGCTCTATTTCGCTCGTTTTGAGCTTGTCCAGCTTTGTAGCAATTACCACAACAGGCTCATCAGGGCGAACAGTTCTTATCCATTCAAGCATCATAATATCGTCCTTTGTGGGAGCGTGACGTGAGTCTACGAGCAGAAAAATCTGTTTAAGCTGCGGTCTTGCCGAAAGATAAGATTCTATCATATCGCCCCACGAACGCACCTCGTCCTGACTGCGTTTTGCATAGCCGTAGCCGGGCAGGTCTACAAGGAATATTGTTTCATCTATATCATAGAAATTGATGGTAATTGTCTTACCAGGGGAAGCACTCACCCTTGCGAGCGATTTCCTGTTTAGGATTTTATTTATAAGCGAGCTTTTGCCGACATTAGACCTTCCGACAAATGCAAATTCGGGTACACCCGTCTTGGGGTACTGTGTGGGTTTAACCGCCGATACGGTAATTTGTGCATTGTGAATATTCATATTGATTTTATCCTTTCAAGCTATTATTCAAAGGAGTGTGAAAGTACGGAGTTCATATCCTTGACAGGTACAAATTTGATTGCCGCTTTTACCTCATCAGGAATTTCGTCAAGGTCTGCTCTGTTGCCCTCGGGAATTAAAACGGTGCTTATACCTGCACGCATTGCTGCAATCGACTTTTCCTTAAGTCCGCCTATTTCAAGCACTCTGCCTCGAAGTGTAATCTCTCCCGTCATAGCAACATCACGTCTTACCGCCTTACCCGTCAGTGCACTTGCAACAGCGGTTGCCATTGTGACTCCCGCTGAAGGACCGTCCTTAGGAACTGCACCCTCGGGAACGTGTATATGTATATCCTTTGTCTTGTAAAAGTCCTTTTCAATTCCAAGCTTACCGCTTACAGAACGGATATAGCTGATAGCCGTCTTTGCCGACTCCTGCATCACATCACCGAGCTGTCCTGTAAGCTCAGTTTTGCCCGTGCCGTCCATAACATTAACCTCAACCGACAGCGTATCACCGCCAACAGCTGTCCAAGCCAGTCCACGGACAATTCCAACCTCGTTTTTGCCGTTCATCATTTAGTAATGATACTTAGGCTT
>JAFULX010000129.1 GCA_017483065.1 Clostridia bacterium | reverse complement strand
GTAACTCTTCTTCCGATTAAAAGCATAACACCTGTGGTAAGGCTCACAATTCCAAGACCGCCGAGCTGTATCAGAATAAGAATTACAATATGCCCGAAGGTACTCCAGAATGAGAAAGTGTCCGCAACAACAAGTCCCGTAACGCATAAGGAGGTGGTTGCGGTAAAGAGTGCGGTGATAAAATCTGCACGCTCACCCGCTGAGGTTGATATCGGCAGCGATAAAAGTAGCGTACCTGCCGCAATCGCAAGCAGAAAGCCGAGCAGAATTATTTGTGTTGTTGAAAGAGAAAATTTTTTCTTCATTATAATATCATTCCTTAGCCGCAAAGCTTTTACTGCCGAGCGAAATTTCGCCCGAGTTCAGCGTACGGAATATTCCGTTTTCACGGACAATCAGATTTCCCTGACCGTTTATATCCACAGCTACACCGCTGTGTTTTTCGCCGTCTGCGGTGTATTCGAGCGTTTTTCCGAGAATGAAAAGACGGCTCTTGTATTCCGCCAAAAGCTTTTCTGCACAAAGCTCGGAAAGGCTCATAATTTCTGCGGCAATACTTGCAATAACCGTTTCACGGTCGGTATTTTCAAGCTTTACCGCACCTGCCGTATCGGAGATTTCGTCTGGAAATTCGTTTCTGTTTATGTTTATTCCAATTCCTATAATAACAGTATCCTCAACCAACTCGCAGAGTATTCCCGAAACCTTTCTGCCGTCCGAAAAAATATCGTTTACCCATTTTATCTCGGTTTTGTCGGGCGAAAACCGTTCAATAACACGGCACACCGCAACCGCCGCCCTGACGGTGGCAAGCTCAAAAAAATCAGCCTTAGGCAAAACAAGCGACATATAAATGCCGCCTGTTGGTGAAAAAAAGCTTTTGCCGTGTCTGCCTCTGCCGAGTGTTTGTGCAGCTGCCGCAACAAGCGTCGGAGTGTATGAACACTCACGCTTTGCGGCGTTGTTGGTGGAATCTGCCGTATCAAACACCTTTACTTCAAAGCCGTACCTTGAGGGCAGTGCAGAGAGAATTTTATCCTTTGATATGCTCATATTATAGAAGTCCCTTATATTTGTTATAAAGCTGCAAGGCTCTTGAAACCTCGGATTTTGAAAGTCGGGAGTAGATATATTTTTTCAGCTCCGACTTTTCCTCCTTGGTAAGTCCGCCCGAAAGGAGAGAAGAAACATAGCCCATATCCAGCTTCCCGAGAATGCTTAGTCCGTCCGAAATTTCCTGCTGCGATGCCGCTGCGGAAATTCGGTCATATGCTGATGTCGCCTTGTTATTTGATGTAGGCGGAGCAGTAGGAACTGCGGGTGCGGGAGTAGGAGCAGGTGTAGGCGTGGGGGCAGGTGTTGCCCTCGGTATGTGCCTTGACTCCTCTACCAGCCACGGCTGCTCTGGCTGTGTGTCCTCTGTTTCGACGCCTGCTGCGGCATCCTCTGTTGCCTGTTCCGCATCGAGTGTATCAAGAATATCAATAGCCGAGCTTGCACTCTCGCCGTCAAGGTTTGCTACAAATTCAAGCATACCTCTGTCTGTAAAAAGGCTAGTCAGCGACGCAAATGCACCGAGATTGTTGTTTTGCTCAACAATCGCCGCAAGCTCTTCTCTGCCGCCCTCGGCAAGCTTTTCGCTGATTTTTGGCAGAATAACAAATCGCATCGCAAGTACAGCAATAACCGCAAGAGCCGCTATTGACGCAATTATCCATAATACTATTTTCAGGGCTTTTTTCATATATACACAACCTTATCAGATATTGGAAAGAGCGGCATCTAAGTCCTCAATAATATCCGCCGCATTCTCGATACCTACAGAAAGACGGATTAAGTCTGCACCGATACCGCCGTCTGCAAGCTGCTCGTCGGTTAGCTGGCGGTGTGTGGTGCTTGCAGGGTGCAAAGCACAGGTGCGTGCGTCTGCAACGTGCGTTACGATTGCGGCAAGCTTTAAGCTGTCAAGCACCTTGATTGCCGCCTCTCTGCCGCCCTTGACGCCGAAGGATACAACGCCCGATGTGCCGTCGGGGAGATATTTGTCAACAAGCGGCTTATATTTGCTGTCGGGAAGTCCGGGGTAATTAACCCACGCAACACGGCTGTCGTTTGCAAGGAAGGTCGCAACCTTCATAGCATTGTCTGAATGTGCACGCATACGCAGGTGCAGCGTTTCAAGTCCGAGATTAAGCAGAAAAGCATTCTGCGGCGACGGTGATGAGCCGAGGTCACGCATCAGCTGAACACGAGCCTTGGTTATGAATGCTGCATTGCCGAAGGCTTCGCTGTAAACAAGACCGTGGTATGAGTCGTCGGGTGTGGTAAATTCAGGGAATTTGCCGCTTGCCGCCCAGTCAAAGCTGCCGCCATCAACAATAACACCGCCAAGACTTACTGCGTGACCGTCCATATACTTAGAGGTCGAATGTATTACAATATCCGCACCGAACTCAAACGGACGGCAAAGGATAGGTGTAGCGAAGGTGTTGTCCACAATCAGCGGAATGTTGTTTGAATGTGCAAGCTCGGCGAATTTTTCGATATCAAGCACGCTGAGTGCGGGATTTGCGATAGTTTCGCCGAAAACAGCCTTTGTTTCGGGACGTATGTAGCTCTGAAGCTCTTCAAGAGATGCGTCGGGGTTTACAAAGGTGGTTTCGATGCCCATTCTCTTGAGCGTTACACCTAAAAGATTGAGTGTACCGCCGTAAACAGCCGCCGAGCAGATGATGTGGTCGCCTGCATTGCAGATAGTCATTACCGACATAAGGCTTGCCGCCTGACCCGACGAGGTCATCATAGCGCCCACGCCGCCCTCAAGCTTTGCGATTTTTTCCTCAACACAGCCGACGGTCGGGTTTCCGAGCCTTGTGTAGAAGTAGCCGCTTGCCTCAAGGTCAAAAAGCTTGCCCATCTCCTCACACGAGCCGTACTTGAAGGTAGTGCTCTGGTATATCGGCAGAACACGTGCCTCACCGTTTTCAGGCTTGTAGCCCTCCTGAATACATTTTGTTTCTATTCTCATAAAATTTCAATCCTTTCATAATTATATTCCCATTTTACAACTATTTTATCGAAAAATCAAGTGCGGAATGTGTTATTTTATAATTTGTTTTAAAATCATTTACAAATATAGTAATTCGTGATAAAATTTACAATAGTTTCAAGAAAGGATATAATAAATACGAGGTGTTATATGAGAAGTAAAATATTAAGCTTAATAGTAGCGGTTATTATAGCTATGCAGTTGGTGAGTATGCCTGTATATGCGAATGATTCAAAATATATGTCAGAGGAAACAGCTATAAAATTTTTGAAATTTTTAACGGGAGAACATTTTAAGGAGCCGGAAGGCTCTGAAAAATGGCTTCTCTTATTACAGGGATTCTTTGAGGGGACAGATGAGGAAGAAAAGTTGGAAGAAACCTTTATCCAATTTGCATACAGATGTGTGGATGAGGATATTTACACTAACAGACTGGATATGTTAAAAAATTCTTTAGAAGAGGATGCTGTTGATTACTTGACAGGTAATTTATCTGAAGTTATCAAAGATGAAGTAGCAGAGGAAATAAGGGATGAAATAACAAATTTAGGAACTTTGAATGATGTGATCGAAGGATTTAAGGTTGCTTTAGAAAGTATATGTGCAGTCATTCTTATCAATGATAACAATAAGAGAAATTATTTCATATCAACAATCGGAACAAATCCTGAAGACGAGTATGACCAAATTATGAGGGAAGGTTTTGCGGTTGCTTATGGAGTTAGTGCCGCAGATGCGGAAATAGTTGATGAATGGACAGAGTACCTTTATTATGTCGAGAACAAGCATATTTCAAAGGTAGAGTTTACAGAAGCTGCAAAATATAACATTGAGTTTAACTCAAATTGTTCGGAGGTAGAATCGGTATCGTATATTTATGATACTTCGGAACGTAATTGGTACGAACCGACTATGGAACGAGAGGGCTATGTTTTTGCAGGGTGGTACTGGGATCAAGCTTGTACAAAGAGTGCGGCGGGAATGGTTGTTGTGAATAAGGATACGGTTTTTTATGCGAAATGGCTCGATAGATATCATACGGTCAAATTTGATTCAAATTGTGCCTATGTGAGCGACTATGTGTATGTATATGATATTACTAAGCAAAATTGGTATGAGCCGACGATGACGAGAGGCGGATACATTTTCGAGGGTTGGTATTGGGACAGCACGTGTACAAATTCTGCGGCAGGTGAGGTGACGGTTAATCGTGATTTGACATTCTATGCAAAATGGGCACAGCAGTATTCCTATACTGTGTCAAATGGTGAAGCAACAATTACAGGTCTTTTGGGTTTTGAAAGCGACAACGGTGTTGTTAATACAAATTTAAGCATTCCATATTCTATAAACGGCTATAAAGTTACAGCCATAGGCGAAAAAGCTTTTTATGAGAATGATGGAATAACAAGTGTAGCAATACCCTATGGAGTAAAAGAGATTGATGACTATGCGTTTTATTTATGTACAGGGATAAACAGCATAACAGGAGGAGAAAATATAACCGCCATTGGAAAAAGTGCTTTTGACACATGCAAAAGCATAACAAATTTTAAATTGCCAAACGGTGTTGTTACTATTGGCGATAGTGCATTTAGTTGTTGTGACAGCCTGACAAGCATTGCAATTCCCGATAGTGTAACGACTATCGGAAGCTACGCTTTTCATGAATGCGACGGGTTAAGAGAGGTGTCTGTGGGGAAAAATCTGACAAGCGTCGGAGGAACGCTTTTCGGAAGGTGTGATAATTTGGAGAGTGTAACGCTTGCAAACGGCATAAAAACTATAGGATACCGTATGTTTTATGCCTGCCCCAAGCTGACCGATATAACAATACCTGACAGCGTTACCACGATTGAAATGGGTGCATTCGGGGATTGTGTTGGGTTAACAGAAATGAAAATTCCCGATAATGTCGTAACTATCGGGGAGAATGCTTTTGAAGGGTGTACGGGAATAACCGATATAACAATACCTGACAGTGTTAAGACTATTGGACAATATGCTTTTTATCGTTCGGGATTAAAGAGCATAGCTATAGGTAAGAGTGTGAATACAATCGGACATTCTGCTTTCAGTAATTGTAAAAGTCTGACAAGTATAGAAATACCGTCGGGAGTAACCAGCATAGGGCATAATGTTTTCGACTATTGCTATAATTTGTCAAACATAACTGTCAGTGGAGAAAATGCGAATTATACCGATATTGACGGAGTATTGTATGATAAGAATATAACAACATTGATTCGGTATCCCATTGCTAAAACGGGAAATTCGTATATAATACCTGACAGCGTTAAAACTATAGGACGAAACGCTTTCGCTTGTTGTGATACGTTGGCAGATATAGAGCTTCCAAGTGGTCTGACAACGGTGGAAGGATATGCATTTTTTGAATGTGATGGATTAACAGAAATAATTCTTCCGGACGGTGTGGAAGCTATGGGCAGTTCTGTGTTTCAATATTGCCGTGCAATGCAAAAAATAACAATACCAAACGGTGTAAAGTATATTCGCCCCGATTTTTACGGCTGTAATAATTTGTCCGATATTTATTATGGGGGAAGCAGTCAGGAATGGGAGTCTTGCTTGCTTGGAAGTTTTGATTTTACAGACATCAATATGAACTATAACTGTAAATATTCCACTGATACAGTGAAAATAATGCAAAATGGCACGGATACTGAAAGTCATATCTTATTTGACGAAAAATACAAAGGTAAGACAATAGTATTTGCTTTATATGATGAGGGAAAGCTTACAGATATCAAATATGATATTTTTGACGGTTCTCGGCTGGAGTTTTCATCTTCTGACGAGCATAGTGAAATAAAAATTCTTGCTTGGGAGAGTATTTCGTCAATAGAACCGTTTTGTACGGCGGAACACATTATAAGCAATAAATGGTAAAAAAGTTTCAAATATCATAAATACCCCCTTGTTTTTATAAGTAAATTAAGGTATAATACTATTATCAAGCTAAGGAGGATAATAAAAAATGTACGATGTAAAAAAAGGCTATGAGCTGGCAAAGGAATATTATGCACAGTATGGCATAGATGTTGACAAGATGATTGAAATTTGTGACAAGACTCCGATTTCAATGCACTGCTGGCAGGGTGACGACGTTATAGGTCTTGAAAAGAAGGAGGGCGGTCTTACAGGCGGTATCCAGACAACAGGTAACTACCCCGGTAAGGCAAGAAACGGCGAGGAGCTTCGTGCCGATATCGAAAAGGCAATGGAGTTTATCCCCGGTGAGCTGAAGGTTAACGTTCACGCTAACTATCAGG
>JAFULX010000128.1 GCA_017483065.1 Clostridia bacterium | reverse complement strand
CTAAAGGCGAAATTGATAGAATTGACGAAATCAAGTGATGCTAAAATGATGATGTAGCAGACGGAATCGTTAGAAACGGATGCGACCGTATGCGAAATTGATGCTCATTTCAGGCATAATTATTTGAACCACAAGACCATGCGCCGTCATCAGAAATATAATCTAAAATTACTAAAATTTGCTATTGATGTTCAAAAAAAGTGAAGATTGCCGCTCTCGAATTTTGACAATAAAAAATGGCTCAAACCCAGTGTTTGAGCCAAATATATTGGCAGGGGTAGAAGGACTCGAACCCTCAAGAACGGTTTTGGAGACCGGCATGTTACCATTACATCATACCCCTAAAGAGCGCCATATTAAGTTATTTTTGTGTTATAATACTGTCATAGGGACACGGCTTTGGAGACCACTGCTCTACCAACTGAGCTATACCCCTAAAAAGCAAATATTAAGTTTTTTCAAGTTACCATACGAACATAGGGACACGGCTTTGGAGACCAATGCTCTACCAACTGAGCTACACCCCTTTATCAATGTTACTAAGATATTATACTAAATATAAGCCCTGTTGTCAAGTACTTTTTTCAATTTTTTCAAAACGAAAAAGCATCGGTTACGATGCTTTTAGGCTTGATATGTATAGGATCTGAGGGTGGAAGTAATTCCCTACATTTTGTATTATAACATATTGTATTTGGGAATGCAAGTGTTTTTTAATAAATATTGTATTATTTTTTCAAAAATTTTAAATTTTAACACAAGATATTCCAAAAAACGAGGTTTTATGCGGTATGTAGGGTACACACTACATATTGTGGATTAAATTTTTGCGGAAATCAGTAATAGAAGCAATGATTTCCTATCTGGGCATAAAAAGTTCTGTTGTTTGCCACCCACGAGGTTTCGACCTGTGATCCCGCACAGAAATACAGGCTGTCGCCTACATTATTTACTCCGTTTAAAGCATCTGCCGCAGCGGCATAGCAGCCGTCATTGGGCGTAAGATTATCCAAGGCACCGCTTGCCGCAGGCGGGAACTGATTTGGCTGGAAAATCACATCATACACCGTGTCGGGGAATTTCGGACTTTTTACACGGTTTAAAATAACATTCGCAACCGCAAGTTTGCCCTCGTAGCCCTCGTTGCCCGACTCTATATGCACAATGCGTGCAAGCCAGAGTAAAGTCTCATCGTTTGTATCGTTTGCAAATGTTATATAAACGGTTTTTGTACTATCGTCCCACGCAACGCCTGCCCCGAGTGTTTCGGACACAAACCGAACGGGCAGATAACTGCGGTCATTTCTGATAATGGCGGGAGTGGTTGTCAAAATCGCCTCACCGTCGATATAGGCGGTATCCGAGCCAATAATCAGCTTAAGCTCCGCACCGTCTGCAAGAACAGTAACGCTTCTGTCGTCTGCATTCCACGAAACCGACTCCGCACCGAGCATATCGCCTATACTGTGTACCGAAAGATATGTAGAGCCGTTTTCTATAAAGGGCGGAATTTCCGCCGCAAGAGCTTTTCCGTCAACGACAATCCCTACCTGTGCAGATGCGACCGTGCCGAATATCAATACAATAAGAAAAAATGCAGTAAATATTTTGACATTTTTCATACAATCACCTTAGTTACAGCACGTCTATTTTCGGCTTACAGACACGTTTGAAGAATATCACACACAGCACCGTTGCAACCATTTCAGCCAGAGGAATTGCAGCCCATACGGCAGGAAAACCGAACAACAGCTTCAGCACAAATGCCGCAGGAAGAATTACCACAAGCTGACGTAAAATTGAAATCAGCATACTTACATTCGGTGCTCCGATTGCCTGAAGGAGTGATATTATAATGATGCAGTAGCCTGCAAAAATGAAGCCTATCGGGATAATCCGAAGTGCAGGCACACCCATCGCAAACATTGCCGCATCTGCGTCGAACATCTTGAGGAACAGCTCGGGGAAAGCGATAACAAGTGCCGTTCCGATTGCCATAATAACCATAGAAATTATCATACCTGTACGCATTGCACCGTAAATTCTTTCCTTTTTCCTTGCACCGAAATTGTAGGAAAAAATCGGAATAAGTGCGTTTGTAAGTCCGAATACGGGCATAAATATGAAACTGTTAATCTTAAAGTAGATACCTAAAACGGAAATCGCCATATCGTCGGCAAGGATTTTGTTCATACCCACCGTCATAATGCTCGTAATAGACTGCATTATAATCGCAGGCACACCCACCTTGTAAATGTCGGCAATAACCTCGCCGTCAGGACGAAAGCCCTTGAAGCTGAGCTTAACCTCGTGATTATAGTGGTGATTCAGCACGAACGCAAACACCATCGCAAACCACTGTCCGATTACCGTCGCAATCGCCGCACCCGCAATTCCCATTTCAGGCACGCCGAAATATCCGAAAATGAAAATCGGGTCAAGGATAATATTCACAATTGCACCAGACATTTGTGACAGCATACTGAGATGCGTCTTACCTGTCGCCTGCAAAAGACGTTCCGCAACAATCTGCATAAATACACCGAGCGAGAATACGGTACAAATCATCATATACTGTCTGCCCATTTCAATTGTAGCGGGAGTATCGGTGAAGAAGGTGAAGAATTTGCCCGAGAACAGCAATCCGATTATTGCCACGAAAATCGAGGACAACACCCCGAGAAATACGCCGTTCATAGCAGCCTTGTTGGCAAGCTCAAATCTCTTTTCGCCCAAACGTCTTGACAAAAGCGAGTTGATACCAACGCCTGTTCCGCCCGCAATTGAAATCATCAGTGATTGTACGGGGAAGCACAGCGACACTGCTGTCAATCCGTCCTTGCTGTACTGTGCCACGAAAATCGAGTCAACTATATTATACATCGACTGAATAAGCATTGACACCATCATCGGCAATGCCATTGTAATAAGTAGGCGGTTTACATTCATTACGCCCATTTTGTTTTCTGCCTGCATTTAATCTCTCCGTTCTGCTTTTATTCAAACATTCCTATTATACTCCATTTTTCGACAATTTGCAATATAAATGAGTAAAAACCGTGATTTCTGCCATATGCAGCGTTGACAAACAGGGCGGAATATGTTATTCTGTATAATGGTATATTAGCAGAAAAAGGAGGCGGAGAAATGACTGTATCAATAAGCGACGGTGCAAAAGCAATCCTTGCACAGCTCCACAGTGCAGGCTATGACGCATATATCGTCGGCGGTGCGGTGCGTGATTTGGTTATGGGCAAGACTCCGCACGATTACGATATTACCACCAACGCAAGACCGTTGGAAATTAAGCGTGTTTTCAGAAAAACCATAGATACGGGCATTATGCACGGCACGGTAACGGTGGTTGAGGGGGGAGTCGGCTATGAGGTTACAACCTATCGCACCGAGTCGGGTTATTCCGATTCACGCCACCCTGATAACGTCGAATTTGTTTCAGACCTTACCGAGGATTTGCACAGACGTGATTTTACCATAAATGCAATGTGCTGTAAGACGGAAGAGGATGTACTGGACTGCTTCGGCGGTATGGAGGATATTTCTGCACGGCTTATCCGCACCGTCGGCAATCCCGAAAAACGTTTTTGCGACGACGCACTCCGAATGCTCCGTGCGGTGCGTTTTGCGGCAGTTCTCGGCTTTGAAATTGAAGAAAAAACTGCCGCCGCAATCAAAAAATGCGCCCACCACATTAAAAAGGTGAGTGCTGAACGGATACTCGGCGAGCTGAATAAAATTCTGCTTTCCGACAATCCGATT
Source organism: Clostridia bacterium (assembly GCA_017483065.1). Lineage (GTDB taxonomy): Bacteria > Bacillota > Clostridia > UBA1381 > UBA1381 > HGM11525. The sequence continues at coordinate 736 of JAFULX010000128.1, read as the reverse complement.
TATATTTCAAAGCTTCACGAGCTGGGACTTTTACACTATATCATACCCGAGCTTGACGTCTGCTTTGATACACCGCAGAGGAATAAATACCACATTTATAACGTTGGGGAGCATATCATACACGCAACCTGCGAAACGAAAAAGGATTTGGTGCTTCGTTGGGCGGCACTGCTGCACGATATCGGCAAGCCGATTTGTATGAGTATGGACGCAAATGGAATTATACATTTTTATGGTCATCATAAGGAGAGTGCAATGCTCGCCTCCAACGTACTGCGTCGCCTGCGTGCCGATAACGACAGTACAAGGGATATTCTCGTTCTGATTGAAAATCACGATGTTCGGATTGACCCGACACCGCCTGCCGTTAAGCGTATGCTTGCCAAGGTGGGCGATAAGCTGTTTGTTAAGCTTTTAAGCCTGCAAATTGCGGATAACAGAGCGAAAAATCCCGTTTATTTCCCTGAAAAACTCCAGAGAATTGAGGCGGTGCGTGCCATTTACGAGAAAATTCTCGCCGAGGGACAGCCGTATATGCTGTCCGATTTGGTGGTAAACGGCAGAGATTTGATAAAATTAGGCTTCCGTGCAGGCAGAGAAATCGGCGACACACTCAAATTTCTGCTCGGCGAGGTTATGATAAGTCCCGAACTGAATACGAGAGAATACCTTCTCAAAAGAGCAAAAGAGATAAGGAGGAAGGGAAGATGAAAAAATTAAGTTTTGTAACTGTGTT
>JAFULX010000127.1 GCA_017483065.1 Clostridia bacterium | reverse complement strand
CAGACAGTGGGAGGATATCACAACAGCCGAAATCACACTCCCGACCTCGGAGAGCCTGATTGAGGGCAGCGGTACAATAACCTACGACAAGTATGAGCCTATCCACAATATTTCCTTTAAGGATATTGATTTTGCATACACAACCGTATGGAATCTGTTCCAGCAAAACGGCGGTCTTGCAATTCAGCAGAACGCAACGATTTACGGACCGCTTTCGGGCGGCTACCAGTCCGCAGGCAACAAAATCCTTCCTGCGGCGGTTAAGCTTGAGAATGTGTCGTATATCGACTTTGAGGGCTGTACCTTTAAGAAAATAGGCGGTATGGCACTGGCAATTTTAGGCGGTATTCAGCATACCGACATCACAGGCAACGAATTTTACGATATTTCGGGTAATGCAATGCAAATCGGTATGCCTAAGGCATCTCAGGTTATAGGCGAGAAAAATCTGCCTATACATAACGAGTTCTTCCCACTTGACAAGAGATACTACAAGGCAGATATTCAGATTACAAATAACTATATGCACGATACTGCTGTGGAGTTTGTGTCCGCAGGTGCAATGGCGGTTACAAATCTGCAATACTCGAATATCAGCCACAATGAAATTTTCAGAACCTCATATTCGGGTATCCACGCAGCCTTCGGCTTTTCTGCAAAGCCGAGTAACCTGTACGTTAATACTCATATAGAGCATAACTATATACACGTCACCAACAGAATTAAATACCATATGGAGGACGGCGGCGGTATCTATTATATGGGTACAACGCACGGAGATATGCGTGACGCATATACTCTCAACGGCAGAAACAGGACTTCATATAATTATATGGAGGATATGGGTACTTCGGTAAACAATATCTATCTTGACGAGGGTACGTCGTGGATAGAGATTTCGCATAATGTATTTGATACAAAGAAACCGTATTGGCCTTACGGACAGATTACGACAAGTAATCAGGGTAAATATAATATTGTAACTGATAACTATTTGTCTACCGACTCTGTATCTGTACAGAGCAAAAAGCAGGAGCCGTTTACAAAGTGGTACGAGGAATATGTTGCAAACGGCAGCCGAATGAAGGACGAGGACATTTCAAGACCCGATATAACAACAATCGGACCTCACTATATCCTTGAGGGCGGAATGGAAAACTGGGATAAGGGTGCTCTTGATATAATTGCAAACGCAGGTATCACGGCGGAGTACCTTGACGAATTTCCCGAGGAGTTTCAGGACTTTAAGATAGCTGCAAATTCGGACGGTGCATATGATGCAGAGCCGCAAAGACAAAGCTACGATCCTGCCGTTTACGATGTAAGCACAGGCGAGGTGTTCAAGATTGAATTTGAGGCAACAAACCGCAAAAAGGCAAAGGCAGAAATTTCGCCCGACAGAGTATTTATCGACAATCACACACCCGATGTTGTCGAGGTTCTGCCTGACAATTCAATCAAGGCACTGAAATTCGGCAAGGCGGAGCTTACCGTTCAGGTGCTTTGCGGACAAAATAAGGACGTTGTTGAAACCTATCCCGTTGAGGTGTACGTTGACGACGAGGTTGCACCGAGAAGCTTCTCCGACGCACCGACCATCTGGATTAACGGTACACCCGGACTTGTCAAGGTTAGAACGGGCGAGGCAAACGAGCTTGAAATCAACTATTTTGAAACCAAGCTCGGCAGAAAGCTTGTTCCGCACGAGCTGAAGCTCTCGACAGCTGATGAGAATGTCGGAGTAATTGACGAGGAAGGCAGATTTGTCGGTGTGAGCGACGGTACAACCGAACTCATACTCGATATGGTTTGGGGTGCAAACAACAAGAGAGGTACATTCGTGCGTGAGGTTAAGTCCTTGACGAACGAAATGTACGAGGACTTTGACGAAAGTCAGATTGTTGACCTCGGCGACGACTTCTTCAACCTTGACAACTGGACATATATCAAGGAGGATGCTACCAATATCCGTGAAAATCTGGAAGGCGGCGGAATTGCTCTTGCGTCACCGCAGATTATGATATATAATAAAGAAAAGTTCAATAACAAGATGCTGCATTTCAAGATGAAGCTTAACCACACAGGCGGCTGGCCGAGCTTTGCGATTAACTCTCAGGATGCTGTTACACATCTTCAGAATGAGTATATTCTGACCTTCTATCAGGGCAGCCTTGAATGGCAGCGTTATTCGGGCGGACAGAGATATGTGCTGTGGGGACAGATGAATATGTGGGACGGTGTATTCCCTGTATATGGCGGACGTCCTGCCGCAAAGATTGAATACGGCAAGGAATATGACGTCGGAATAGGTGCATTTGATGTTCCCGAGGGCGTGAGAATTGTTATGTATATCGACGGTATCAAGGCATTCGACCAGATAGACTATGTAACGAATAAACAGTACAAGATTGAAAATCAGCCTGTACTTTCTGGCGGCGGATACTTCGGTATTCATTCAACATCGGGACAGTTTGAGCTTTATAAGGCTGACAACGCAGAGTAAGATTTTGCGGACTAAGGCAGAAATGCTTTAGTCCGCACCAATACGGTAAAGGAGTGGAACGGTATGAAAAAGAGTATTGCGTTAATTACTGCCGCAGGTCTGCTGCTTTCGTCGGCAACCGTGCTGGCGGCAGGCAGTATAGAGGAAACTGTTGCCGAGTTTGATATTACGGTAAAATATACCGACGATACTGCATTTTCTAAGGCAACCTTGCAGATGTTCAGCGAGGATTACAGCAAAATGCTGTATATGGCGGAATGTACACCGCAGGAGGTTGACGGTGTTTATGTTGCTGATTTTGCTAAATTCTCGGTAGACAGCGAGCTTCCGACGGGAAAATATATCTTAAGAGTCGGAAACGGCAAGGAAATTACACCAAAAACCATTGATTTCTTCAACTACGACCATCAGATGAGAGCCTTCAAGGCAATCAGAGATGCGGCGGACGATACGGCTTTGAACACGGCGATTGAGGCGGGAAAAACGCTTGTCGATTTCGGATATGACACATATTCGTCTTTCTCTCCCGAGTGGCAGAAGAAAATCCGTGCGTCTGTGCTTGCACTTGTCTGGGACGAAAACAAGACCGACGACGAGCATATGCAGCAGTTCTTCAATTATATGGACAGAATGTACGAGGCTGTCGGCATACTCTCCGAAACGGACAGCACAAAGGTCATTTCCAAAATTGAAACGGCAGAAATTCTGACCTTTGACACAAAATACTACACAGACAAGCTGATTTCCGACAAGAGCTATATCGGCGGACTTGTCGGTGCGTATGATTTTACACAGTATTCCGATGTCGAGGAGGCAGTAGCCGCACTCTATAATCAGTTTGACGGAGCGGTGCTTACATATATTATTGCCAACAACGACTGGGCAACTGCGGAGGAAGTACTGGAATATTTTGATGAAAAAACGCTTGTAGACGTGGATTTCGAGAGCGATTACAACGATTTGTCGTCGAATAAAAAGAGCAATGTCCTCGGCTTTTTAAAGGACGAGAAGATAACTGACTACACAAAGCTTGCTGAGAGATTTGAATACTACGCAGACGAGGAGGCTTCAAAGAAATCCTCGGGCGGCGGTGGCGGCTCTTCAAGCGGCGGCAGCGGAAGTCCGAGTACGGTTGTCGCAGGTGACTACACAACACCGTCAACAACGCAAAGCACTACAAATACCGCTGTTTTCAATGATTTAGGCTCTGTTTCGTGGGCTGAAAAGGCAATTTCCGCTCTTACCGAAAAGGGTGCAATTTCGGGCGACGGCAACGGCAGCTTTAATCCGCACAATGCAATCACAAGAGAGGAATTTACCAAGATAATAGTAGCCGCATTTGATATGTACAATGAAAATGCAACGGCTGACTTTGCCGATGTTGCGGACAGCGACTGGAGTGCGAAATATATTGCATCTGCGTATGAAAACGGCTTGGTAAGCGGTATCGGTGACGGTATTTTCGGCAAGAAAAACGAGATTACCCGAGAGGACGCCGCAGTAATTCTTTACAGAATTTACACCAAAAATAACGATGCCATAAGCGGCGGAAATGTTTTTGCGGACAGCTCATCAATCTCAGCTTATGCTGGGGACGCTATCTGTGCAATGTATGAGCTTGGCGTTGTAAACGGCTACGAGGACGGCAGCTTCGGACCGAAAAAGAGTATAACAAGAGCCGAAGCGTCGGTTATGATTTACAACCTGCTTGCTGTCAATTAAATAAACCCTGATGGGGGTGTTGCTTAACAGCACACCCCCAATTTTAGCATTATATGAGAGGTATCAATTTATGAATAAATGGCTCAGTAACGCTGTATTTTATGAAATATATCCGCAGACCTTCCGTGACAGCAACGGCGACGGAATAGGCGATTTTAACGGAATAATCGAAAAGCTCGATTATGTAAAGGATATGGGATTTTCCGCAATATGGCTCAATCCCTGCTTTGCTTCGCCCTTTTATGACGCAGGCTATGATGTCGAGGACTATTATCAGGCAGCACCACGGTACGGTACAAACGAGGATTTGGAACGGCTTTTTTTCGAGGTGCATAAAAGGGGTATGCGGATTATTCTTGACCTTGTACCTGGGCATACGGCGGTAACGTGTAAGTGGTTTCACGAGTCGGCAAAGGCGGACAGAAACAGGTACACAGACCGCTATATATGGACAGATTCGATAGGCAAGACCTGTGACGGTATAGAGGAGCTGTCGGGGAGTCTGAGAGGCTTTTCCGAGCGTGACGGCTGTGTAGGTGTGAACTATTATTCCACACAGCCTGCACTCAACTACGGCTTTGCGAACGTTACCGAGGATTGGCAGTTTTCGGTTGACTCGCCCGAGGCGGCGGATACAAGAGAAGAACTTATCAATATTATGCGTTTCTGGCTCGAAAAGGGCTGTGATGGCTTTCGGGTGGATATGGCTGACTTTATCATCAAAAATGATGATGAAAGCAAAACCGAAACGGTGCGGTTCTGGCAAAGGGTTTTTGCGGTCATAAGGGAGGAATACCCCGAGGCGGTTTTCGTTTCCGAGTGGGGAAGTCCCAAGCAGGCACTCAAAGCAGGCTTTGATATGGACTTTATGCTCCCCAAAAAGGTTACAAGATACGCCGATTTGTTTTTAACTCCGAACTCGTATTTTACCGCTGAGCGTGAAAAATCCCCCGAGGACTGGCTCGGAATTTACCTCGACAACCTTAAAAATACCAAGGGAGAAGGCTATATTGCACCCATTTCGGGAAATCACGACGGCAGCTCAAGAGTGGCAAGCACCGTTGGAGAAATTTCGGCAAGAATTGTATATGCGTTTATACTTTCGCTGCCGGGCGTGCCGTTTGTCTATTACGGCGATGAAATCGGAATGAACTATATTTCAGGCTTAAAATCGGTAGAGGGCAGCTATTACCGAACAGGCTGCAGAACTCCTATGCAATGGGACGGTACGCAGAATGCGGGCTTTTCAGCGGCGGATAAATTGTATATCCCAATTGACCCCGACACCGACAGACCGACCGTTGAAAAGCAGATAAATGATGAAAATTCAATGCTCAATACTGTGAGAAAGCTTATCGCAATCAGAAAAGCAAATGAGGAATTGCAGGCGGACGGTGGCTTTGAGCCTGTCTGTATCAGGGACGGCTATCCGTTTGTGTATAAAAGAGCTTTGAGGGGTAAAAGCATATTGGTTTGCTTAAATCCGTCCGATAAAGAGGCGGTGTGCGAACTTGAAAATGAACTCGGCGAGGTCATTTTTGAGTATAACGGTACTGCCAAAAAGGACGGCGGCAAGCTGGTTGTACCGCCGAAATCGGCAAGCTATATAAGGGTGATATGATGAAAATTAAAGACAGAATTGTAAACGGTATCAGGCTTTCCGAGTTAAAGGAAGAGCCTGTCAAGGATACCCGTGAGCTTATGAAGAGAATAAATGCCGAGGGTGCTGTGCTTTTGGAAAATAACGGTATGCTCCCCTTGAAAAAGGGCGAGCGTGCCGCACTTTTCGGCAGATGTCAGTTTGAGTATTATAAGAGCGGCTCAGGCTCGGGCGGAAAGGTGAATGCTCCGTATGTGACACAAATTTACGACAGCATGAAGGCTCTGGATTATGTCAAAATCGATGAGGAGCTTGCGGGTTTGTACAAAGCGTGGCTTGCGGAAAATCCCTTTGATTTTGCAGGAGGCTGGTGTCTGCCCTTTTCGCAGAAGGAGATGCCGTTGTCCGACGCACAAATCAAGGCGGCAGCGGACAGAAACGACAAAGCAATAGTCATTATCGGCAGAACTGCGGGCGAGGACAAGGATAATGCAGCAGAAAAAGGCAGTTACCTTTTGTCCGATGCGGAATATGAGCTTTTGAAAAAGGTATCGGCAAATTTTAAAGAGGTCTGCGTAGTGCTGAATGTCAGCAATATTATAGATATGAAATGGGCGGAGGAGCTTAATATTTCCGCAATTTTGTATGTATGGCAGGGCGGTCAGGACGGCGGCGAGGCGGTTGCAGAGCTTTTGTGCGGTATGCGGTATCCGTCGGGTAAGCTCAGCGACACCATAGCATACGACATAACCGATTATCCGTCGCACAAGGGCTTTGGCGAGCCTGACAATATTGATTACAGCGAGGATATCTACGTCGGCTACCGCTATTTCGAAACCTTTCGAAAGGACAGGGTTATGTACCCGTTCGGTTACGGTCTTTCCTACACAGAGTTTGACATAAAAACCGACCTTGCCGAGGTGTCTGGCGATAAAATTAAGCTTGAGGTATGCGTAAAAAATATCGGAAAATGCAAGGGTAAAGAGGTCGTACAGGTCTACTTTGAGGGAAAATGCAAAAATATCGGCTATCCTGCAAGACAGCTTATTGCATTTGAAAAAACAAAGGAGCTTGCGAGAGGCGAGAGTCAAAAGCTGTCCTTTGAGATATCGGCTGACTCTTTTGCCGCATATGACGATATCGGTATGACGGGCAACAAGGCTTGCTGTGTGCTGGACGAGGGCGAATATAACATATACGTCGGAAACAGCGTGAGGAGTGCGGAATTTGTCTGCCGATACACCTCGGCTTTGAAGGTTATCAAAAAATTAAGTACGGTTATGCCCCTTAATAAGCCGTTTGAGCGTTTGGTAAACAACAACGGCAGGGAGGAGCGGCAAAAGCTTCTGCCCGAAATAACAGCACAAATCCCGACCGTACGTGAGATACCGCAGACGGGCGATAAGGGTATAAAGCTTTGCGACGTATATAACGGTTACGCCTTGATGGAAAGCTTTATTGCACAGCTTGACGATTTTCAGCTTGCGTGCCTGTCGCAGGGTGAGGGAATGAACAGCCCCAAGGTAAGAGCAGGCACGGGCGGTACAATAGGCGGTTTGACAAAGACGCTTGCAGACTTCGGTATTCCTGCAATATGCCTGACCGACGGACCTTCGGGACTTCGGTTTGATAACGGCGACAAGGCAACAAGTCTTCCGAACGGAACGCTGCTTGCGTGTACGTGGAACCGGGGTATTGTAAGCGAGCTGTACTCTTATGAGGGTATGGAGGCATATGCAAATCGTGTCGACGGCTTACTCGGACCGGGAGTAAACATTCACAGATATCCCCTGTGCGGACGGAATTTTGAGTATTTGTCCGAGGACCCGTATCTGACAGGAATAATCGGCGGCGGAATTTGTGAGGGCTTGATGCAGGCAGGTGTGAGTGCAACCGTCAAGCACTTTTCCGCAAACAATAAAGAAGCAAACCGCAAGACGGTGAATGTGACAATTTCGGAAAGAGCACTTCGGGAAATCTATTTCAAGCCGTTTGAAATGATTATAAAAGAGGGCAAAGTCAAAATGCTGATGACCGCCTATAACCAAATAAACGGTGTGTTCTGTTCGTCAAGCTATGATTTGAATACACGGGTGCTGAGAGAGGAATGGGGTTATGACGGCTTGATTATGACCGACTGGTGGCCGAGAACATGTTATTATGAGGGCGAGGCAGTTGACAGCAGAGAATTGCCGATAAAGGCACAGAATGATGTATTTATGGTAAATGCCAACGCCGAGCTGACCGCAAAGGATATAATGAAATCGCTTGCGGAGGGTAAAATCAGCCGAGGCGAATTGCAGCGAAATGCAATAAATATATGCAGGGTTATTATGTCAACGCCGACCTTTGAGCGGTATCTTGACGGTGATGCTATCGAAATCAAGGAGGTTGTCAATACGGAAAAGCTCACTAAGCTTTATGAGCTTGACAAAATCAGCTCGGGCGAGAAAATCAAGGTAAGTATTGACCAATCGGGCGAATATGCAGTCGGAATAGAGTACTGCTCCGTACAGTCCGACCTGATGCAGTTTCCTGTGAATTTGTATATAAACAACGTGAGTGCGGCTCTTTATATGATTAACGGAACAAACGGAAAAGTATCCGCAAAGGCT
>JAFULX010000126.1 GCA_017483065.1 Clostridia bacterium | reverse complement strand
ATTGCCGATGTCGCTATTACCTTCGGTGCGGCGATTATAATTATTAGTGTGCTGTTATCCGACAAAAAGGCTAAAGAGGAAGGGTAAATGGAAAAGATTTTGCTTGTATCCGAGGTGGAGGGAGTAAGACTCGACAGCTTTGTGAGCGACGCTCTCGAAGAAATTTCACGTTCGTATGCTGCGACGCTTTGTGAGGAAGGTCGCATTACCTTAAACGGAAAGCCGCTCAGGAAAAATTATAAGGTTTCGGTTGGTGACAGAATTGAGATTGACCTTCCCGAGCCTGAACCCTTGGAAGTAAGTCCTGAAAATATTCCTCTTGATATAGTCTATGAGGACGGAGATTTAATTGTAGTAAATAAGCCGCAGGGAATGGTTGTACACCCTGCACCTGGCAATTTCTCTGGTACGCTTGTAAATGCTCTGCTATTTCATTGCGGAAATAGTTTGTCTGCGATAAACGGCGTTATAAGACCGGGAATTGTGCATAGAATTGATAAGGACACGGCAGGACTTCTGGTGATAGCCAAAAACAATGAAGCACATACCGCTCTTGCCGAACAGCTGAAAGCAAAGAAAGCGAATCGCCGTTACCTCGCACTTGTTCTCGGCAGAGTAAAAGAGGCGGGTACGGTCGATAAACCTATTGCACGCTCACCGTCCGACAGAAAGAAAATGGCTGTCGTATCGGGCGGCAGGGAGGCGGTAACGCATTACCGTCCGATTGAGCATTATGAAGGCTATACGCTCGTAGAATGTGTCCTTGAAACGGGCAGAACACACCAGATAAGAGTGCATATGGCATCTATCGGACACCCGATTGCAGGTGACCCCGTGTACGGTGCAAAAAATGATAAAACAAAATCGAACGGACAGCTGCTTTTTGCAAAAACACTCGGCTTTAACCACCCCAGAAGCGGCGAGTATGTGGAGTTTTCAGCCGAGATGCCCGATTGGTTTTCGGAAATTATGGGAAAATTAAAAAGAGTGTGAAAGGATTGATATATTGTGACAAAAATCAAGGCTTGTATTATATTCGGCGGCAAATCGCCCGAACACGATATTTCTCTGAAATCCGCAAGGTCTGTAATATCCAACCTTGATAAGGATAAATATGAGCTGTATTTAATCGGTATAACCAAGGAGGGTGAGTGGTACAGCTATGAAGGCTCTTACGATGCTTTGGAAAATGACGGCTGGCTCGCTGATAAAGCAAAGCTGAAAAAAGCGATAATATCTCCTGACGCAGGCGATAAGTCAATTATAATCTTCAAAGATACGCTCACCTACATAAAGCCTGATATTGTATTTCCTGTGCTTCACGGTGAGAACGGCGAGGACGGTACTGTTCAGGGACTTCTGGAGCTTGCGGGAATTAAGTATGTAGGAATGGGAGTTTTATCCTCGGCGGTATCAATGGATAAGGCTTACACCAAGATTATTTTCAAAAATGCGGGTATTCCTCAGGCAGATTGGGTTACCGTTTTGGACCGTGATATGAGCGAAATAGATACAGTTTGTGACAAGATTGAGAATAAACTTGGGTACCCTTGTTTTGTAAAGCCGTGTAATACAGGCTCGTCGGTCGGGGTCGGAAAGGCTCACGACAGAGAAGAACTCAAAGAGCTTTTGAAAAATGCATTTATCTATGACCGAAAGGTTATAGTTGAGGAATTTATAGACGGACACGAGGTGGAATGTGCTGTTTTAGGTAACGGCGAGCCTCAGGCAAGCTGTATCGGTGAGATAATTCCGACGGTGGAGTTTTATGACTTTGACGCAAAATACACCGATTCATCAACCGTACTTGAAATTCCAGCGAAAATTCCAGATCAGACAGCAGAGCAAATCAGAGAGCTTGCGAAAAAAGCGTTTGTGGCACTTGACGGCAGCGGACTTACAAGAGCAGACTTTTTCGTAAAATATTCCGACGGCTCGGTTGTTATAAATGAAGTAAATACAATGCCTGGCTTTACAAATATCAGTATGTATCCAAAGCTGTGGCAAGCTGAGGGTATGACTTACAGCGGACTTTTAGATGAGCTGATAAAGCTTGGTTTGGAGAGCGAGAGATGAATAATAAAAGTATAGGTGTTTTTGACTCGGGGCTTGGCGGTCTGACCGCCGTTAAGAGTATCTCTGCACTTCTTCCAAAGGAAAATATTGTATATTTCGGTGATACGGGAAGACTTCCGTACGGAACGAAAACCGAGGATACAATCAAGCAGTATTCGGCAAGCGATATCAGATTTTTGTTAAGCCACGATGTTAAAATGGTTGTAATTGCCTGCGGTACGGCAAGCTCGGTTGCCCTTTCCGATATGCGGAAAATGTTTGATGTACCGATAGTCGGAGTGGTTGAGGCGGCGTGCGAAGCGGCGGTTAAGGCTACGGTAAACGGCAAGGTCGGTGTACTCGGTACAACTGCTACGGTGAAAAGCTCCTCATATCTTCGGGGTATTTCTGACATTGACAACGGCATACAGGTTTTCCAGAGAGCCTGTCCTCTGTTTGTACCGTTGGTTGAAAATGGACATTTCAATACCGAGGTAACAAAGCTTGTTGTCTACGAGTATCTTGAGGAAATCAAGGGTCAGGGAGTAGACACGTTAATTCTCGGCTGTACACATTATCCGCTTTTGGAGAAGGCAATAAGCGAGTATATGGGCGATGGTGTGACGATAATCAATGTGTGCAAGGAGCTTGCAAAGTCAATAGGTACGATACTCGGCGAGGATAATCTTGCTGACAGAGAATACGGAGTTTGCGAGTATTACGTTAGCGACAATGCAGAGGGCTTTGCCGAGCTTGGCGGAGTATTCCTCGAAAGGAAAATAGATGGTCAGGTGAAAAAAATTGACATTGAAAAATATTGAAGAGAATGCTATAATAAATATAATCTCTAAGCATACCTCGGGCGGTGAAACGGACAGTATGGAGCTTGTAACAACAGGCTGTTTCTATCAGAAGGGCAGAAAGTTTTACATATTCTACAACGAAAGCGAAGAAATGGAAATGGCTAACTGCTCGGTTATGATGATTGCTGACGGCGATAAGGTTACAATGCGAAGAAGCGGCGAGTATGAGCTGAAGCTGACATACGTTGCAGGCGAATCGGAAAGCGTTGTGTATTATATGCCCTACGGTGAGATGAATATGACGCAGACAACAAAGTCTGTAAGCTGTAACCTCTCTGACGGCGGCGGTACAATTGATATCGACTATTCGCTGTTTATATCGGGCGAGGAGCAGAGAACAAGTATAAATATTAAGGTGAAAAGGAAATAAATTCCCAAAGAAGAGATTGGAGTGTTCCTTACTATGAAAATTAAAGGATTATTATCGGGTGTACTTGCGTCGGCAATGCTGACAACGCCTGTATTTGCCGAAATGAACAGCGAATCGCTGTATCTTGACGTGGTTTTAAATTACGTTTCAAATCTTTATATTAACGATGGAGTTACGTCCGACCACTTGATGCAGGAGGCGATTGAGGAGGCTGTTCGTGAAAATCCCGAGCTGATGTATTCAATGATAAAGTCGGCATTCGGCATTCTTGACGAATACAGCGAATTTTATACGGCAGAGGAGTATGAAAAGCAGTTTCAGCGTCTTAACCGAATTTTTTACGGAATGGGTGTGCTTATTCAGCTCCGTGACGGCAATATAAACATTATTCAGGTGCAGGAGGGCGGCGGTGCAGAGGCGGCAGGTATTCTTGCTGGCGATATTATTATTGCTGTCGATGGTACGTCGGTGCTTGGTTTTTCTACCGATGAGGTTGTGAATATGGTCGCAGGTGACGAGGGTACAACCGTTAAGGTGAAGATTTTGCGTGACGGTGTTGAAATGGAGTTTGATGTCGAAAGAAAGAGAGTCGACCAGTCAACGGCAGGATACAGTATTCTGGAAAATAATATAGGATATCTTGCAATATACAGCTTTGCCGATATAACACCCTCTGAGGTAAAGGAAGCACTTGGCATATTTGACGAGAACGGCATCACCGATATTATACTTGACCTTCGCAGTAATCCTGGCGGTATTCTGACGTCCGTGCTTGATGTTGCAAATATGCTTGTTCCCGAGGGTGCAATTATGCACGCTATGTACCGTGATGAAACGAGAAATGTGACATATAGCTCGGAAAATAAGGAAAGCAAATACAGCCTTGCGGTGCTCGTCAACGGCGATACTGCCTCGGCTGCAGAGGTTTTAACGGGTGCGTTGCAGGATTCTGGTGCAGGATATATTATTGGTGAGAAAACCTTTGGCAAAGGCTTAATTCAGGAGATTTTTAATCTTCAGAACGGTGATGCGTTTAAGCTTACAACAGGACATTATCTCACAAGGGACGGACACGATATTCAGGGTGTAGGAATTGAGCCTGATGAGGTAGTGAAAAATCATACCGAGCAAATTGATGTAACTCAATACGAAACCTTTGACTATGCTACAAAATGGCGGCTCGGAGACGCGGGCAAGGGTGTACTTGCTGCAAAGCAAAGACTAAGCGTTATGGGCTATTATTCAGGTCCGATAGATGAAAACTTCGACTTGATGTTAGAACACGCAGTCTATAACTTCCAAGAGGCTGTCGGTCTTTATCCGTACGGTGTGCTTGATTTTTCAACGCAGGCAACTATGGAGAATCACTTCTATGTTCTGGACGTGCTTATAGATGACCAGTTTGAGGCAGCGTATAATTATTTTACACAAAATTCCGAGGCTTGAGTAATATTAGCGGCACATCACCTCATACCAATAGGTATGGGGTGATTTTTATGCTGAAAATAATGCTTTTGACAATAGCAATTCTTGTTCTGCCGACTACCTGTAGAGCTGTTGAGCTTTCCGCAAAGTCCGCCTGTCTTATGGTAGCGTCAAGCGGAGAGGTGATTTATGAAAAGGAGTCGGGGATGCGGCTTCCTATGGCAAGCACAACCAAAATGATGACGGCACTTGTTGCGGCTGAATCAGGGCGGTGGGACGAGGTTGCAACCGTATCGGCAAACGCAGAAGGGCAGGAGGGCTCAAGTATATACCTTGAGGAAAATGACAAGGTAAAGCTTTCCGACCTCGTGTGCGGTATGCTCTTAAATTCGGGTAATGACGCAGCTGTTGCTGTTGCTGAGCATATATCGGGAGATATCAAAAGCTTTTCGCAGCTTATGTGCGAGCGTGCAAAATCAATCGGTGCGATGAATACAAGCTTTGAAAATCCGAGCGGTCTTGACAGCGAAAATCACTATTCAACGGCATATGACCTTGCACTGATTGGGAGTGAGGTGGTAAAAAACCCACACCTTCGCCCGATTATACAGAGTAAGGAAATGCAGATTGCCGACAGTGAGGGCAATATTACATATCTTAGAAACCACAATAAACTGCTCTGGAGCTATGAGGGAATGATTGGAGTGAAAACTGGCTTCACAAAAAAATCGGGAAGGTGTCTTGTTACGGCTGCCGAAAGAGAGGGTATAACCCTTGTTGCTGTAACGCTATGCGCACCGAACGATTGGCAAGACCACAAAAATCTGTTGGATTACGGCTTCGGAATGTGCGAAAATAGTGTTGTGATTGAGGAGGGTGGTGAGCTTGGAACGGTTAATGTGGGAGGTAATGATTTAAAGCTTATTGCTAAAACTGCGATTGCTGCAACGGGAATAAAGAACAGACGTGAAAAACGTGAGGTAAAGGTAAGCTGTGTTAAAAATCCGACTGCACCAATAAATGAGGGTGAAAAGCTTGGCGAAGCGTATGTTTACCAAAATGGCAGAATAATCGGGCAAACCGACCTTCTTGCGAGTGAGAGTGTGTATGAAATACAAGAGGATACGGGCGGATTTTTGGAATTTATAAAGAGCATATTTAAAGGGTAGACAATTTGTCTACCCTTGCTGTTTTTACATATCCTTAAAACTTCTAAAGCTGTGAAGTATTGAGCCGATAGCGATGCCAAGACCTGCGACAGTTTTTTCGAGAGATACGTTGTCGCTATTTACAGGTGTACCCTCGCCTAAATATTTCTGAAAAATGTTCATAATTCCCAAGGCGGCATTTTGACGTATAATCGGTTTCATATTCATCAACGCCGCCGAAACGGTTTCAATATACTGCGACAGCTTTCCTTGCCTGCATTGCGGACGTAATACACCGTTTCTGTCGAGCATTGCCTCTAAATAATGAAAGCCTGCGAAGGACTCAAAATAGTATATGTTATCTTCAGGCATAATCCGCTCGCCTAAAACATTGACATAGTCATTGCAGGCGGAAAGGCTCATTATCTTCTCTCTGCGTTCGTAGTATTTATCGCCGTGACGTTCTTTCAGCAGCTTAAGTGCTTCGGGTGAAAAGCCCTGACCGTCAAAGCTGAAGCAATCCTTTACTAAGTCGGAATGAATTGCAATAAACTGTGCTTTATTGCCGCCCTTTGAATGTCCCGATACGGTTATACTGTTATTACGCCAAGCGTTTTCGGCAGCAATTCGGTTAAACCAATTCAATGCCTCGGTCTGTTGGTCGGTGGCATAATCCTTTTTTATGATAGTTCTCTTTTCTTGACCGAAACGGTCATATGTAATGTACGTGTTTTCCTCGGGTATCCCAGATAATCCTTCTCCGTTATCAATCCATTCACCGCTGCCCGTTCCTCTGAATATAACAGACACACCGCCGTTCGGCTTTGTAAAGGAGCAAGCCGTCAATCCGCCTTTGTTAAGGGTAAGATTACTTATTGTTGACTGTGAAAGAATGGTGTTTTGGTCAATTGTATTTCGCAGAATTTGTAGTCGATATTTATTCCTTTCGCTGGTCATATCAATTTGCTCCAATTTTGATACGATTTCTTCAAGAGTTTCTCCTTTTTGTACACTTGTCATATGTGCAAGATAAATATATAAGTTATAGCTTGCCTCCTCGTTGGCTTTCTCGAGAAGCTGCCTGTCAATAATATTCATAATATCACTCCTGTATTTTATATTATGATTTTCAGGTTGAAATTGGTATAATTTTGTGGTATTATATCATAAAGGGAGTAGATGATATGAACAGTAAAAACATAAAAAGATGGATAGTTTTGATAATAGGATTGTTTTTTATAGGTGCAGGAATTGCACTTACCAAGAAAGGCGGACTTGGCGTTTCGCCTATTTCGTCAGTACCTAATATTTTGAGTATAAAATTCCCGTTTTTTACAATCGGTCAGTGGCTTACCGTATGGAACTGCCTTATGATTTTAACGCAGGTTATAATATTAAGAAAGGATTTTAAACCTATTCAGCTTTTGCAGTTCCCGATTTCCTTCCTTGTCGGATATTTTACAGACTTTGTGATGTGGTGCTTAACCCTTGTCGCAACCGAGGCGTACATAGTAAGATTTCTGCTTTTAATCTCGGGACTTGTTGTGCTTGGCTTTGGAATTTTCCTGTCAGTTACAGCAGATATTGTATTAAATGCAGGCGAAGCACTTGTCAAGGTTATTGCTGATGTGCTCAAAAAGAATTTCGGTAATGTAAAAACTATATTTGATGTTTCAAACGTAGCTCTTTCGATTGTTCTTTCACTTATATTTTTCAATTTCAAAATAGTGGGAACAAGAGAGGGAACGATTATCGCCGCAATTTGTACAGGCTTTATTGTAAAGTTCTTTACAAAGCTTTATAAATCAAAACTTGAGAAAATGCTGTAATAAATGACCTTGCCAAGCAACACGTTTGGCAAGGATTTTTTTGTGAAAAAAATAATATACATTTTGACTTTTTTGGATTTTATATTGTCTAATATATGTAAAGGCCTTACAAAGAGGAAAGGAGGAACATCGTTGCGGCAGCTGTTCGAACAGGAATACAAAAAACACGAAAAAGCTTTGTTTTTGGTTGCACTTGGATATTTGCATAACACGGAAGACGCAAAGGATATTATGCAGGAGGCGGCACTATCCGCATATCAGGCATATGGAAATCTTAAGCACAAGGAATATTTTAAAACTTGGCTTACACGCATAGTAATCAACAAAAGCAAAAATTTTCTTAAAAAGCAGAGATACACAGAGGAATTAACCGATGATTTGAACGTATTTTACAATACCCATGAAACCGATACGGAAGTGCTTGATGCAATATGCAGACTAAATTCAAAGGTGTCTATATACATAACGCTAAGGTTTTATAATGATATGACCTATGATGAAGTTGCAAGAGCATTAAAGCAGCCTGTTTCTACCGTAAAATACAGAACAAATAATGCACTTAAAGAGTTAAAACTAATTTTGGAAGGAGGAGACTTAGAGTGAAATTTAATGAATTTGAAAAGCGTCTGAGAACCCACGCAGACAGTATTAAGGACACTATGGCAACTCCTTTCGATATTGAAAGAGAGGAACTTATAATGAAAAAGAAAAGCGTCAATGTAAAGAAAACAGTTATATTTGTAGCAGCGGTTGTTTGTATAATCGGTACAACGGTTTTTGCGGCAAATAGTATCATCAAAAGCTGGTACAGCTCCTCATCGTCCGTTCCAGAATACACACAGCTGCCTACACCGCAGCAGTGTATAGAGGATATTGGGTACGAGCCTGTATTGATTGAAAGCTTTGACAACGGCTACGAGTTTAAAAACGGAAGCGTAGTAAATAACAGTTTGAGAGATGAAGAGGACAATACCGTTGAGAAATTCAAATCCGTATTTTTCAGATACGAAAAAGACGGTGATGTATTGAATTTCACGCAGGAGAAATTTAATTCGGAGCTTGATATGGAAGGTGATATAGCAGCGAGGGTTGATGATGTAGATATCTACTATTTCAGTTATACAAACAAATTTGTTCCGCCTGACTATAAAATGACTGACGAGGATAAACAGGCGGAAGAAAGCGGTGAATTGATATTCAGCTATGGTAGCTCGAATGTTGAGATTAAAAAGGTACAAAGCGTATCGTGGACAGACAACGGTATCCGTTTCAGCCTGATGCAGATAGACGGAAGGCTTACCGAGTCTGAACTTGTTCAGATGGCAGAAGAAATAATTTCCGAATAAAATAATAACCTTGCCAGACAAATTGTTTGGCAAGGTTATTTGCTGTTATTTTTTCTCGACAGGCTTTACAAAGAACAGGCTCAAAAGCAGTGAAACTATGTAAAGTGCGATTGTTACATACAGTACAGCCTGATAGCCGGTGGGGTTAACGGTAATGCCGTTAATGACCTCCTCCTTACCGAAGGTATTCACAATCCATGCAGAAAGGTTATTTCCTGTCAGACCTGCAAATGCCCAGGCAGAAAGGGTGATACCGTGCAATGCACTGATATTGCTCATACCGTAGTGGTCGGAAAGAAGGGTCGGTACGTTCGAGAAACCGCCGCCGTAGCCTGCGTTTACAATCATAATCATAAGCAGAACAAGGAAGGTCAGTAGCGTATTTCCTGCACCGTTTGCAATTCCTCTTGTCAGGATAACAAGTGCTGTACCGATAATTGATGATACGAAAATAATCTTATAAATCGTATTTCTGTCCTTGGTCTTATCGCCGAGTGCTGACCAGCCAAGTCTGCCGCCTGCATTAAATACAGCGGAAATTGTGGAAATCACACCAACCATACCTGCAAGACCGAGACACTTGATAATCATTTTCTCCTGACTGATAAGAGCAAGACCACAGGTGATGTTGAGATAGAACATCAGCCAGATTCCTATATAATTTTTTATAGGACGTGTTTTGATAACGCTGATAATACTGTTCGATTCCTCTTTGCTTGCAGGCTCGTGCCAGTCATCGGGCTTTTTGAGAAGAAGATGACCAATAAGCATCATTACAAAATATACACCCGCAAGAATAAAGAACATTTTGTAAATACCGCCATCACCGAGGTTTGAGAGCATCCATTCCATAATCGGACTTGCGATTGCCTTTGCGGCACCAAAGCCTGCCACCGCAAGACCTGTTGCAAGACCTTTTTTATCTGAAAACCACAGCATAAGCGTTTTTACAGGAGAAAGATAACCTGTTCCAAGACCTATACCCATAATCAGACCGTAGCAAAGGTAAATGCCCAAAAGTGCCACAAGGCTGCCCTGATGCGCTCCGCCGTACCAGATAAAAGCACCCGTGCCAGCCATACCGCCAGCAAAGCAGATAGCTGCAATCAGCGAGGACTTGTGTATATCCTTTTCAACTACATTACCCAGAAATGCCGCAGACATACCGAGGAAGAATATTGCAAAGCTGAATGCCCATTCGGTTGCACTTTTCTGGAAACCGATATATTCACCAATCTGGTCGCTGAAAAGTGACCAGCAATAAACCGTTCCTATACTGCAATGGAGAAGAAGTGCGGGGATTGCAGCTCTTATCCACTTGTTATTACGCCAGCCGGCGCTTTTTGTGTTACCGCTCATTATTATGTACTCCTTTTTGTATTGCTTTTTCGGTCAGCAATGCAATGCCAACCAATGTTTAAATTTATCACATTTTTCCTCTTTTGTCAATAAAAAACCACATAATTTGATAGAATTTAATTATTATGACGGGATATTATGAGCTCTTGAAT
>JAFULX010000125.1 GCA_017483065.1 Clostridia bacterium | reverse complement strand
CTTATACACAGAGTACAAGACGTGATATTTACCGTTGCTTTGTTAAAGAGCTTGTTAAGAAGGGTATGGCATACCCGTGCTTTATGACAGAGGAGGAGCTTAGTGTAATCCGAGAAAAGCAGGAGGCGGCAAAGGAGCTTCCTGGTGTTTGGGGCGACTATGCAAAGTTCAGAAATATAACGGTAGAAGAAGAAAAAAAGCGAATAGATGCAGGCGAGGAGTATGTTGTGAGACTGCTTTCTCCTGGAAAAGCTGACAACAGAATAAAATTCAAGGATGTAATCAAGGGCGAAATCGAGATGCCCGAGAATATAATCGACGTTGTGCTTTTGAAAAAGGACGGAATACCGACCTATCATTTTGCACATACGGTAGACGACCATCTTATGCGTACCACGCACGTTGTACGTGGCGACGAGTGGGTTTCATCGGTGCCTATTCATTTACAGCTGTTCTGGGTATGCGGATTTAAAGCTCCGAAATATGCTCATATTTCTCCGATTATGAAGGAGGAAAACGGCGGTAAGCGTAAGCTTTCAAAGAGAAAAGACCCCGAGGCGGCAGTAAGCTTCTATGAGGAGGTAGGCTATCCGTCAGGTGCTGTTTGGGAGTATCTTCTTACTCTTGCAAATTCCAACTATGAGGAATGGCGAAGAGCAAATAAAACTGCACCCTGTACAGATTTTCCGTTCTCGCTTGCAAAGATGAGCAAGGGCGGTGCACTCTTTGATATGGTTAAGCTGAACGATTTGAGCAAAAGCTATATTTCCACCCTTTCTGCAGAGGAGGTTTATGCGCTTGTATATGCATGGGCATCGGTAAATGATGAGGTTTTGAAAAACCGCCTTGAGGATAAGGAATATGCACTTAAAGTTCTCGGCGTTGAAAGAGGAAATGCAAAGCCAAGAAAGGATATTGCAAAGTGGGACGAGGTAAAGGATTACACAGAATATTATTTTGTAAGACCCGAAAGCCTTGAATTTCCCGAGAATATCTCAAAAGAGGACGCTTTGCAGATTTTAAAAAGCTATAAAACTATTCATACACCCGAGCTTACAGCGGAGGATTGGTTCCCGACACTGCGTGATATGGCGGAGGAACTTGGTTATGCCAAAACACCAAAGCTTTATAAAGAAAGTCCCGAGAGCTTTAAGGGTCACGTTGGTGATGTGAGTACTGTTGTCAGAATTGCAATTACGGGCAGAAGTAACACACCCGACCTTTTCTGGATTTCGACAGTTCTCGGCTATGAGGAAACAGTACAAAGAATAGATGATGCGATAAACTTTCTCAAGTAAGGAGTAATATAATGGAAACAGAAGCAATCAGCCGCAATTTTATTGAAGAAGCGATAGAAAAGGACTTGGCGGACGGTGTATATAACCGTGTACAGACAAGATTTCCGCCCGAGCCTAACGGTTATTTGCATATAGGTCACGCAAAGGCTATAAGCATCGATTTCGGAAATGCGAAAAAGTATAACGGTACCTGCAACCTTCGTTTTGACGATACCAATCCCACCAAGGAGGACGTTGAGTACGTTGATGCTATAATGGAGGACATCGAATGGCTCGGCTATAAGTGGGATAAGGTGCTTTATGCCTCCGATTATTTTGATGCTATCTATGATTGTGCAATCAAGCTTATAAATAAAGGTCTTGCCTATGTAGATGACCTTTCAGCTGATGAAATCAGGGAGTACAGAGGCACTCTTACAGAGTCTGGTAAGGAAAGTCCGTACAGAACAAGGAGTATTGAGGAAAATCTTGACCTTTTCAAGAGAATGACAGATGGTGAATTTGAAACGGGAGCAAAGGTTTTGCGTGCAAAGATTGATATGTCCTCGCCTAACCTCAATATGCGTGACCCGATTATATACAGAATTTTGCACGCTACGCATCACCGCACAGGCGATAAGTGGTGTGTATATCCGATGTATGACTTTGCACACCCGATTTCCGATACGGTCGAGGGTGTAACACACTCGCTCTGTTCGCTCGAATTTGAGGACCACAGACCGCTTTACGATTGGTTTTTGCGTGAGCTTGATTTCGAGCAGCCGTCAAGACAGATTGAGTTTGCAAGAATGAACTTGAATTATACTTTGACCAGCAAGAGAAAGTGCTTAAAGCTTGTTAATGACGGCATTGTAACAGGCTGGGACGACCCGAGAATGGGAACTCTGTGCGGTATGAGAAGACGAGGCTATCCTGCGGCAGCACTGAGAGATTTTTGTGACAGAATAGGCGTCGCAAAGGCTAACAGCGTTATTGATTTTTCGCTTCTTGAGCATTGTGTGCGTGAGGATTTGAATAAAAACGCGCTTCGTGCAATGGCGGTTCTTCGTCCGATTGAGCTTATAATAGACAATTATCCCGATGATATGACAGAGCAGATTGAGGTTGAAAACAATCCCGAAAAGCCTGAGCTTGGCAAAAGAACGGTGACCTTCTCTAAGAAGCTTTATATCGAGGCTGACGATTTTATGGAGGAGCCGCCGAAAAAATATTTCAGACTTTTCCCAGGGCAGGAGGTACGTCTGAAGGGAGCTTATTATGTAACAGCAACCACGTGCGAAAAGGACGGGGACGGTAATGTTACAAGAGTTCACTGCACATATGACCCCGCTACAAAGGGCGGCGATTCACCCGATGGCAGAAAGGTTAAAGGCACAATTCATTGGGTTTCCCAAGATGATGCGATTACGGCTACCGTTCGTCTTTACGACCGACTTTTCAATGTTGAAAATCCGTCAGACGAAAGCAAAGGCAGCTTTATTGACAATATCAATCCTGCATCTGTTGAAATACTTGAAAACTGTAAGCTTGAAAGCAGCCTCAGAGATATCAAGGCAGGCGAGTCGTATCAGTTCCTTCGTCTTGGATATTTCTGTGCAGACAAGGACTCAACGGCAGATAATATCATTCTCAACAGAGTTGTTGCGTTAAAGGACAGTTGGACAAAAATCAATAAATAGTAATAATCTGAAAGGAAATTCATAATGGAATATACAAATTTTATGTCTGACAGAGTTAAAACAATGAAAGGCTCTGCCATTCGAGAGATGTTCAAGCGTATGGCAGACCCCGAAATAATCTCGCTTGCAGGCGGCAATCCCGCAGCGGAGCTTTTTCCGGGTGAGGAGCTTTCTAAGATTGCGGGCAAAATCTTGATGACAAGTCCCACTCTTGCACTTCAATACGGTACAACCGACGGTTATCCTGCTATGCGTGAGTGTGCAAGGCAACGTGCCGCAAAGGTTAATTCTGTAACAGATGACGATGCTATACTGATTATGACGGGTGCAAATCAGGGTATTGATTTGACCGCAAAGGCAATTTTGAATAAAGGCGATAAGATTGTTGTGGAAAGTCCGAGTTTTATCGGAAGCCTTAACGCTTTCCGTACATACGAGGCGGAGCTTGTCGGTGTTACCGTTGAAGACGACGGTATGAGTATGGAGGGCTTGGAGGAGGTTTTGAAAAGTGACTCCTCAATCAAAATTATTTATACAATCCCGACCTTCCAGAATCCGACAGGTACAACAATGTCGTTGGCTAAGAGAAAGCGTATGCTCGAGCTTGCGTCAAAGTATGACGTGCTTATTTTAGAGGATAACCCCTACGGTGATTTAAGATTTTCGGGCGAGGATTTACCGACCCTGAAATCTCTCGATACTGAGGGAAGAGTTATTTATGCAGGCTCATTCTCGAAAATCCTCTCACCGGGTATGCGTCTTGGATATCTTGTTGCACCAAAACCTTTGGCAGAAAAAATTGAGGTTTTGAAGCAGGTGAACGACGTGCATACTCCGATGCTTACACAGCTGATGTGCGTTGAATTTATGAAAAAGTATAATATTGATGACTATATTGCAAAAAACCGTGACCTTTACGGTAAAAAATGTGCTTGTATGGTCGAGAATATGGAAAAATATTTCCCCGAGGGCAAGGTTAAATGGGTAGTTCCCGAGGGCGGTATTTTCCTGTGGTGCGAGTGTCCGACAATTACCGATATTTCGCCTGTTGTTGACCGTTGCCTTGAAAAGAAGGTTGCGATTGTACCTGGCTCAAACTTTGCGATTGATATAAATGCACCATCAAATATGTTCAGACTCAACTATTCTTCTGCAACCTTAGAGAAGATAGAAGAGGGAATAAAGCGTTTGGGCGAGGCATTAACCGAAATGCTCTAATTGTCGAAAGGAAATTGAAATGGAAGATAAGAAGATAATATTTTCAGGCGTACAGCCGTCGGGCAATGTTACACTCGGCAACTATCTCGGTGCGATAAAAAACTGGGTAGACCTTCAGGACGATTATAACTGTATTTACGCAATGATGGACCTTCATTCTATAACAGTGAGGCAAAATCCGCAGGAGCTAAAAAAGAAAACGCTTGAGCTTCTTGCACTTTATATTGCGTGCGGAATTGACCCTGAAAAGAATATTTTGTTTGTTCAGTCGCACAATCATTGCCACGCCGAGCTTGGCTGGGTCCTTGATTGCTATACCTATATGGGTGAGCTGCAGAGAATGACGCAGTTTAAGGATAAATCAAGAAATCACGCAGATAACATCAATGCAGGACTTTTCACATATCCCGTTTTGATGGCGTCCGATATTCTCCTTTATCAGACAGACCTTGTACCTGTGGGTAAAGACCAGATGCAGCATATTGAGATTTGCCGTGATATCGCAGAACGCTTCAATGCTGTTTACGGCGATGTATTCAAAATTCCCCAAGGTTTTATGCCCAAGGCGGGTGCAAAGATTATGAGCCT
>JAFULX010000124.1 GCA_017483065.1 Clostridia bacterium | reverse complement strand
TATTATGCTGTAACAAATTATTATATTCAACCTAATACAAATATTGTTTCAGTAAATACTCCTAAAGCAACACCTAATAATGAGGGTTCAAGTGAAAAGATAGTAACAAACGAGCCTGTGCAAGAGCATCCTTCCTTAAAAGTGGTTCCTAAAAGGAAAGAAGAAACAACAGGTACAAATATACCTACTTATAAAGAGCCAAAAGTGAATGATAATCAAGTTGATGTGGTTTCACCAAAGCAAGAAGTTGCAACTGATAATGATTTACCTACTTTTTCAAAAGGAAAAGTAAGCACAGAGAATAATGGTACGGTAATTCATAAATCATCTGTGGTAGAAGTATCAGCAGTGCTTGGATATGAAGTTCAATCACCACAGGATGCTCCCGCAGGATATGAGGTTTCAAATATATCTGTTGTTGATAATAGTATTGCTGAGATAACCTATCAAGGTAAGAATGATATAATTACTTACAGGACAGCAAAATCTTCAGGTGATTTAAGTCAAGATGATATTGCTTGTGAGTTTATGGAAATTGTAAATGTCAATAATATTGATGTTGTTCTAAAAGGTAATGAGGAATTATATCATAATGCTGTTTGGTCTGCTAATGAAGAATCTTTTTCAATCACAAGTGAAAGTGGCATTGAGAAGGATATAATGGTTGATATGGTTTCAAGTGTAGATTATACAGAACCAACAGATACAGATAATGAAAATTAAATTTATGATTGATGAAGAGCTTTGAGCCTATGGGTTCAAGGCTCTATTTTTATTGTGCAAAGAATGAATATTGGGTATAACTATAATTCGTTACAACGATATTTTTTGTTAAAATTGCCAGAAAAGTTAATTATATTGTGGTTTCAAGGGATGTTTAAGCATCCGACAAAGGCTAGACTATATAAGTTTAAGCTATTTTCTATTGACAATAATTCTTAAATATAATATAATTTATACGTTTGAATATAGTTTAAGTCTGAATAAATTTCCGCATTTTACCACTTTGCGGTACTCGTCCAAATCTCTGATTTGGTAACAGTACCCATTCCAAAACGCTCCAAAACTTGTTTTGGTCAGCGTTGACGGATTCACAGCTTGGAGTACACTCGTACGCCGTTGCTGTTCAAAGCGGTAACCTGCAAAAATTTCTTTCAGTCTTGGTTTTGTGAAAGGAGTTAATTGTTATATAAAATGCTTAACATAGTAGGAGTAAGATTTAAGAAGGTAGGCAAGGTGTATCACTTTGACCCTGCAGGAATTGAACTGAAGGTGGGGGACACGGTAGTTGTCGAAACCACAAGAGGCATAGAGATGGGTGAGATTGCGGTTGGTATTCACGAGGCGGACGAGAGTATTATCAAAAAGCCGCTGCGTCCCGTAATCCGCATTGCGACCGAGGAGGATTTCAAGGTTCTTGAGGAGAATAAGAAAAAGGAAGCGGAGGCTTTTAAGGTCTGCTGCGAGAAAATCAAGAAGCACGGACTTGAAATGAAGCTTGTCGAGGTAGAATATACCTTCGACAACTCCAAAATTCTATTCTATTTCACAGCTGACGGAAGAATTGATTTCCGTGAGCTTGTCAAGGAGCTTGCGACAGTTTACCGTACAAGAATTGAGCTTCGCCAGATTGGTGCAAGAGATGAGTCGAAAACGCTCGGCAGTATCGGAATTTGCGGCAGAGGACTTTGCTGTGCACAGTTTTTGGGCGAGTTTGAGCCTGTATCCATTAAGATGGCGAAGGAGCAGGGCTTGTCCTTAAATCCGACCAAGATTTCAGGCTCTTGCGGCAGACTTATGTGCTGCCTGAAATTCGAGCAGGACGTCTACGAGGATTTGTTAAAGGTGACACCCCGTACAGGCTCGGTTGTTGAAACACCTGACGGAGTTGGTACGGTGGAATATGTTAATCTCTTAAAGGGACAGCTCAAGGTAAAAATTGACAATGAGCGGGAAAAGGTACACCGTGATTACAGTACAAAGGACGTCAGAGTTATCAAAAAAGGCAGGAGCGACCGTGATTCTGAAAAAAATAATGACGAATTGCTAAAAAAGCTTGAAGATTAGACAAAAGTATGTTATAATACGTTTATGATATACAAAATATTGTGTATCGTTGGTGAATTGACGGCAAAATTGCCGCAGTTACAGTGTTATTTTAACCCGAAAAAACGGGTGGTGGAAAATTTGTATAAGGAGGTGTATTTCGATGGCTTACAAAATCAGCGATGCTTGTATTCAGTGCGGTGCTTGTGCAGCAGGATGTCCTGTAAGTGCAATCAGCGAGGGTGATACACAGTACGTTATCAGCGAGGCGGATTGTATCGAGTGTGGTGCTTGTGCAGGCACTTGCCCTGTTGGCGCAATTTCGGAATAATATTCTCGGAAAATACGGTGCAGTGTTGGACAATTCCGACGCTGTACTGTTTTTTTTCGAACAGAATTGAAAAAATGAATAATTTGTCCGCTGAAAAAATACAAGATTTGGGTATTTGGACGAAAATGAATAATTCTACTTACAAGATGTTGACAAAATTCAAATGTAGTGATATTATTATACAGAATCATAATAATAGGGGGCAATTGGCTTAAAATGAAAAAAGAAATCACAAGAGAATGGGAAGGCTTTACACCGGGCGTATGGTGTACAAGTGTAAACGTAAGAGATTTTATACAGAGCAATTTCACTCAGTATGATGGCGATGAAGAGTTTCTGGCACCTGCAACCGAGGCTACAACAAAGCTTTGGGATATGGTATGCGAGCTTTCAAAAACGGAAAGAGAAGCAGGCGGCGTGCTTGATATGGATACGGATATTGTATCGACAATTACATCACACGAAGCAGGCTATCTTGACAAGAGTCTTGAGAAGATTGTCGGCTTCCAGACCGACAAGCCCTTTAAGCGTTCGCTCCAGCCCTTCGGCGGTATCAGAATGGCTCAGAATGCCTGCAAGGAAAACGGCTATGAGGTTGACCCTAAGATAGTTGAAATCTTTACAAAATACAGAAAAACTCACAATCAGGGTGTATTCGATGTTTACACGCCCGAAATGCGTCTGGCTCGTAAGTCTGCTATTATCACAGGACTTCCCGACGCATACGGCAGAGGCAGAATTATCGGTGACTACCGCCGTGTTGCACTCTACGGTATTGACAAGCTCAAGGAGGACAAACAGCATCAGCTCGACACCTCTTTGGTACGTATGACATCAAAGAATATGAGACTTCGTGAGGAGCTTACAGAGCAGCTTCGTGCCCTTGATGAGCTTGCAGAGCTTGGTAGAATTTACGGCTGTGATATTTCACGTCCTGCTGCCAACACCAAGGAAGCTGTACAGTGGCTCTACTTCGGTTACCTTGCAGCTGTCAAGGAGCAGAACGGTGCGGCAATGAGCTTGGGAAGAACCTCAACATTTATTGATATTTATGTTGAGCGTGACCTCAAGAACGGAACAATTACTGAGGCAGAGGCACAGGAGATTATCGACCATTTCATTATGAAGCTCAGACTTATTAAGTTTGCGAGAACTCCTGAATACAACGAGCTTTTCTCAGGTGACCCGACTTGGGTAACAGAGTCAATCGGCGGTGTCGGCATTGATGGCAGACCGCTTGTTACAAAGACATCATTCAGATACCTGCACACACTCGAAAACCTCGGTACAGCACCCGAGCCGAATATGACAGTGCTCTGGTCTGTAAATCTTCCGAAGAAGTTCAAGGAATACTGTGCAAAAATGTCAATTAAGACATCTTCAATCCAGTACGAGAATGATGATATGATGAGAGTTACACACGGCGACGATTACGCAATCGCTTGCTGTGTATCATCAATGAGAGTCGGTAAGGAAATGCAGTTCTTCGGTGCAAGAGCAAACCTTGCAAAGTGTCTGCTCTACGCTATCAACGGCGGTATGGATGAAAGACTGAAAATTCAGGTTGGTCCGAAATACCGTGCGGTAGAGGGCGATTACCTTGATTTCGACGATGTAATGGAAAAGTTCGATGCAATGATGGAATGGCTTGCAGGTCTTTATGTAAATACCTTGAACGTTATCCACTATATGCACGATAAGTACGCTTATGAGCGTATCCAGATGGCACTCCACGACAGAAACGTAAAGAGATACTTTGCAACAGGTATCGCAGGTCTGTCTGTTGTTGCTGACTCACTGAGTGCAATCAAGTATGCAAAGGTTAAGTGTATCCGTGACGAGGACGGCATTGTTGTTGACTATGATGTTGAGGGTGAATTCCCTAAATACGGTAATAACGATGACAGAGTTGACGAAATTGCAGTTGACCTTGTTGAGAGATTTATGGACAAGGTGCGTAAGCATCATACCTACCGTGACAGCGTTCCCACAATGTCAATCCTGACCATTACATCAAACGTAGTTTACGGTAAGAAGACAGGTAACACACCTGACGGCAGAAAGATGGGAGTACCCCTTGCACCGGGCGCTAACCCGATGCACGGCAGAGATACTCACGGTGCGGTAGCTTCACTTGCATCTGTTGCAAAGCTTCCGTTCTCCGACGCACAGGACGGTATTTCAAACACCTTCTCAATCATTCCGGGTGCACTCGGTAAGGAAGATGAGATGTTTGTGGGCGAAATTGATTTGGATAAATTGAAAAATGAATAATCCGAACGAGAAAAAAGATTTTGAAGAGCTTGCCGCTTTGATTGACGCTTGTATGAATAACGGAAGCGGACATCTGAATGTAAAGGCGGGCGAGATAAGCGAAATAAAAAATGTAGCAACAGCCTCGTGCGAGGGCGGAGCGTGCAGCTCACCCACCTTGCACAAGGATATTGACGACGAATAACAGAAAGGGTGGTAATATTATGGCAACACAGCAGGTTGAAAACCTCGTAACATTACTTGACGGCTATGCAAAGCAGGGCGGACATCACTTGAATGTAAACGTATTCACCCGTGATACTCTTCTTGATGCACAGAAGCATCCTGAGAAATACCCCCAGCTTACAGTACGTGTATCTGGCTATGCGGTAAACTTCATCAAGCTTACCAAGGAGCAGCAGGACGACGTAATTTCAAGAACATTCCACGCAAGCATCTGATTGCGGTATAATGAAATTAAAACCGAACCTATGATTTGTAGGTTCGGTTTGTCGTTTTATTGGGATTATTTTTTGAAAAAAATACAAATACCGATTGAAATAGCAGTAAAAATAATGTATAATATAGGTAAAATATTCTAAAGCGGAGGAATTTATAATGGGATATATGGAAAATTATAAAAGATGGTATGAAAGAGCAGAGCTTACCGAGGCAGAAAAAGCGGAGCTTGCTGCAATTGCAAATGATGAAAAGGAGATAGAGGAACGCTTCTACCGTGATCTGGAATTTGGAACGGCAGGTATGCGTGGAATTATCGGAATTGGTACAAACAGAATAAATATTTACAATGTACGTCAGGCGAGTCAGGGTGTTGCGGAGTACGTATTAAAAGAGGGTGAAGCAGCTGCAAAGGCAGGTGTTTTGATAGGCTACGATACACGTAATTTCTCACGCACTTTTGCTGAGGAAACTGCAAGAGTTCTTGCGGCGAACGGAATAAGAGTTTATCTTTTCCCGAAAGTACATTCAGTGCCCGAGGTATCCTTTGGCATTAGAGAGCTTGGATGTGCCGCAGGTGTTATGATAACAGCAAGCCACAACCCCAAGGAATATAACGGCTATAAGGTTTACGGCCCCGACGGAGGTCAGCTTCCGCCCGATGCGGCACAGACAGTAATTGACGCAATTGCGGCTTGTGATGTTTTTGACGGTGTAAAGCTTGTTTCTCTTGACGACGCATTTTCCTCGGGACTTCTCACATATACCGACGAAAACCTTGACGAAAAATTTATTCAGACAGTTATGCTCCAGCAGATAAATCCCGACGCTGTACATCAGGTTGCGGATACAATGAAGCTTGTTTATACACCCTTCCACGGTACAGGTTCACGTCCTATTAAGGAGGTTTTAAAGCGTATTGGCTTTAAGAATGTGCTTGTGGTCAAGGAGCAGGATACCGAGGACGGTAATTTCCCGACGGTGAAATCTCCCAACCCCGAGAATAAGGAGGGCTTCACAAGAGCTATTGAGATTGCAAAGGAGAATGACGTTGACCTGATTATCGGTACAGACCCCGACTGCGACAGAGTTGGCATTGTAGTGCGTGACGCAGAGGGCGAGTACAGAACGCTGACGGGCAACCAGACGGGTGCTCTTTTGGTAGAGTATATTCTGCGTGCAAGAGCAGAAATGGGAACTCTTCCCGAAAACGGCGTTGTTATCAAAACAATCGTTACCACCGAGCTTGCCGCAGCGATTGCAAAAGCATATAATATCGAAATTATGAATGTGCTGACAGGCTTTAAGTATATCGGCGAGAAGATGACCGCATTTGCAAATACAGGCTCACACACATATCTTATCGGCTTTGAGGAAAGCTACGGCTACTTAGTCGGCACGCACGCAAGAGATAAGGACGGTGTTGTTGCCACAATGCTGATCGCAGAAATGGCTGCATACTACAAGACAAAGGGAATGTCGCCCTATGAGGCATTGCAGAATATTTATAAAAAGTACGGATACTTTGCGGAGCGTACAATATCCGTTACAATGCCTGGCAAGGACGGTATGGAAAAGATGGCACAGCTTCTCTCAAGCCTTCGTAAAAATCCGATTACAAAGGCGGCAGACATTGACGTTTCTTCGGTTGTAGACTACAAGAATGATGAAACAGGACTTCCCAAGTCGGACGTTCTCAGCTATAAGCTTGCCGACAATAAGACCTATTTCCTCATAAGACCGTCAGGCACAGAGCCGAAAATCAAGCTCTATCTCGGAACGGTTGCAGACGATAATGCTTCTGCAGAGAAAATGCTCGATGCTTTGTATGCTGATTTGCAGAAACAGCTTAATCTGTAATAAAGTGTAAATATAATTCTCCCAAACGGTAAATACTGTTAGGGAGAATTTTTTTTGCTGAAAGGAAGAGCAATATGTCAGGCTATACTGTAACAAACAATCAAGATACATTGAAAAAAACTCTTGCAAGAGTGAAAAAGGCACAGGAAAAGTTCAGCCACTTTTCGCAAGAGGAGGTTGACAGGATTTTTTACGAGGCGGCAAAGGCGGCAGCAGGCAAGCGTCTTACTCTTGCGGAAATGGCGGTTTCGGAAACGGGTATGGGTATTTTTGAGGATAAAGTGCGTAAAAATCACTATGCCTCGGAATATATCTATAATGCCTACAAGGACACCAAAACCTGCGGAATAATTGAAACAAACGATGCCTACGGTATTGTACGGATTGCAGAGCCTATGGGAGTTGTTGCGGCTGTCATACCGACAACAAATCCGACCTCAACAGTGATTTTTAAGGCACTTCTTGCCCTGAAAACCCGAAACGGTATTATAATAAGTCCTCACCCAAGAGCTAAAAAATGCAGTGTTGAGGCGGCGAAAATTGTGCTTGAGGCGGCAGTTGCGGCAGGTGCACCAGAGGGTATAATCGGTTGGATTGACGAGCCGAGCGTTGAGCTTAGTAAGGAGCTGATGAAGGAAGCAGATATAATCCTTGCAACGGGCGGCCCTGCAATGGTAAAGGCAGCGTATTCGTCGGGTACACCTGCAATCGGTGTCGGTGCGGGCAATACCCCTGCAATAATAGACGAAACAGCTGACATCAAGCTTGCAGTAAGCTCAATAATTCATTCAAAAAGCTTCGACAACGGAGTAATCTGTGCCTCCGAACAGTCGGTCATAGTTGCGGAGGGGATAAAAGATGCGGTTAAGGCAGAATTTAAAAAGCGTGGGTGCTATTTTCTTGATGCGGAGGAAAGGGATAAGCTCAGGGAAGTCATACTCAAGGACGGTCACCTGAATGCAGAAATAGTGGGGCAAAGAGCGATAAATATTGCAGAGCTTGCAGGAATAAACGTACCTGAAAATACCAAGGTATTGCTCGGCGAGGTGGAAAAGGCAGATATATCCGAGCCTTTTGCACACGAAAAGCTGTCGCCGATACTTGCGTTTTACACTTACACAGACTTTTTCGAGGCACTTGATATTGCAGAAACCTTGATTGCTGACGGCGGCTACGGTCACACCTCGTCAATTTATATCAATGAGCAGACAGCCCGTGCAAGACTTACCGAATTTGAAAAGCGTATGAAAACCTGCCGTATTTTGGTTAATACGCCTGCATCACAGGGTGCAATCGGAGATGTGTACAACTTTATGCTCTCGCCGTCAATGACGCTCGGCTGCGGAACGTGGGGCGGCAACTCTGTTTCGGAGAATGTCGGTGCAATGCACCTTATAAATATTAAGACGGTGGCGAAAAGGAGAGAAAATATGCTGTGGCTCAGATTTCCTGAAAAGCTGTATATTAAAAGCGGCTGTCTTGACGGTGCACTCACCGAGCTTGGGGAAGGCTATAACCGCAAGCGAGCATTTATTGTCACCGATAAGTTTCTGTTCGATAACGGCTACACAAAGGCAGTTTGCGACAGGCTTGATAAGCTCGGAATAGCACATACAACATTTTTTGATGTAAAACCTGACCCGACTCTGAAAACTGCAAATGCAGGAGTTGCCGCAATGCGTGAATTTGAGCCTGATTGTATAATTGCTGTCGGCGGTGGAAGTCCGATTGATGCGGCGAAGATTATGTGGGTTATGTACGAGCATAAGGACGTGGACTTTGCCGATATGGCACTGCGTTTTGCCGATATCAGAAAAAGAATTTACCGTTTTCCGAAAATGGGCGAAAAAGCAATGATGGTTGCAATTCCGACCTCGGCAGGTACAGGCTCGGAGGTGACGCCGTTTGCGGTAATAACCGACGACGAAAGCGGCGTCAAGTATCCGCTTGCAGATTATGAGCTGCTGCCCGATATGGCGATTGTCGACAGCGATTTAATGATGGATATGCCAAAATCACTCACCGCCGCATCGGGAATAGACGCACTCACGCACGCAATTGAAAGCTATGCCTCTATGCTCGCAACCGATTTTACCGACGCACTCGCACAAAAAGCAACAGCAATGATTTTTGAAAATCTTCCGACAGCATATGAAAAAGGCTCGGAGGATAAAAATGCAAGAGAGAAGATGGCACACGCTGCGACAATGGCAGGAATGGCATTTGCAAACGCATTTTTGGGATTGTGTCATTCTATGGCACATAAGCTCGGTGCATTTTTCCACCTGCCGCACGGTGTAGCAAACGCACTCTTGATATGCTATATTATGAGGTATAATTCAGCCGAAGCACCGTTCAAAATGGGTACTTTTTCGCAGTATAAGCACCCTAATATGCTAAGACGCTATGCCGAGCTTGCCGAATATGTCGGAATTTCGGGTGAAAACGATGCCGAAAAGCTTGACAGGCTGATTGAAAAAATCGAAGAATTAAAGGAAATTACAGGTATCAAAAAGTCAATTAAGGATTACGGAATAGACGAAAAGGAATTTTTATCATCTCTTGATAAAATGAGCCTTCAAGCGTTCGACGACCAATGCACAGGAGCAAACCCGAGATACCCGAGGATAGACGAAATAAAGGAAATATACTTGAAAGCATACTACGGAAAAGGGGCATAATGCCCCTTTTTTAGCGTACCTGTGTACCCTGATAATAGTGAGTCAGAATTTCAATATAATCCGCACCTCGGCGAGCCATTGCATTTGCACCGTACTGGCTCATACCGACGCCGTGACCGTAGCCTGTTACATCAAAATGCACATCGCTGTCGGTTACGGTAATATTCACGTTGGTAGATTTCAAGTCATACATTGTGCGGAAAAGCGTGCCTTTAACTGCCTGACCGCCGATATTAAGGCTGATAATTCCGCCTGCTTGCGAGCGTGTTATTTCACCGATAATTTCTGATTCAAGGTCTGCACCCTCAATATTTTCCGATGCAATACGCTTAAATTCGTCAAGAGATAGCGTCTTTTCCGATTTAAAATTGGGAGCATTTTCCTCTCCCGGACTTTCTACGCTGACAAGATACGCTCTTTCACCGCCCCAGACGTCCTTGGAATTTTCTGTGCGACCCGACGAGGTGGAATGGAATACTGCTGATATTACCTCATCGCCAAAGTAGATGACCTGTTCGGCGGTATCACTGACGGCGGCACTGATTTTCGCCCAGTTTTTATCGGCGTCCGTACCCCAAAGCTCTTTTCTTTTTTCTTCGGAAATCCACGCCTTGCAGTGTGCAAAATCTGTGCATATATCCGCACCCTTATGCTCCTGCGGTTTGCCGCCTGTGGCATATGCGTTCATTCTTGCCGTAAGATAACTCCTTGCGGCAACGGCTTGTGCCTTCAATGCTTCAGACTCAAAGCTTGCTGGCATTTCTGCGGAAACTACCTCACGGAGATACTGCCCCTTTGACATTTCAACCACCTTGTCCTCGTCTTTTATATATACCTTAAGCATTGCCAAATCCTCGGGCTGAGGCTTCCTGTAAACTCCGCTTTTAAGCACAAAAACAGAAGGTATTCCAACACAAATTAAAATTATTAAAATAAGAAAAAATGCAATCCGCCTCATTATATCACCCTGTTATGAAATATATTATCCGAGCTGTTCGTATATGTATAGTTTTTTCACAAAAGGGCAAAAATACCCTTGTAACAAATGCCGTTTGCGGCAGAAAGGTAGGAAATAAATGGAACACAAACACGCAAAAAAACGTGACGGAGGCGGCTTATACATAGCCATCTGCTGCTGTATCCTCGTGATAGCACTGATAGGTTATGCCAATAATGTTGCCGAAAGAAATAAAGAGGAGGAGCAGTTTCTGGCAGAGCAGGCAGGTGAAAGCACTGTCGCACCTGAAATTGTTCAGAACAATGAGCCTGAACCTATTCCCGTGCTGACTCCTGAGCCTGAGGTGGCAGAGATTACCCACGAGGAGACAGAAATCCCGACGCCCGATACGGCAGCTGTTGCAAAAAATGAGGTTGCCGAGGAAACGACTGAATTTTTAGCACCTGTCGGCGGTAAAATTTTGAGCGAATTTTCCGATAAGCAGGTCTACTATGAGGCAATTGAAGAATGGCGTACGCATAACGGCGTTGACCTTCAGGCAGAAGTTGGCGACAGCGTTGCTGCGTGTGCCGACGGCAAGGTTTCAAGGGTGTTTATGGGCTCGCTCGGATATTCAATAAGAATTGACCACGAAAACGGTCTTTCCACCGTATATTCAAACCTCGACGAAAATCCGACGGTTGCACTCGGTGACAGCGTCAAAAAGGGTGACGTAATCGGACATATCGGACAAAGTGCACTTGCAGATATGTGTGACGAGCCACATCTGCACTTTGAGGTTATGGAGAGCGGTGAGTATAAAAACCCGAGCGATTACCTCAATTGACGGGGAAAACAAGCGAACGCATAAACCCGTCGCTTTTGACGGTCATAATATCGCCTGCAATCGGTACGCCGTCAATTGTAAGCACATTTGCACGCACCTGTGAGTTTTCATTAAACGGATAATTCAGCACCGCATAGGTATAGCGAATCCCGCTTTTGCCGTAATAGGGTGTAAGGTCAAGTCCTGCCTCTTTTTGTAGGCTGTTGTAGTTAGTGTAAATATCATCGGGGGTGATAGGGAGAGTAAACCTTTCCTTTTCAATAGGATTTGGCGAAACCTCCCAGCCAAAACGTGACAGAAATTCGGTATTTCTGTAATTGGTATCATTTGCAAATGCAACAAAAGCTATGCTTACGAGTATAATTACTGCTACGGTAACGGAATAAAGCCACATTTTTTTCATATCCTCACCTCAAAAATTATAAAAAAGCGTCTTGTAAAATTTTATTTTATTTTTTAGAAATTATTCTCTGTTTATAAATGACCTTGAAAGGTTATGATAGAAGTGCCGGCAATCTTTTGGGGAAACGGAGGAGAGGAAATGGATTTCATCGACAATCTGGCTTTAACGCTGGTCATTATCGGCGCAGTCAATTGGGGAAGCGTAGGAATATTCGGTTTTGATTTTGTAAGTGCTATCCTGGGCGGTTCCGGCTCGGTGCTGTCAAGGATTGTATTTACGCTTGTCGGAATTGCAGGTCTTTGGTCAATCGGTCTTTTATTTAAAGAAAAAGCACCGAAGGCTGCAATGGAACGCTAAATGTGAAAAGAGAGCCTGTAAAAGCGTAGAAGTTTTTAAAGGCTCTCTTTTTTCGCTAATTTACAAAAAGCGACAATTTTCTTGTTGAAAATTGTCGTTTCCTGTTTTAATGTGAAAAATCAAGGCATTTTTTGTCGTACGATTGGTATTGAATTAGGAAAAATCTTATCGTAAAATGACATTATAAATAAAAATATAGGAGTGCTGATCACAAATGAAAAAAACACACATTATTCTTACACTTATTTTATTCGCACTATTCAGTGTAACTGCGTATGCCCAAACGGGTATTACCTGTACTACATCGGTTGATGGGACGAATGTGATTATCACTGGTCAAATCAGCGGGGTTGACAAAGCGCATCAGGTAACACTTCTGGTCGGAAATATTGCAGACTATAGTGCGGTTAATCCTGACGATATTATTTATATCAATCAGACACAAAGTGATTCAAACGGAAATTTCACATTTGAATTTAATATGCCTGAAGCCGCTGAGACAGGACAGGAGTATTCGTTTGCGATAGGTTCTGATGCAGGCTGTCCGAAATATGTCGGGGTGATAGGCAATAAATTGCCTACATATACCCAAGAGCGTGAAATTCTCAATGCAGACGTTACGATTGATGTCGTAAACTATGTTCCCACTATTTCAGGAACATTACAAAGTCTTGAAGGTAAAAACCTGACCTTGCAAATTCAAAATATAACCAATTCGACAGTGATTGCAAATGAGACAATATCGCCTTATGATGGACTACGTAACATTTCATATACCTTACCTAGTCTTTTGACGGCAAGAGATTATGCTATAAATATTATATGTGCTGATGAAGAATCTACATTGGCAAGCATATCTGTCGAAATAGATTCGTCGATAGTCGTTGTGTCCATAGACGGAAACATTCAAACAAACGATAACGTAAAAATTGACGCACGGGTGCAGGGTAACAGTACAGAATTGATAGATAAAAGTTTGAGTGTTACAGGGACAAAGGAAGTATCTGCTACCTTGCCGAACGTATTGGCAAATATGTCATTCCGCATAACCGCATCAGGATATGAAACGGTAACTGTTTTCCCCACAGAAACTTTACAAACGACATACAGTTATTCGGGTACAGATGGAGATAAAATAGTTGTGCCATTGATTGCAAGAAACGTATCTTCTTTTGAGAACCGAGTCTTCGAGGTGCTATATAACAGCGATGAACTTTTGTTGGACAGTGCGTCTGTACAAGAGGAAATCATCAACAATATAGCAGGAAAAATAGAGTTTGTTTCAATTGAAGATGGGAACATTAAATTCAGGCTCAATGATGTGAATGTCGACACGGACAGTACTTTCAGCGGAGTAATAAATTTGATGTCATTTCAGTTTAACAGCGGCTTTGTCGGAACAACTCAAATAGAATTTAAAATGAACTAACGGAGGTAGATATTATGAAAAAATTTATAAGACTGTTATCTTGTATTCTTGCATTCTCAATATTTTCGTCAGCATCGGTGTATGCAGCAGAAGGTGCAACGGAATATATATCCTCATTAGAAGTAACTAATTCAATAGATGCGATAAAAAACTTTTCATCTAATGTGATTGACAGCATAGATATTGAGGACACAGAAAATTCTGACAATGATAAGTTTTTTCAAATACAAAACAAAAATGAATGGACTGCCGATGATGTGTATGCTATGTACGAAAAAGGTTTCTCGATATTTGATATAGGCAAGGCAATGGAACTGTCAAAAAGAATGGACGTAAAGCCTTATACACTGTTGGAGAAAAAGGGTAAACCTAAATATTCAACGAAAAAAATCAGTTCTGAAGCAGTGATGTTTTCAGATGCAACGATATTGGATACAGAAGAACCGCTATATACGATGAAAAGAACAGAAGAAAAATCTTGGGATGCTGTTATAGCCGAAACAGAGAATCCTGACCTTGAGGTTACAGAGGATTTGCAATTTATAAAAAACAGCGGTTTGGCAGAG
>JAFULX010000123.1 GCA_017483065.1 Clostridia bacterium | reverse complement strand
TGGCTCCAAGACCTCAACACGCTTTTCAAGAAGTTCGTTTGTTGTACTCAACAGTTCGTTTGCTTCTCGTGTAACTGCCATCAACCTTTCAAGAGAGTCGCACTCCTTTTGAAGCTGTTTAACACGGAGCTTTTCTTTTTTAAGTTCTGTGAAAAGTTTTTCAGCTTCGGAAAGATAAGACACAGGAGCAGACAACTGAGAAATCCGAAAAGTCGAATATCATCGGCAATACAGCCTATGCGGATATTGAAGATAAGCAATATTTCCGTTTGAAGTCAAGCACGGCTGAAAAGGTTGCAGAAAAGCTCACAGAGCAAAATGTAGCGTTCAGCGGTAGAATTAACGGTGATAAAACCACACTCACCATCGGTAAGGCAGATGTAGACAGCTACAAGGCGATTATCGCCGAGGTTACGGGAAAGGCAAAGGATAATCCCACACAGGAACAGCCAAAGGCTGAGCCTGAACAGAAAGCTC
Organism: Clostridia bacterium; assembly: GCA_017483065.1. Classification (GTDB taxonomy): domain Bacteria; phylum Bacillota; class Clostridia; order UBA1381; family UBA1381; genus HGM11525. The sequence goes on along the minus strand of JAFULX010000123.1, from coordinate 6,738 downwards.
CAAAGCCTAAAAAGAATAACATCATCGGAAATACGGCATATACGGACATTCCCGATAAGAGTTACGCAAAGCTCGGAACAGAAAAGGCACTTGCTGTTGCGGATATTCTCGATAAGCAGGGCGTAAAGTTCAGCGGAAGAACAGACGGTGATAAGACCACTCTCACTATTTCAAAGCCTGATATGCCGAAATACAAGGAAGCACTTGCTTCTGTCAACAAGGCATTGTCAGCTCAGAAAATAGAGGAAAAGTCAGCCGAACAGACCGAGGAACGCTCAAAGCTCTACACTCAGTCTTTTGACTACGCTCAGGAACACGGCGAGGTCAAGGAATTTCAGGCAAGCCAGCATTATACAGGACTGTTTTCAGATAGGACTTGATATTACGCACTTTGCTTGGATTTTCTTTCAGGCAGGAGAAGATATATTCAATGTGCATAGAATCGAGCTTTAAAATACGGTTCTTGACAAGCTCGGTCGGAACTTTGTCCCTTCCGATATTCTGCGTTTCCGCTTCGGAGCATACACATTCAAGCATTATATCGACAATTTCATCAAGCTGTGCTTTGTTGTATTGGTCTACGATTAAGTCGTATTCAATATTTTCAAGAATGATTGCTCTGTATCCGTCAATCTTATCAATCCCATCAGGCAGGATAGATTGATGGATATTAAAAAGCTCTTTATTTTCTTTTTCTTTATTTGATTTCTCTTTACTTAATTGTGCCGAGGACATCTGTTTGGGTTTTACCCGTTCGGATTTTTTCCGTTTAGGGTCATCAAAATGTCGTGGCTTCATTCTTATATCGTAGAATATTTCGCCATAAGTGCCGTTTTTTCGTCGCTCTCGGTATCGAGTGATATATCCTGTTGCTTCAAGTTCTTTTATAATAGAAGCAATAGTGTCCGAACACTCACGATTGATTTTCGATAAACCTGAGATTGTCATATCCCATTTTTCAGGGAGCGACAATATCTGAGAGAGCAAACCTCTGGCTTTAAGAGAGAGTCGCTTATCTCGCAAATGATAATTTGACATTACTGTGTATCCGTCTGCTGTTTCAACTCTGCAATACGCCATCAGAACTCAATCTCCAATACGAGAATATCGCCGTCATTCACCTTGCCGAACTTTTTTTCAAAAAAGGTATTGACAAATTCGTCAAGATGTGCTTCGTACATTGCCTTTTCGATTTCATCGGCAATTCTGCCCATTTCCTTTACCTCAGCACGAAGATTGTCGTACTCACGCTTTGTCCTGATGAACTCAGCCGTGCTTGCTCCTTTAATTGTACGAGGGTAGATGAATGTTCTGTACTCCGAAGCATCAAGCTCTGCCGTAAGATTTGCAACCTTGTTTCTGAGTTCTGCACCGAAGAAAAAAATCTTGAAAAAGGTCTTGACATTTTCCTCGGTTTGTGCTTCTGGACTTTCCGAAAAATATTTCAGAAAAGACTTGACATCTGACAGCTTTTGTGCTATGAACCCCTCAAAAAAATTTTCAGAGAAGGGGTTGACAAATCTGCCGTTCTGTGATATGGGACTTCCGTTGACCTTATGTAACTGCGATGACCCTTTTGAGTCAGCATTTTCAAAGTACTTCTTAAAGAATTTTAATGTTTTAAAATTAAAGAAACTGATTTGCACTTCTTATAAAGGATCTCGAATTGTCAGCGAAAGCAGATTATGCGATAGCGAGAAAACAGCGATTTCAAATAATTTTGCCTATGTAATGGAAGTTAGCAATTTGCCGTATTCCACAGATAGCATTATTGATGATGAGCTTATAACAGAGTTTTTAAAGAGCAAAGGGGTAGTAAAAAAATTAAAGGGTGACGGAGACTTTCGCAGCAATGAGTGTGTTGCATATTTAAAAGAAGCAGACATTATTGTAACAAATCCGCCATTCTCAAAATTTACAGAACTTTTTTCGCTTATAACTAAATACAACAAAAAATATTTGCTGATTGGAAATCAAAACGCCATAACATATAAGGAAGTTTTTCCGTATATCAAAAATGGTACAGCGTGGATTGGATATTGTTTTGGCGATATGGCGTTTAAAGTTCCAGATGATACTCTACCAAGAAAAACTCGTTTTTGGGTTGATGAAAGTGGACAAAAATGGAGAAGTCTTGGTAACATTATAAGTTTGTCTGAGAAAAATGGCGTTAATATGATAATTGGCGGTCCGCCTTGTCAGGGTTATTCAATGAAAGGAAAGAAGTTGGGTTTGGACGACCCTCGAAATTTTTTATTTATTGAATACCTGAATTTAGTAGAAAAATTACAACCAGATGTATTTGTAATTGAAAATGTTAAAACACTGCTTTCAACTTCCAAAGGTTGGTTCAAGGAACAGATTTTATCAGCCATCGGAAAATTGGGTTATCAAGTTGATGTTGGTGTTTTGAAAGCTTCCGATTTTGGCGTTCCACAAAACAGAGAACGAACAATTTTTATATGCTGTAAAAACAAAAAAATAACTCTCCCGACTGCAACTGTAAATAAACCTGTTACAGTAAGAGAAGCTATATCTGACTTGGCATATTTGGAATCAAATGAAGGTGCATTTGAACAAGCGTACAAAATGAAAGCAACTTCTGATTATCAGAAAATGATGAGAAAAAACAGCAAAATGCTTTATAATCATCAGGCTTCAAATCACGCCAAAATAGCGATAGAAAAGCTTTCAATGATACCGCCTGAAAAAGGGAAAGAATGCTTACCAAAAGAAATGCTGGGGAAGCAAAAGTTCCATTCTACTTGGGGAAGATTGAAGTGGGACGAGCCTTCACCAACTATTGATACAAGATTTGATGCTGCTTCTAATGGTACTAATAATCATCCATTCTTAAACCGAGCAATAACACCACGAGAAGCTGCAAGATTACAATCTTTTGATGATAACTATATTTTTTACGGTACAAAAGTAGCTGTAAGAACACAGATTGGCAATGCTGTTCCGCCTTTAATGGCAAAGGCTATTGCAGATAGAATATTTGATGTTTTATCAAAGGAAGATAAAGGAGACGATGTTAAATGAACGCACAAATGGCATATCTTATAGGTATGATACTTGGAAATGGCGAAGTACAACGAAAATCAGATGCCACAACAATTACTATTGAATTGCCACATAAAAACTTAATTGATGATGAAGGACGAGAGGTTTCTGTATATGTAAAAAGCAGTTTAACTGATATAAGAAATATTATTGAACCTTTAATTGGCTATTCTCTCCCCATTTCTCAAAACAAGCGTGCTACTCAAATTTCTTTTACAAAACCGAACGAAGATTATACAATGCGTGAAATATTAAGATTTATCGGAAACGGGGTTCATCACTCTACAATGAGTATGAATGATGAATTATTTAATATGACTACTGATGAACGAAAAGAACTCTTACGAGGAATGGCTGATGTAACTGGATATATTCGCAAGAGCAATATTGCTTTCGGTCAGGACGGCTGCCATAGAGTATACATAGAAATCCCAGGTAATTGGCAGTTGGTAATAGACATAGCAAATATGTTGAAAAGCTTAGATATTCCCGTACAGACAATAGATTTCGGTCATCCTAATTTTCGCGATTCAAACTTAAAAAAATATAACGAAGGAAAGCCGTATTACTGGAAAAAGGAACATCAAGTGAAAATTTGGGCAAATGAGTTTCTTCCAATTGGCTTCAATATTGAACATAAGCAAAAAGCGTTGGAAAAATATGCCAATGAGTTACTGGAATACTTAGATGAAAATAAAACTCATAAATTTTATTGGGAAAAGCCAATACGAAAGAAAGAGAAGCCATTCCATCCTATGGTAAATGATGAGTATTTACCTGAAGCGATTAGAGGAAAGCATTTCGAGTCTTGGACTGAACTGGCAAAGGAATTAGGCTATGGTGAATAATGTAAGCAAGGAAGTTGAACTGTATGCAGAAATGTGTGTCTGGCTTCGTACATATTTGCAGGATAAATATAAAACTAAAAAATGCGAGATTATAGTTGTCGATTGTCATTCCGTAAATCTCGACTCTGTTCTGGAACAATATGGTGTTATACAGTATTATCCTCAAGCCGTAGGATTAAGAATTGAAATAGATGTTCTCGGAATAGTAAAGTGGAGCAACAAAGCTGAAATTTATTTTATAGAAGCAAAAAAGACACAACTCACATTACAAAATTTAGGACAGCTATTAGTATATTGCAAACTATGCAATCCAGAGGAAGCATATCTGCTTTCTTCTGCAGGATTAGGAAGCTTAGATAAGGTTATAGGCTCACTAAGCAGAGAGGATTTATTGGATTTCGGAAGCGGAAAAACAATAAAAAAGATGAGGGTCGCAAAGTGGGATTATATTAGACACACCATAGACCAACATTCTATCCTGCCGAAAATATAATAAACACACTAAGCTAAACACGTAATAGAGCCAAAGGAAACAAGTAAAGAGGTGTAAAATGTCGTTAGAAAAAGTAAAACTCATTTTTCAGGAAATTAAGAACTGCACAAATTGGTCGGTTTTTTTATTGTGTTACAATCACTCAAAAAGAAACGGAACTACTTATAATTGCAGAAAAATAGAGCTGGAACCCGATGATAGAACAAATAAGTTGATTGATAGCATTTCAGAGACTTATACTAACGATTCAAAAAATCGTTTATCTTCTTATGTTGATGTACGGGAATACGACGGAACTTGTAACGGAACTACAATATACAAAATAAGTGAAGAAGACAATAATGTTGATATTGATTTAGATGCATTGTTTCAAGGAATTGCTAACTTAGATGTAGAAACAGACCCTATGACCTTAAAGCCGCAAGCATATGGAATAAGCGGTGAAATCAAACTTGATGGTCAAGAACATCAAATAAAGCTTATCTCTATGAACTCTCCTATAACTATATTGAAGAACAGATTTCTTCATAATCAAGGTAAATTCTTTGAAATTGATAAAAAGGTTCTGAATTTAAGGACATCAATAAACGTATTAATTTTTGATAAAACCGTTTATTTTATGGATATGTCTGGAGAAACACTCTTTAATATGGAACGTGCATATAGAAATAAATGCAATGAGGCTGTTGCAGAAATCAAAACAATGGCGATTATATCTGATATTAGCATTTTTGAATCAACAGCAACAACAGGCCAAAACCCAAGACGATTTACGTCATTTAGTAAGTCAAAACTTCAGTTGCTATCTCAAAAGAAAAATCGAGATAAAGCAGCAAAGTATTTTAATATTCCTCTTACCGCTGACAAAAAAATGTTTGACACTAGCGAAAAGAATAATGCAGAGAAATTAGTAAAATTACTTTGCGGAAAAGCTATGTGGGATATAATTGAAGAAAAACCTGTAGAAGTTGACGGAACCAAAGTTTGGTAGCGAAAGGATTGTAATAAATGAATATCATGTTATCTTTTTCGCTATACTTTCTGTCATTTGTACCACTATGGATTACAGTGCTTTTCATAAATATAAAAAGCATAATAATGAAAAGCCAAAATCCATATACCGAAATTTTAAGCATTATTTTCATAATATTATTTAGTGCAATTTCGTTATTAGTAATGAAGGTGAATTTTTCAATTTCCAAAAAAGACACAGTAGAAAAATTTGAAATAATAACAGTCAAAGAGTGCAAAACTATCACGGTAGAATTTCTTTTATCCTACATACTACCACTTTTTGCCTTTGATTTTACTTTATGGGATGAAACTGTAGAATTCCTTATTTTCTTCTTTATATTAGCGTACCTCAGTATTAAACATAATGTGTTCAGTGTTAATATCATATTAGAATGGTCAGGATATAAATTGTATGACTGTACTTTAAAAAATAATGACGATGCAACAATTATTAAAACTATTATTAGTAAAAATGTATTAAAAGCTTGTTCTGGAAAATATATGAAAATTAAAGCATTAAATAATGATTTTGTTTTGGATTGTGGTTTTGTAGAAGAATGATATTACCTTGATGTAAGATGACGATTTAAACCGTTATTTTTGTTACATTACACCCACATTCTTCCGCATACTTAACCGTCTTTCCCGTTCCGCTGGGTTTACCATTCCATACGGCGATAATCCAGTTGGAATTATCAACCATATATTTGTTGCGCTTGTGCATACAATCAGCGGTGTAACTATGCTGAAGAACAGTGCGGATATCACATTTTTCTAAAATATCGTTATATCGGTTGCGAAGCTGCTCAGCCCATTTTGCGGATTGATTTTCGCAGGGGATAGCGGCTTCCAACGATATATTCGGGTATTTTTCTTTTAATTCAAGCACAATTTCAGCGGCGTACATATCAACGCCAATAGCCATTCCACTTATAAAATGCGTAACTCCGTTTTGAGTTATCATTTCAATTATGGTATCTTTCAGCCTACGCTTCAAATCAATACAGCGTTCGTCGTTCTCATTGAAACGGAAAGGCAGGCTCTGAGGGCGGTGTCCCGTAAAACAGCAGCTATGTTTTTTCGTCATTTTGTTTCTCGCTTTCTGTGTATTAGCGATATATACTATATCGTTTATACATAGTATATCACAACACCGCTTAAATTTCCACCCCTATAAAAATAAAACTGCGTACAGAATTGAACTGACCCCAAAAAGTTAGACAAAGATTAAAAAGGAAATTTATACAAAGCGACTAAGAGGAATCTTGGTCGCTTTTGTTATGCGATTCTGTGTCTGTATTCAACAGGAGATAGACC
>JAFULX010000122.1 GCA_017483065.1 Clostridia bacterium | reverse complement strand
TTTTTTGACAAAAATATTTTTTTATTGACAAATCTGTACAAATGATATATAATACAATTTGATAAATAATAATTCCATCATCTTTTGGACAGACAGAAAACAATATCTATTTTGCTCTGTGGAGGGTGGTGAGTTGTGTTGGAAATTACAGACATCAGAGTAAAGAAAATCACAGCTGAGGGAAAAATGAAGGCAATTGTATCGGTTACTTTCGACAATGCCTTTGTTGTTCACGACATAAAGGTAATCGAAGGTCAGGACAAGCTGTTTACGGCAATGCCGTCCCGAAAGATTTCGGATACCGAATACAAGGATATTGCACATCCTATTAACAGCGAGATGCGTGAGCTTTTGGAAAAGAGTATTATTGCACGCTATCTGGAGGAAACAGCCTCCGAGGAATGACATCTTATACGACCGCAAGATTGGCGGTCGTTTTTGCTTGGTAAATTATTGCATACTTTTTTGCTTTTTTCTGAATAAATTTTCGTATGTGTTGCACGATTTGGGCATAATAATAGGAAAAGTTTCAAAAAAATCTTGATTTTTATGCGTATGGAGTGTATAATAAATTTGGTTTTTTTTGAAACTCTAATCTATAATATGGAGGACTTGGAAATGAAAAATGAGTATTTAATTGGTGTACTCGAAACCGTGAAAAAGCGTAACGCAGGCGAGCCTGAGTTCATTCAGGCTGTGACAGAGGTTTTGGAAACCCTCGAGCCTGTTGTTGAAAAGCGTCCCGACCTTGTTGAGGCAGGCGTTATAGACAGACTTGTAGAGCCCGAAAGACAGATTATCTTCCGTGTACCTTGGGTAGACGATAACGGCAAAACACAGGTAAACAGAGGCTTCAGAGTTCAGTATAACTCTGCAATCGGACCGTATAAGGGCGGTATCAGACTTCACCCGTCCGTTTATATCGGAATTATCAAGTTCCTCGGCTTTGAGCAGGTGTTCAAAAACAGCCTTACCACTCTCCCGATGGGCGGCGGCAAGGGCGGCTCTGACTTTGACCCGAAGGGTAAGTCTGACGGCGAGGTTATGAGATTTTGCCAGAGCTTTATGACAGAGCTTTACCGTCATATCGGTGCTGACTGTGACGTTCCCGCAGGCGATATCGGTACAGGTGCAAGAGAAATCGGATATATGTTCGGACAGTATAAAAGACTTCAGAACGAGTTCACAGGCGTGCTGACAGGTAAGGGACTTACCTACGGTGGCTCGCTTGCAAGAAAAGAGGCTACAGGCTTTGGTCTTTGCTATTTTACAGACGAAATGCTCAAGGCTAACGGCGAAAGCTTCAACGGTAAGACAGTTGTTGTTTCGGGTTCGGGTAACGTTGCTATCTACGCAACACAGAAGGCTACCGAGCTTGGTGCAAAGGTGGTTGCTATGTCCGACTCGAACGGCTATATTTACGACAAGAACGGTATTGACCTTGCTTGCGTAAAGCAGCTCAAAGAGGTTGAAAGAAAGAGAATTAAGGAATATGTTACCACTCACCCCGACGCTGTTTATACAGAGGGCTGCAGCGGTATCTGGACAATTCCCTGTGACATTGCTCTTCCGTGTGCTACACAGAATGAGATTGATAAAGCAAGTGCAGAAGCTCTTGTTAAGAACGGCTGTAAGGTAGTATCAGAGGGTGCAAATATGCCTTCCACTCCCGAGGCTATTGAGGTTTATCTTTCAAACGGTATCCTTTACGGACCTGCAAAGGCGGCAAACGCAGGCGGCGTTGCAACATCAGGTCTTGAGATGAGCCAGAACTCCGAGCGTCTTTCTTGGACATTCGAGGAGGTTGACGCAAAGCTCAAGGGTATTATGAAGAGCATCTTCGCAGCTTGTGACAGTGCAGCTAAGGAGTACAGCACAGAGGGTAACTATATGGCAGGTGCAAACATTGCAGGCTTCCTCAAGGTTGCAGAGGCAATGAAGGCACAGGGTTGTGTATAATATAAATATAGCATAAAAAGGGTGCAGTTCAAAATGAACTGCACCCTTACTTTATTTCTTCTGCTTTTTTCTGTTCTTCCTGCACGGCTCCTTATATCCGGGGTAAACGTGACCTATTCCGATATCAAACTTTTCTTCAAGCTCGGCAAGTGTTTTGATTTTAAAATCCTCTGTAATCTGCATTAACACTCTTGCACAAACATAAGCGTCATCACAGGCGTCGTGATGTGAAAAGCAAATCCCGAACGCATCGGCAAGAGCGTTGAGCTTGTGACTGAAAAGGTCGGGGTAGGCTTTTTGCGAAAGCTTGACCGTGCAGATATAGTCAAATGTCGGATACTCAATTCCGAAATAGTCTAAAGTACTCAAAAGCACGTTTATATCAAAGCTTGCATTGTGAGCAACAACAAGCTTTCCGTCCAAAAGAGGTTTTATATGATGCCACAGCTCGCCGAAATTCGGCTTATCAAACACCATTTCGGGTGTGATTCCGTGTATCATTGTGTTATACTCGTTAAACTCGAAAGGAACGGGTCTTATCAGAGTCGAGCGGCGTGCGGCAATGCGGTTATCAGCAACCTCGCAGATACCGATGCTGCACGCACTTGTCCGAACAGAAGTCGCTGTTTCGAAATCTATTGCGACAAAATCCATTTTTATCCTCGCTTATCTCAGGACAGCACCGTTTTTATATTCGAGGTCCTTTGTTATTTTGGTAAACACCTTGCTGATTTCCTCGTTTGTAAGGCTTCGGTCGCTTGCACGGAAGAAGATAGCATATGCGACGCTCTTTTTGCCCTCGGGTATTTGTGCGCCCTCGTAAACGTCAAAAAGCTTAACGCTGTCAAGAATTTCGCCCGACGCCTTTCTGATTGTCTTTTCCAAATCAGCAACGGCAACGCTCTTGTCAACCAAAAGTGCAATATCACGCTGTGCAGCAGGGAATTTCGGCAGCTGCTTATATTTAACCGTACCGCCTGCCGCTGCAAAAATTGCTGCGAGGTCAAGCTCGGCAACGTAGCAGGAAGTGTCAAGCCCGTAAGCCTTGAGTACATCGGGGTGAATTTCGCCGATTACACCCATATCCTTACCATCGATTGTAACCTTGGCACATCTTCCAGTATGGAAGGTCGGGTTTTCGCTCTCTCTTGCAAATTCCATACCGTCAATATTGAGCGTGTCAGCCAAAAGCTCAACAATACCCTTTAGTGCGAAGAAGTCGTAATCGCCGTAAAGTCCGAGCGTAATCTTTTCAGGCTCCTCGGGGAGTACATCGCCCTTAGGCAGATAAATCTTGCCAATCTCGAACAATGCTACATTTTCGTTTCTGTGGCTGTAGTTGTATGACAGAATATTGAGCATTGACGCAATTGTGGTTGTACGCATAATCGAGGTATCCTCGCCGAGCGGGTTTGTGATTTTTACGGTGTTACGCAAGGAGCTATCCGCGGGGATTCTGATTTTATCAAAATCGGACGGAGAGGTGAAGGTGTACGTGTAAATTTCACTCATACCGCAGCCGACAAGCGTTCTGTTAATTTTATCACGAAGCTTTTGAAGCGGTGTTTTGCCGCCGACTGTTGCCTCACCTGAAAGCAAGGTGGACGGAATTTTATCATAACCGTAAAAACGTGCAATTTCCTCCGCAACATCTGCCTCCGACTCGATATCAGGACGGAAGGAGGGTGCTGTCACCGTCATATTAGCCTCGTCAACCTCAAAACCGAGCTTGGTAAGAGTTGAAATCATATCAGCAGTCGGGATATCCGTGCCGAGGAATGCGTTGATTTTTGCGGGTCGGAGTGTGAGTGTAACAAGCGGTCGAATATTGCCCTTAACATCAATCATACCGCCTACAACCTCGCCGCAGCCGAGCATTTGAACAAGCTCGCACGCACGCTCCAAAGCAGGAACGGTGTTGTTTGCGTCAAGTCCCTTTTCATATCTTGACGAAGCCTCGGTACGCAGTCCCAGACGCTGTGCGGTCTGTCTTACGCTTGCACCGTCAAAGGTTGCCGACTCGAATACAACTGTTGTTGTGTCGGACTTGACCTCTGAATTAAAGCCGCCCATAACGCCTGCAACAGCAACGGCTCTTTCACCGTCTGCAATAACAAGGTCGTTTGCAGTGAGTGTTCTGTCCTGCTCGTCTAAGGTTTTGATAGCCTCGCCGTCAGCTGCATCTCTTACAACGATTTTTCCGCCGACCAAATCACGCAGGTCAAATGCGTGCATAGGCTGACCGTACTCCAAAAGGAGATAGTTGGTAATATCGACAATATTGTTAATCGAACGCACACCGCACGCACGAAGTCTTGCGGCAAGCCATTTCGGACTCGGACCGATTTTTACGTTTTTAACCATCTTAGCACTGTAACGCAGACACTTTTCGGGGTTTTTCACCTCAACCGAAACATAGTCGTTTATGTTTTCGCTGTTTTCAGTGTACTTGGGTACAGGTACGTTAAACGGCTTGTCAAAGGTAACGGCGGTTTCACGTGCAAGACCGATTACGCTGAAGCAGTCGGGACGGTTTGATGTGATTTCAAACTCGACCACGTTCTCGTTAAGACCGAAATAATCACGCATTTCAATTCCGATTTCGGTATCCTCGGGAAGGATTAAAATGCCGTATTCAGGCTCGTAGCCAAGGTCTGCCTCAGTAATACCCATCTCATCGTGCGAGCAGAGCATACCGTTTGACTCAACGCCTCTCAGCTTGCCTTTTTTAATCTTAACACCGTTCGGGAGTGTCGAGCCGTCAAGTGCAACGGGAACAATCTGTCCCTCCTTAACATTCGGTGCACCTGTCACAATCTGCAAAACCTCGCCGCCGACATCAACCATACAGATAACAAGATGGTCGGAATCAGGGTGGGGTGTTACGCTGTTAATTTTTCCCGAAACAACCCTGTCAAGCTCCTTGCCGAGAAATTCTATGCCCTCAACCTTAGAACCCGACATTGTAAGTGCATCATTATATTCCTTGGGCGAAACACCTGAAATATCTGTATAATCGCCAAACCAACTCATAGGTACTTTCATATTTTCCGCCCTCCTTTAAAACTGTTTCAAGAACCTTGTGTCATTTTCAAAGAAAAGACGCAGGTCGTCAATGTTATATCTGCCCATAGCAACACGCTCCAAGCCGAAACCGAACGCAAAGCCTGAATATACCTCGGGGTCTATACCGCAGTTTGCAAGCACCTTCGGGTACACCATACCGCAGCCGAGAATTTCAATCCAACCCTCGCCCTTGCATACACGGCAGCCTTCGCCGCCGCATACATAGCAGGAAATATCCATTTCAGCCGACGGCTCGGTGAACGGAAAATGATGCGGACGGAAACGTGTGCGTGTTTCCTTGCCGTAGAGCGCCTTCATAAACGCATCAAGCGTACCTTTAAGGTCAGCCATAGTGATACCCTTGTCAACAACAAGTCCCTCAATCTGATGGAATACGGGTGAATGTGTAGCGTCAACTGCGTCCGAACGGTAAACTCTGCCAGGTGCAATAATTCTGATAGGCGGCTTTTTGTTCTCCATAACACGAATCTGCATAGGTGATGTCTGTGTACGAAGAACTACATTGTCGCTTACATAGAAGGTATCCTGCGTATCTCTTGCAGGGTGATTTTTCGGGATATTGAGTGCCTCAAAGTTGTAATAGTCAAGCTCAACCTCGGGACCTTCCGCAATTTCAAAGCCCATACCAATTGCAATGTCCTTGATGTCGTCAAGCACCTTTGTAAGGGGGTGCAGACTGCCCGACGGCTGCTTTTTGCCCGGCATTGTAACGTCAATGACCTCTTTTTTGAGCCTTTCCTCGGTTGCCTTTTTGATAAGCTCGGTTTTCTTCTCGTCAATTTCCTTTTCCAAAAGTGAACGGATTTCGTTCGCCAAAGCACCGATTTGCGGTCTTTCCTCGGCGGACAATGCACCCATACCCTTCAAAACAGCGGTCAGCTCGCCCTTTTTGCCGAGATACTTAATTCTGATATTCTCAAGGGCGTCAAGCTCGTTTGCTTCTTTGAGGTGCATAAGCACGTCTTCTTTGATTTGTGCAAGCTTGTTTTTCAATTTAAACTCCTCCTTATATAATAGTAAAATTTTCGGGACAAAAAAACTCCGTCCCTGACAAGGGACGAAGTATATTAACTCCGTGGTACCACCCAAATTCCTGCAAAATGCAGGCACTCGTTAATCTTGCGGACTGACGCACCGCAGACAGCGTTACCGACTACACACCGCAAAACGGCTTCACCGATACAGCTCCGAAAGGAAATTTCACAATTGCACACTTACCGCAACGGCTCACAGCCGACGACCATTGCTCTCTTGTGGGATATGCAAGCTACTTGCTTTCTTCACAGCCTTTTTATTCAATTACCGATATATTGTACCACAATATTACAAGCTTTGCAAGACTTTTTTGAAAAAATGTTTGACTTGCCTGTGAATTTGTGGTAAAATTATAGTTGCCAAACAAAAATTCAATAGCTCACACAATCACTGTATATGTGTTTATATCATAAGGTAAAAATGCATATGCTCTGTTTTCACATATATAGTGATTATAGTGGGAATTTTTGTTTGGCGACAATTGGAGCTTGCGTTTTTCGATGCGTCAGCTTCGGTTGACGCATTTTTTATTTATTGGGAGGAATTTACAAATGAAAAGAATAATCAAATTAGTTAAGGTATTAGTTATACTATTTATTTCCTGTCATACTATTACGTATGCTATGCCGTCATTAACTGATGATGCAATGGATATTTTATCGTTTTATGTAAATGAAGTATACCAAAATGACATAAGATTAGACAATAATACATCAGCAGATGAAATACTGGAAATGATTATATTTAACCAATATTTTGAAGAGTTGTATCTATGTAATAACGATTATTATACAAATGAAGAAGTATATGATATGGTAATAGATGAAAATGGTATAAGTCATGAATTAGGATATGTAAAATATTATGCAGATTCGATAGATGAGATATTGGAATTAGGTTTTAATATCTCTGATTTAGAAATTGTAGGGTTACATAATAGAGATATTCATTATTACAATGATAATCAAAAGAAATGGTATTATAAAAATGGTTATTACTATGTATCACAACAGGGAGTTGATGGAAGATTAGTGCTTGATATACAAAATTACAAGGTGCTTGAGGAATGTAGGGATAATATTTATAAATTAGAATTGTCGTGTCAAGAAAGATTTGGCTTTGAAGATGAATATATTGGATTGCCGTTTTCTATGTATTGTGTTTTGCAGATAACAGAAGGTGACTTTTCTGTATATGCAATCAGTATACATAATGATATAGAATATCAAGAAGAAATTGAGGTGGTATTAAACGGCAACAAACTTTCCTTAGACCAAGAACCAATTAACGATCACGGTAGGATATTACTACCAATACGAGAAATTGCAGAAACAATGGGCGATGAAGTTAAATGGAATCAGCCCTTACAAACGGCGTTTATTCGGCATAATGACCGAGCGTTGATAGTACCTCTAAATACAGATCATTTATATATTGCATCTTCCGATAAACCTATCGAATGGAAAAAATGTAACTTAGATGTTCCGTCGCAGGTACGGAATGGTCGAACATTAACACCTGTTAGAGCATTTTGTGAAAGTCTTGGTGCTACAGTTAATTGGGACGACAGCACACAGACTGTATACATAGAATATAATGGCAATTATGACTATGATAGTTTGTCAGATGAAACCATCAACGGAATAAATATGGCATACTCAATAATGCGAGAACATAACAATATTTCATTCGCGAAATATAGCGAGGAAATATATGCGTATTTAGAAAACTCTAACAGTGTATTAGATAATGTTGCAATGAGTTGGGGTAGTGGTTTGTTTGATGGGATTGTACAATTATTATCAGGCGAAGATGCTACCAAAACCGCAGTTAAAGCAGGTCTTGCACAAGTTATAAGCTTGTTTGACGGCATCAATAGATATGAAAAGGCTGAAATAATAGACGGAATTATCTTCACTAAAAGTGGTATAGAAACAATCAATGCCTTGACGAACTTCCAACGGAAAACTTAGAAATAAGAAGTATTAAAGATTTAAATAAATTATCGGAAACGGTTCCCGAGCTTAAATACTTATCAAATGCGATTGATGATGTAGGATTATTTGCTGATTTAACGGCTTTTTCAGCAAAAGAGTTGAGTTATATATTAGCAGACTATTCTCAAAATATAGTTTATTTAGATAATATTGAAAAATATTTTAGGGAAACAAATGCAGGTAATGATTTGATATATAAATCCATAGAAGAAATGAGAGATGAATATACTTTTAAATGGATAGGATTTTTTAATGATTTGAGAGATGAAGGCATTGATAAAGTTCTTTCAGCACTAACAGATAAGGCGACTTTTGGTGTATTCAGTATTGTAAATTTCGCAAAAGATTTAACAAACGAATTAACTGGTCTTAGTACATCAGCAAAAGGTTTGAAAGAGTTCTATGCAACTTGTATTTTGAACGCTGCTCTTGACCAAGCATATTATGAAATGATGAAAGATATATCTGGAATTCATTTTAATTCTAATGAAATGATAGATATGTATAACCTTCAAAGGGCGGTAAAGGCAACTACTTATATGAGTATGAATAAAATTGCAAACGGTGTGGAAGAATTGTCTTGGGAAGACCGTATGAATGAGGTTGCAAATGTAACCTATATGTTGTGGTAAAAAACAGAATAAAATAATATGTATAAGGGGAATTAACTAAAGGTATAGTTAATTCCCCCTTATAGATGGTGAGTGAAAATAATAGTGAAAGAATATTGATATACTTGCAATTTGTGGAATTTTGTGGTATTATTGAACTAACAATATAAAATTGCGGAGAAAATGCTATGTTTACAGATAAAGCGAAAATTTTGATTAAGGCGGGAAACGGCGGTAACGGCTCGATATCGTTTCGGCGTGAAAAGTACATTGCGGCAGGCGGTCCCGACGGCGGTGACGGCGGTAAGGGCGGCAGCGTGATTATGCGTGCAGAGGCTGGTATGTCAACGCTTGCCGATTACCGATACAAAAGGAAATATTTTGCACAAAACGGCGGTGACGGCTCGGGCAAGCACTGCACGGGCAGAAAGGGCGACGACATCATACTCGAAGTTCCTGTCGGTACGCTTGTAAGGGACGTTGAAAGCGGCAAGCTGATTGCCGATATTTCCGAGCTTGACAAGGATTATGTTATTATAAAGGGCGGCAACGGTGGCTGGGGAAATTCGCATTTTTCCACATCGACAAGACAAGCCCCTAATTTTGCAAAAAATGGACAGAAGGGCATAGAGCGTGAGGTTATGCTCGAGCTGAAAATGATTGCGGATATCGGACTTGTCGGATTCCCGAACGTCGGAAAATCCACGCTTTTGGCGGCGACAACCAAGGCAGAGCCTAAGATTGCAAACTATCATTTTACAACACTCGTGCCAAATCTCGGTGTTGTCGATTTGGGTGAGGGTATGAGCTTTGTGCTTGCTGATATCCCTGGAATTATCGAGGGTGCAAGCGAGGGCGTCGGTCTTGGATATGAGTTTTTACGCCACATTGAGCGGACAAGACTTCTCATACACGTTGTAGACGTGTCCTCGATTGAGGGAAGAAACCCGACCGAGGATTTTGACATAATCAACGCAGAGCTTTCGAGATACGATTTGGAGCTTGAAAACCGTCCGCAGATAATTGCGGCGAACAAAACCGATATTATACAGGACGAGGCAGCTTATAATGAGTTTATTGCCGAAATGAAAAACAGGGGTTATACTGTGTTCGAGATTTCGGCGGCAACGGGCAAGGGTGTGCGTGAGCTTATGAAAGCCGCATATGCCGAGCTTTCCAAGCTGCCGCCCGTGAAAGTGTTCGAGCAGGAGCTTAACCTTGAAGAAACCGCAGAAATCGACCTTACAGACAAAGGCTTTGAAATCAGTAAGGAAAACGGTGTTTATACTATTACGGGAAGCTGGATTGAGGCTGTCGGCGGCAGTGTGAACTTCTCCGACGAGGAAAGCTTGCAGTATTTCCAGAGAGCACTCCGAACAAGAGGTGTTATCGACGCACTTTTAGAGGCAGGTATCAAAGAGGGTGACGCTGTTGTAATCGGCGACCTCGAGTTTGACTTTGTACTGTAAGAGGTGAGCGGTATGGAAAATCAGAATATATTTGATATAAATGAAATCAACCGCAGACGAGCAGAACGTGAACGCAAACGCAAAAGACGCAATATTATTACCGCAGTAATTCTGCTTGTTTTGGCAGGTATTATCGGAATTGTCTGCTATTCAAGCTTCAGCGGTGTAAAGGCAGACGGCACGGTGGTTGAAATCGAGGTTGTCGAGGGCAGCACCGCAACCGCTATTGCAAATTCTCTTGAGGAAGCAGGTCTTATAAAAAGCACAAAGCGTTTTCTCAAAGATTTAAATAAATCGGAGTATGCAAAGAGCCTCCGTTTCGGTGTGTACGAAATCAAAAAGGGTATGACGCACGAGGAGATAATCCTTTTGCTATCTAAGGGCGGCAACCTGAAAAACGGCGTCACCGTGACAATTCCCGAGGGATATTCGCTTGAAAGGATTGTCGAGCGTATAGCCGAGGCAGGACTTTCAAACGAAAGTGAGCTTATGGCGGCACTTAATGCTGATTATAACTATGATTTTTTGAACGAAATTCCGCCAGATGACGGAATCAAACACCGCCTGCAAGGCTTTTTGTTCCCGTCGACCTATCAGTTTTCCAAGGATATGACGGCGGAGGAAATGATAAATATGATGCTTGCGGAATTTTCAAGACAGATTAAAAATGCAGGAATTTCAACATCGGATGTGTACGAAACCGTAACGCTTGCGTCGTTGGTTGAGCGTGAAGCGAAGGTTGCAGGCGAGCGTGCGAGGATTGCGGGTGTTATCAAAAACCGAATTGAAAAGGGTATGCGTTTGCAGATTGATGCGAGTGTGGTTTATGCCATTTCGGACGGAATGTACAATGTTGACAGGGTACTGTATCGTGATTTGGAGGTAGACTCGCCGTACAATACCTATAAATATTCGGGACTTCCCATAGGTCCGATTTGCTCACCAGGTATCGACTCGATAATTGCGGCTGCAAACCCCGAAAAGCATAATTATTACTACTACCGCACCGACAACGAAAAAGCGGACGGCAGTCACATTTTCACCGAGAATTTTGAGGAGCATAAGGCTTCCGCAAATTAAGGATAATATTATGGATTTAACAAATATCAAAACAATAAAAGACATAGCCGTACGGTTCGGTTTTGTGTTCAAAAAGGGACTCGGGCAGAATTTCCTGACCGATTACAGCGTTTTGGAGGAAACTGTCGATGCGGCGGAAATCGAAAATTGCGTACTTGAAATTGGTCCTGGCTTTGGCGTGCTTACCGACGCACTTGCAAGGACGGGTAAAAAGGTGGTATCGGTTGAGGTGGACGAACGGCTGCTGCCTGTTCTGGAGTACACGCTCGCCGATTATGACAACGTAAAGGTAATAAACAGGGATATATTAAAAACCGACATCACCGCACTCATTTCGGAGGAATTTTCCAATACGCCGATAAGCATTGCGGCAAATCTGCCGTATTATATCACAACACCGATTATAACGGCACTTTTAGAGGCAAGGCTTCCTGTAAATAATATGGTATTTATGGTGCAAAAAGAGGTCGCCGAGCGAATTGCGGCAAAAAAGGGCAGGGACGCAGGTGCAATAAGCCTTTTCTGCCAGTATTTTGCCGAGCCTGAATATATTATGACCGTACCTGCCGCAAGCTTTTATCCGCCGCCAAAGGTGGACTCTGCGGTTTTAAGGCTCAAAATGCTTGATAAACCACGTGTTTTAGTCAAGGACGAAAAGCTCCTGTTTCAGGTGATACGTGCGTCCTTTGCACAGCGAAGAAAAACTCTTGCAAACGGACTTTCGAGCGGCTTGGGAATGGAAAAAGCGGATATTAACGCAATTCTGAACGAGTGCGGTTTTTCCGAAACAGTTCGGGGTGAGGCACTCACGTTAGAGGACTTTGCGGTAATTTCCGATAAAATTTACGATGTAAAACGAGGTGCATAACCAATGCAGATAAGGCTTTTCGGTCTTGCCAACGACTCAATCGTTGACGGGCCGGGGATAAGATTTGCCGTCTTTGCACAAGGCTGTATTCATAACTGCGAGGGGTGTCATAACCCAAACTCACACGACCTTAACGGCGGCTACTTTGAGGATTGCGACGAGATTATAGCAAAAATCAAGGCAAATCCGCTTTTGGACGGAGTGACCTTCTCGGGCGGAGAACCGTTTTTGCAGGCGAAGGAGCTTGCCTACATTTCCTCCGAGGTGAAAAATACAGGATTATCCACTATGGCATATACAGGCTTTACATTTGAGGAGCTTGTAAAGGGTGCAAATGCGGAAAACGGCTGGAAAGAATTTCTCCAAACGCTCGATTTGCTCGTTGACGGAAAATTCATTTTGGCTGAAAAAAGCATAGAGCTGAATTTCAAAGGCTCGAAAAATCAAAGAATTATAGATGTGCAGAAGAGCCTGAAGGAAGGCAAAATAATGCTTTCCGAGCTTGACGATACGCATTAAATAAGAGGATACAGCATTGTATCCTCTTTCTGTTATCTCAAATGCAGTTTTCGCAAAAGCTTGCCACGCAAACCGTGAAGCTTGGGAAATTTTCCGTAAAGATATCTGTTCAAAACACGCTTTTTGCAGTATTTTCGGTATTGCTCGTTCGTGCAGTCGACATACTCGTCACCACGGTAAAACCCTTTCGCAACAGCAAGAATTTGGCTGTGTGCTATGCCGTATTCACGCTCAAACTGGTTGTCGCCGCACATAATGTAGCCGTTTTGGTCAATACCGACCACTCGGTGCAGTACAAACTGACCGCTCGCTCTTTTGTAAAGCGGCAGGTCGTATATATTCAGCTTTTCGGGTGCGGCGGTCAGCACAACGGAATCAATACCCTGACGCAGCATCGGCAGCATACTTGTACCTTTCGGCATAAAACGCACTGTACCGCCTACGGCAAGCTGTTCCGCCATAACGTCCCACACGTCCTCAAGCTGGACTTTTACGGTTTCATCGGATGTATTCATTCATATTTCAACTCCTTGGCTTAAAGTATATCATACAATCCCCGAAAGGTCAAACTATTTTTATTTTAAACACTTGTTTTATTGCAAAAAAAAGTGTATAATAACTATAAAATTATTTTTAAGGAGCAACCCTACATATGGAAAAGATTTTGAAGATATTGGCAGAGGAATTTTCGCTTGAAGCGTGGCAGGTGGAAAATACGGTCGCACTGATAGACGAGGGCTGCACAATACCGTTTATAGCACGTTACCGTAAGGAAAAAACAGGTTCGCTGTCCGACGATGTACTGCGTGATTTGTATGCAAGGCTGAACGTACTGCGGGCATTGGACGAAAAGCGTGCCGATATAATGCGTCTGATTGACGAGCAGGGCAAGCTTGACGACAAGCTGAAGGAGCAGATTGAGAATGCAAAAACGCAGACCGAGCTTGACGATATCTACCGCCCGTATCGCCCCAAACGCCGCACCCGTGCGACTATTGCTAAGGAAAAGGGACTTGAGCCGCTTGCAATGACGCTTATTGCACAAAATCCCGATGATGATATTATTGCAATAGCAGAGGAATATATCAATGACGAGCTTGACGTGAAATCGGGTGAAGAGGCACTTGCAGGCGCGTGCGATATCATTGCGGAAATGATTTCCGATAACGCTGACGCAAG
>JAFULX010000121.1 GCA_017483065.1 Clostridia bacterium | reverse complement strand
TTCTTTGCCTCATAATAATCTTGTTCCGCCTCAACATATTCGGTTGCGGTAATCATACCTAAGTCATATTGAAGTGAAGATGATTTTGCAATATCATACTGAAGCTCCACAGACTCATTCATTACACCAAGAGATTCTTTTAATGCAAGCAAGGTATTGTATATTTCCGATATACTGTAATTAAGCGTTTTTTCACTCTCATCAAGGTCAATCATTGATGCGGTATAGGTTTCAAACTCGATATGGTAACCCACCTCATTCGAGCCGTACCAGCCTCTTGCCACCTTATAACGAAGCTCGGCAAGCTCCTTTCCATCCTGTATTGAAAGGTATGCACTTTGGCTTTTTGCAAGCTCTGCTGCCGTTTTATCGTCCGCATATGTAAGCTCGGGAAGAACAAATTCTCCGATTAAGGTAATCTTTGTTTCCTTGGGAATATCAAGTGTATTCTTAAAATCGGTGAGTGCAAGCTCGGAATCTCGGACTACACTGTTGTATTCCATCTGTGCCGAGGATACTGCAAGCTTGAAGGTTTTGAGTTCTATCAGCGATATAGAGCCTTGTTCGTACTTCGTTTGGGCATATTCCAGCTGCTTGACAGCACTCTCAAGCCTTTCCCTTGCAACCTCTATCTTTGCCTTATAATTAAGGCAGGTGTAAAACTTCGATTTTATGTCTACTGTAATATTATTTCTTGTAGTTTCGATGTTCCTCTCGGCACTTGACTCCTGCACCTTGGCAGCATTGAAATAATAGCCTGTTTCATTAAGTGCCTCTTCAAAGCTTGACCCTGATGAAACGAACTCATTATAGCTCCTTTGAGCCTGAATTCTCTCGTGATGTGCCTTATTAAGCTGTGCCTCGGCAAGCTCAAGTGTTTTTCCGTGTTCCATCGCATACTCTGTCGCAGACTCTACCGTGAAAGTCATTTGCTGTACGGTGCTTTCTTCAGCGGCTGTTTCCGTCGCAAAAGCAGTACTCACAGGAAACGCCGTCATTGCCGCAAGAATGAGGCATAAAATTTTCTTCATAAAACAGACCTCCGTTAGTGTAATTATTGATAAACATTAAAAATAATAAATCTTTTTTTATTGTACGTCAAGAGTTTTTGAAATTTGTTTATTCTTTGTTTACAAAAAGTTAAATTATGTTTGACTGCCCTTGCATAATTGTTATCTGTGCATTTTTCCTGTAAACAAGCTTCGGTTGTATGCAAAATCATCTTGCTTACCTCGCAATATTTTTGTAAAACAAAAAAGCCCTGAAATTTAGTAATTTCAAGGCTTTCAGTTATATTATATACGCAAAGCTTTTAACCAAAAATCGAAAACGCAACAAACAGTGACGAGAGAAGTGATGCCACAAGAGATACAACCGTAATCTGAGTGTTAATAGAAGGACCTGCTGTATCCTTAAACGGGTCGCCTACTGTGTCTCCGATAACTGCTGCTTTGTGAGCCTTGCTGCCTTTTCCATCTTCGTTTCCTGCTTCAACGTACTTTTTGGAGTTATCCCAAAGTCCGCCGGAGTTTGACATAAATAGTGCAAGTAACAATCCACTTACGATATTACCGAGAAGGAAACCTCCTACTGCCGAAGGACCTCCGATAAAACCAACAATAACAGTAGCAATAATACTCATTAGTCCAGCAGGAATAAGCTCTTTAAGTGCACCCGTAGTTGCAATATCAATACACTTGTCATATTCAGGCTTCACAGTACCCTCTCTGAGACCTGCAATACTATTAAACTGACGGTGAATTTCTGCAACCATACGCTGAGCATTTTTGTCAACACCAAGAATAAGCATAGCAGAGAATACCGCAGGAATTGCAGCACCGATAAGGATACCGAAGAATACTGTGGGATTCATAATATCAAAACCTGTAATCAGCTCTGTACCGCCAGCAGCTTTAATTGCTTCGTTTACCTCGGACATAAACGCACCGAGAAGTGAAATAACCGTAAGACCTGCCGCACCAATTGAAAAGCCTTTTGTAACAGCCTTCACGGTGTTACCCGCACTGTCAAGCTCATCTGCAATGCGAATTGTTTCTTCCCCAAGCTCACCCATTTCAGCAAGACCTCTGGAGTTGTCAACAATAGGACCGTACGCATCATTTGAAATAATCATACCAACGATTGAAAGCATACCAACAGCCGCCATAGAAATACCAAAAAGTGCATAACCCTCGCCCATTGGCTCACAGATTTTGTAAGCAGCAAGTGCAGAAACAGCAATACCTACCATTGCAGGGAGTGCAGAAATAAAGCCGTAAGCTACACCTGACAAAATTGTAAATGCAGGACCGGAAGCCGAAGCACGAGCCACTTTTTTAACAATGGGTTTTGAATCATCTGTAAAGTAATCGGTCGCAAGACCTATAATAACACCCACAAGCAAGCCGACTGATGATGCACCCCATATACGCCACGAAAAGCCGTCAAACAACGCCGTAGCACCTGCAGTCAGAAGTAAAAATATCGCAGTTGTAACATATGTAGAGGAATTAAGTGCATTTGTAGGATTTCCATTTTTACCAAGTCTTGCTGTTGCAATACCGATAATTGATGCCAAAAGACCTAAAATTGCATAGCAAAATACCATAGAAGTATTTGCCCAAGTACCTGTAAGTGACTGTGCAATAACAAGAGCAGAGGACATTGCCGCAACATTTGAATCAAAAAGGTCTGCACCCATACCTGCAACGTCACCAACATTATCACCAACATTGTCAGAAATAACCGCAGGATTTCTTGGGTCATCTTCAGGAATACCAAGCTCTACCTTACCTGTAATGTCTGCTGAAACGTCAGCAGTCTTTGTGAAAATACCGCCGCCTGCTTTTGCAAAGAGAGCAAGGGAGCTTGCACCAAATGAAAAACCAAGCAAAATAGAAGCATCACCAACAATCCAAAGAACAGTTGCAACACCTAAAAGTGAACAACCAACAACCAAAAGTCCCATAACCGCACCGCCACGGAAACCAATGAGGAATGCAGGTTTAATACCTTTCTGAGCCGCCTCTGCCGCACGTGAGTTTGAAAGTGTGGCAACAACGATGCCGATTTTACCCGCAACCGCAGAGAGTGCTGTACCTAAAATATATGAAAGTGCCATTCCGATATTGGCAGTAATTTCGTTGCCTGTCTTCCATACAGGAGAAGGGAGAAACAGAAAAATCAGTACTGCTATAACCGCTGCAAACATAGCAAGAATTTTGTATTCACGACGCATAAAAGTATTTGCACCCTGTTTAATAAGTGCAGACACCTCAATGATTTTTTCATTGACTGTACTTTGCTTCTTCACCCATAGATAAAGATATGCCGCAAAAGCAAAAGCTACTGCCGCAGTCAAAACTGATATCCCTAGGAAAAGCGATAATTGTTCCATAAGAAACCCTCCAAGAAATTTATTGCATATTTAGATAAAATAACCAAAAATACGCAATTATATAGTATCACAACTAATGAAAAATGTCAATACGAAAGCGTTTATTTTATAACATTATTTTGCATTTTTCGACATACGACCTGCAAAATATTCTAATTTCCCTTTCTTATATACATTCTTTTTTGTATTCGTCGGGCATTAGGCAAAAGCTAAAAAAACAAAGCGTCCCATTATAAAAATAACGGGACGTTTTGGTGATAGCTTAATTAGCTTCTTATAAACATCTGTGTCCAATATTTTCCGTCAGCAACATAACCGACTCCGATTTTGTTATATGACGAGTTCAATATATTCGCTCTGTGTCCCGAGGAATTCATCCACGCATTTACAACCGCCTGCGGTGTTTGCTGACCTCGTGCAATGTTTTCAGCAGCCCCCTTGAAGGAAATTCCGAAATTCCTAATCATCTCAAAGGGTGAGCCGTAAACGGGACTTGTATGCGAGAAATATCCGTTATCCTTCATATCCTGTGACTTATACCGTGCAACACGTGACAGCTCCCAGTCGTGCGTGAGTGCGGACAATCCGTTTTCTGCACGGATTTCATTGACAAGTCTTACAACCTCACTCTCATAATCAAGCACAGCCTGATTAACCGAAGGAATATTGATGCTCTGACCAGGGTAGATAAGATTCGGGTTTTCAATCTGTGGATTCTCACCGATTATCTCACTAAGTCCAACCTCATATCTCACCGCAATCTTCCACATTGTATCACCCTGTGCCACGGT
This sequence comes from Clostridia bacterium, assembly GCA_017483065.1. Classification (GTDB taxonomy): domain Bacteria; phylum Bacillota; class Clostridia; order UBA1381; family UBA1381; genus HGM11525. Next base: position 2,781 of record JAFULX010000121.1, on the reverse strand, counting down.
ATGCGTCTTTGCATATGCACCTTGAGCCGCTACAAGCAGAAGCCCCTGTGCTATTATTGCAGAACATAGTATTTTTTTCATTTGATATTTACCTCCTTTTTTGCAATAATTCTAATCATAACATATTAAGGAGTATAATTCAAATGTAATAACAGGTATATAAGTTAATTACTGTAATGCTTTTTCCACGGTTTTGTACATACCAGACAAATAACAGTTCCTGCAATCGCAATCAATAACCATATCAAAAGCGTGTATTCCCAGCCAAGCTTTTCGGAAAGAACAGCTATTCCGTAGGTTGATATTGCACTGCCTATATAAGTGCAGGAGTTAAGTACACCCGATACGGTTGATACATTACCGTATTTTTTGAAAAAGGGCGGAATCATACAAATCAGCATCAGGTTTACACCGTGCATAGCACCTGTGAGCAATGCAGAAAAAAATACGGAAAATGCAGCGTTTTGTCCTGAAAGCAAAAACAGGGCAAGTGCAGCAAACGAGCCTGCACCGAAAATTATCCCCGCACAAAGAAGCGGATTTGTAAATGCTTTTCTATAAAGTCTTGATGTAATCTGAAAACACAAAATACTGAATATCGGCAGAACAACACCTGTTAAAATCGAAATAATGTTACTTAAGTTATATGTTTCCGATATGTAAGAAGGCATCCATGTTGTTACTCCGTCACGCAGCATTCCCTGAAGTATTATTGCAATCATAACACATATCATCAAAGGTGTAAAAAGTACATTCATCGATTTTGGGTTTTCATTATGTACTGTTCTTTCTTTCACTGTTTCTATTTCATAACAGTACTTATTCCATACAAAAATCATAATTATACCGCATATTGCCGAAAAAATAAACACAGCCTTCCAGCCAAATACAGAAATTATCAGCGGTGATATGAGATATACAGCTATCGTTCCGATAGAACTCCCCCACGAAATATTCACCGACGCTTTTTTGTATTCTTCTTCGGAGAAAAATACTGTCATAAGTCTTACCATAGGAGGCCACATAAAGCTCTGTGCAAAGCCGTTTATGCACCATACCGTAAGCATTTGATATGGATTTTTACACACAGGTATCAGCAAATTCATAACGACAGTTGCAACAAGTCCATACGTAAGTAATTTTTTAGGCGAAAACCTGTCGCCGCATAGTCCGCTTATAATCTGACCGATTCCGTAGGTTATAAAGCTGCCCGTAATCGACATAGAAAGCAAGCTTCTTGATATTTTCGTAGCTTCCTCCATTTCTGATATGATTGCTCCGAAATTTATCCGTGTTATATAGCTTACCATATAGGTAGCAGCAAAAAGTATTGTTATCATATTTATTTGCTTTCGGTTTTGCAGGGGTGTTTTCATTTTAAATTCCTCCCGTGTAAATCTTTATGTTATTTTCTTTGTACAGGCTTCTTAATTCTTCAGGTAAGTCAGAATCGGTAATATAGCTGTAAGTATCTTTCATATCATCAAGCTTCAGCAGAGCATTTCTTTCAAATTTACTGCTGTCTGCAAGAATATAAATCTCATCAGCAGCTTTAATCATTGCATTTTGTACCTGATATAAATCCTGATGAAAATCACATATTCCATATTCAAGCGATACAGCACTTGGAAATATAAAGGCTTTCTTAACGTGTAACGTGTTTAACGTATCTAATACTAACGGTCCAAAAAACGCATTCTCAGTTCTCATAAAGTGTCCGCCGCATAAAATCACCTCAAATTCCCTGTGATTACACAAAATATTAAATACATCAAGCGAGTGTGTGACCACTGTTAGCTTTGTGAAACGCTCCCTTAACGCCTCGGACAGAGAAATGGCGGTACTACCCTCATCAATACAGATAACGTCGCCTTCTTGTATAAATTCCATTGCTTTAGAAGATAAATTTTGTTTCTGTACTCCGTACTCTTTGTTTCTTTCTTTCAGCTCTAAACAAACTTTCATCGTGCCTTTTTCAACAGCACCGCCGTGAACTCGTAAAAGCTGTCCCTGCTGTTCCATTTGCAGCAAATCTCTCCGTATGGTTTCTATGGATACACCAAAGCTTTCAACAAGCCTTGCTGTTGTAACAGCACCGTTGTCTTTAATCATAGAAAATATTATATTCTGTCTTTCTTTTGCAAACATTTGCACGCACCTCCAACAATATCCACATTATAACACTTATTTACAACTATGTCAAGAAAAAAAAGAAAAGGTACAGCGGACAGCCGCCATACCTTTTAAATAACAAATGTAATTAGTTCAATTCAGCAAAGTACTTGATTGTTCTAACCATCTGGCTTGTGTAGGAGTTCTCGTTATCGTACCAAGAAACAACCTGAACCTCGTAAAGATCATCAGCAATCTTGCAAACCATTGTCTGAGTTGCATCAAAGAGTGAGCCGTACTTCATACCGATTACGTCAGAAGATACAATCTCATCTGTGTTGTAGCCGAAGGACTCTGAAGAAGCAGCCTTCATAGCGGTGTTGATGCCTTCAACTGTTACGTCCTTACCCTTAACAACTGCTGTAAGGATAGTTGTTGAACCTGTGGGAACAGGAACTCTCTGTGCAGAACCGATAAGCTTACCGTTGAGCTCAGGGATAACAAGGCCGATAGCCTTTGCAGCACCCGTTGAGTTCGGAACGATGTTAGCAGCACCAGCTCTTGCTCTTCTGTAATCGCCCTTTCTGTGGGGGCCGTCAAGAATCATCTGGTCGCCTGTATAAGCGTGGATTGTTGACATAATACCTGACTGAATGGGAGCGTACTTAT
>JAFULX010000120.1 GCA_017483065.1 Clostridia bacterium | reverse complement strand
GGTTATTTTTTGAATGCTGCACCGCTGAATTTGTCAGGGGCAGACGGTTCTCCATGCAGAGCTGTACTGATAGACTTCTATGGTTAAATCATAATATGTAAATCCGTCAGATAAATTCCAATTTGTTGAACTAAATACATATATGATAAGGTGCATACTATAAATGTAACAATATTTCTGTATGCACCTTTTTGTATACTTTTACCCATCAATACTTATCTAGAAATGGGAGTTTATATATTCACCGACAAATTTCTTGAAATCGGTATCTAGAGGACACGAAGAAATTGCGTGTATATTTCCGTATGCGTCGGTTAATTTTGTGAAGTCACCCTTTCCGTTACACATAAAAGCCCATACCCACGCACAAACCTCAAAACCGTGCTTTTTGAAATAGCTGCAATTTTCCTCAATAGCCGCCATTTCCTTATCCCTTTCATCTTTATCAAAGCAAAAAGCGCCAAGCCCCAGAACCACACGCTCTGCACCTATACGTTTAAGCTCATCAAGAATTTTTTCTCTTTTTCCATACTTCACAATATTTTCCAGCAATATTGGCACAGATATTTTATACATCATTCATTCTCCTCAACAGTATTTTTTCAACAACTCTTCCTATCGCATTTGCCATACACCAAAATCCGAGGTCATTCGGGTGTGTATTATCAACGGTGCAAAGGTCCGCACCGACATCTTTATAAATTTCGGCACCGTCAACAAAATATACGTTTCTGTCGCCAACTGCCAAAGCATTTTTATAGGTTTGATAAATCACATTTTTCCGTTCTTCACGCACTTTTTCGCCGAAAGCCAAATCAGCGGCACTTATTATTATAACAGGCAGTGTTGGATTTGCATTTCTGATTTCTTTAAAAAATCTCCCGTGTGTATTTGCAAGATAATCGGCGGTCTGGGCATTATGGTCATAGTCATAAACCAGAACACTTTTATCCATACCTGATATATATTCCGCCATCTCAGTTTCCGCCAGACAGCCGCCCGAAAAACCAAGGTTAATATAATCACAGTCCAAGCGTCTTGATATGATTGCAGGATAACAGTTTCCTGCGTGTGACGCACAGCCGCCCTGAGTAATTGAGCTTCCGTAAAAAATCACAGGTGCAGAAGTTTTATACTCATCAGGCGGACAAAGCTCACAACCCTCCTCAAGAGCAATATAAACCTCGCTTACATCATTATACAAGGGAAAGTGAATGAGTATATCACGCATTTTTCTGTCCGAAAAGGTGAATCCCGAATGATAACCGTCCTCACCCATCACATTGTCGGAATACCCTCCGTTTATATCAATGCCAGGTCGAAAAACATTGCAATATCTGCCGTCTGCATACAGGTCAAAGCAACTGCTGCCTGTGAGCGGCATATGAGGTGACTTCGCTATTTCAGGCAAAATACACTTCAGAATAATACGCCTTGATGTCGTTTTAAATCTTACCCGTATTCCCGAGGTATTTTTGTAAAGCAGAGCTATGGAGTTGTTATTCACTTTTTTCGCAAGGCTCTCAGGTATTCTCTTGAAATCGCTCTCTCCGTCCTGCCTGCACAGACCGTAAAGCTTGAAAGGCTCGCTGTTTACGTTGTGTGTTGTCATTCCTTCATAGCTGTAGTAATTATTAAAGTTTTTGTCAATTTTCGATATATCCATTATTACACCACCTTTCTATTCCCATTATAGCACAGAAATACACATAGACAATAAGGAATAAATATAAGCCTGTTAAAGACAGATTTTTCATCAGTAATTCCTAATAACCCAAGAATCCATAACAGTTATTGCAGAGCTGTTCAAAATACCGCAGCAGGGAAAAAGGCTTGTTATTATGCCGATATCAGCTTACTGGAAAAATGCAGAAAAAGCAAACGGACAGAAACGCATATCTGCCACGCAGGTTTGATTGATGTCGCCGTTCCGCTTTTGTATGATGATACTATACTCGGATACATAATATTGGGACAAATGAAAACAAATACAGATTTTTCATCGGTTAAAAAATATCTCTCAGAATTAGGCTTGGATTTGGCGGAGGTAGAAGGCTATTATACAGAGCTTGCGTATTTTGATTATGACCGAACTCAAAGCATTGCCAACATTGCTACTATGCTGGCAAAGTATATACTGCTTGAAAATATGCTCAAGCCCGAATTAAACAGAAATATTGAAAAGGCTGTAGCTTTTATAAACGAAAATCTTGATAAAGCTTTAACTGTTCAGAGCATTTCAAAAGGTATAAATGTGTCCAAAAGTGTACTTTATAAGGATTTTCATACATACTTCGGCTGTACCGTCAGCCAATACATCAACACCCGAAGGATTGAGAAATCAATTGACCTGCTTGTCAGAACCGATTTGTCTGTTGAAGAAATTTCGCAAAAAACAGGCTTTTCGAGTGCTGCTTATTACAGCAGAATTTTCAAAAAACAAAAGGGAATTGCACCTCTCAAATTCCGAAAGACGCAACTCCCCTGATGTTCAATTTTTTAAATAAGCTTAGTCTACAATAGTTTTGATATACTCAGCCATTTTCTCGCACTTGCAGTTAGCGAAGAACAGCTCCTTGAACTTTTCGCCTGCAACAGCACCCTTTAGAAGCTCTTGGTCAAGCTCGGGAAGAATATCCATAATATCACGGTGAGTAACCTTTTTAACCTCGTTGAGAATTTTCGCATTTCTCTGTTCGGGAACAGCTCTCTCCTTAGGATAACCGCCGCCCCACTCTTCAACAAACAGCTTCTCGAACACATACTGCAAATTAAGCTCTGCACCCCAGCCCCAGCCTTTTGCAAAGGGAAGGGCGATTGCGTTGCCGTTGTTTACCTGTGTGAACTGATAAGCGTCTGTCGGGTCAACAACGTGACCGCAAAGCACACCAGGGAATGAGTTGCAGGCAAGCATTGCACCCTCGCCTGTACCGCAGCCTGTGATAACAAGGTCAGCCGCACCCGAATTTAAAAGGATTGCGGTAAGAATACCAATCTGTACATATGTCAGCTGTGCGGCATCATCTGCCGAATACATACCGTAGTTATGCACCTCGTGACCGAGAGGCTCAACAACCTTTTTCAATGTTTCAACAATAATTCCATTTTTAGCCGCTTGGCTGTTTTCATTTATCAATGCAATTTTCATTTTTCTTTTCTCCGTTTCAATTTAATTGTACTTTATTCAAAATCGTGATGAATTTTTGTAGATTGCCGCTCGGGAAAGCGACGGCGTACGAGTGTACTCCGAGCTTTTACGAGTGGTAAGATACGGAAATTCAGCCAACTTTACTCGTACATCGGGTATTTAGCACACAGCTTAGCAACTCTTGCTCTTACCTCGTCCTTGCTGTTTTCAAAATCGCAGACAGCAAGCTTGATGAGCTTAGCGATTTCTGCCATATCCTCTTCCTTGATGCCACGTGAGGTTGAAGCAGGTGTACCGATTCTGATACCGCTGGTTACGAACGGACTCTGCTTATCAAAAGGAATAGCGTTCTTATTTACGGTGATACCAACCTCGTCGAGGTTATGCTCAGCCTCTTTACCCGTAACTCCCATCTCGGTGAGGTCAACAAGCATAAGGTGATTGTCCGTACCGCCCGAAACAAGCTTGAAGCCTTCTGCAACAAGACCCTCTGCAAGAGCTTTCGCATTCTTTACAACCTGTGCCTGATACTCCTTAAATTCAGGCTTGAGTGCCTCTCCGAAGCAAACCGCCTTTGATGCAATAACGTGCATAAGAGGACCGCCCTGTATTCCAGGGAATATTGCCTTATTGAACTTAACTGCAAGCTCCTCGTTATTTGTAAGGATAAGACCGCCTCTGGGACCTCTTAAGGTCTTATGAGTTGTAGTGGTAACAACGTCTGCACAATTCATCGGACTCGGATGCAATCCTGCCGCAACCAGACCTGCGATGTGTGCCATATCTACCATAAAGTATGCACCCACCTCTTTTGCAATCTCGGCAAACTTCTCGAAATCAATCTTTCTCGGATATGCCGACGCACCTGCAAGGATAAGCTTAGGCTTGCACTCGAGAGCAAGACGGCGTACCTCGTCGTAATCTATTGTATTGGTATCCTCGGTAACACCGTAGGGTACAATGTTAAAATACTTACCCGACATATTTACGGGACTTCCGTGGCTTAAGTGTCCGCCGTGAGCAAGGCTCATCGAAAGAACGGTATCACCAGGTGTAAGGAGTGCGAAAAACACAGCCATATTAGCCTGTGCACCCGAGTGCGGCTGAACATTTGCATAGCTTGCACCGAAAATCTTCTTCGCTCTCTCAATCGCAATATTCTCCACAACGTCCACGTGCTCACAGCCGCCGTAATAACGCTTTCCAGGGTAACCCTCCGCATACTTATTTGTCAGGTGTGAACCCATAGCCTCCATAACCGCCTCTGTTACAAAGTTCTCCGAAGCAATAAGCTCAATCTTGTTCTGCTGACGTGAAAGCTCGTCGCTCATTGCGGCAAAAACTTCAGCGTCCTGTGCTCTCAAGCTCTTAAACTCCAACATTTATATATCTTCCTTTCGTATAATATAATCGGCACTATTTACCTATTTTAATTATACAACTATTTCCGACAAACTGCAAGCATATTTCGGCAATTTTCTAAAAATTATTTATAATGCGGAAATTTTCGGGGAAAAATATATGGACTATTCTTGAAATTGTGGTATAATAGTAAATATAACCAAACAGAAAGGGATACCGAAAATGACAGATAAAGAGCTTTATGAAATACTGAAATATTCGATAAAGAATGTGTATAAGGATATGGCAGAGGACGAACGCAGAGAGATGCTTGATTTTGCAGACGGCTACCGCAAATTCCTTGATAACGGCAAAACCGAGCGTGAGTGCGTCCGTGAGGCAATTGCAATGGCAGAGAGCAACGGCTTTGTGCCTTTTGAGGAAAAAACCGACTTAAAAGCCGGCGACAAGGTGTATTTTCTCAACAGACAGAAAAATATTATGCTGTGTGTAATCGGCAGCGAGGACATAGAAAACGGTCTTAATATTGTCGGTGCACATATCGACTCGCCGAGGCTTGACCTCAAACAAAATCCGCTTTACGAATCGGACGGAATGGCAATGTTCAAGACACACTACTACGGCGGTATCAAGAAATACCAGTGGACGGCAATTCCGCTTGCACTGCACGGCGTTGTTTATAAAAAGAACGGCGAAAAGGTAGAAATTTCAATCGGCGAAAAGGACGACGACCCGGTGTTCACCATTACCGACCTCCTGCCGCATTTGGCAAAGGAACAGATGTCGAGAACAATGCTCGAGGGTATCGAGGGCGAGGCTCTTAACGTGCTTATCGGCGGTATCGGTGCAGGCTCGGACGAAATTTCGGAGCGTGTGAAATTCAACATTTTAAACATTCTCTCCATCAGCTACGATATTACCGAAAGTGATTTTATAAGTGCGGAAATTGAGGTTGTACCTGCGTTCAAGGCAAGAAATGTCGGGCTTGACAACGGCTTTGTCGGTGCATACGGACAGGACGACAGGGTGTGTGCATACACCTCACTGATGAGTATTTTTGATATTGAAGCACCCAAGAAAACAGCGGTTTGTCTGCTTGTCGACAAGGAGGAAATCGGCTCTGTCGGCAATACGGGTATGCTGTCAAAGTTTTTTGATATGTCGGTTGCGGAGCTTATCGCAAAGCTGAAGGGCAGCTGCGATATGGTAAGCTATAACCGTACAATTTCAAACAGTGCGTGCCTTTCCAGCGACGTTGGAGCAGCATTTGACCCGAATTACCCCTCCGTTTCGGAAAAGAACAATCAGTCCTTCGCAGGCGGCGGTCTTGTGCTTATGAAATACACAGGTGCAAGAGGAAAGTCGGAAGCGAGCGACGCATCGGCGGAGTTTGTACACGAGATAACCTCAATACTCGAAAATAACGGCGTAATCTGGCAGACCTCCGAGCTTGGTAAGGTTGATCAGGGCGGCGGCGGAACAATCGCAATGTACGTTGCAAACCTGAATATGGACGTAATCGACTGCGGTGTGCCTGTGCTTTCAATGCACTCGCCGTTTGAGGTGACCGCCAAGGGCGATATTTATATGGCTTATAAGGCATATATGGCATTCTATAAGGACAGATAAGAAAGGACTGATTTTGATGATAAAACACATCGTATGCTTCAAGCTTAAGGATAAAACCGACGAGCTTGTGGCAGAAACAAAGAAAATACTTCTTTCAATGAGGGAAAATGTTCCCACCGTAAAGGATATCGAGGTCGGCATCGATTTTCTCGACTCACCGAGGTCATACGACGTATTCCTCGCAGTAACCCTCGACTCACGTGAAGCACTCGATATTTACCAGAATGACACATACCACGTTGATGTAGTGAAAAAGCATATGCACGCTCACACCGAGAGCAGCGTTGCAATTGATTTTGATATATAAAAAAGCTTCTGATAGAAGCCCCGCCTGCGGGCGTAGGATTAAGGTAGCAATTTTGTTATTCCGGAAATTACAACTTATAAGTAGTAATTTCCTACATAATAAAAGCGGCTTTATAGCCGCTTTTATTATTTTCTCAAGAATAGTGTTCCTACCTCTTTGCCCTCTAAAATATCGTAGAGTGACATAATATTTTCGCCGTTGGTGATAATCATATCAATACCTGCGTTATTCGCCTCGATTGCAGCGTGGATTTTCGATTTCATACCGCCCGTGCCACGGTTAGAGCCTGCACCGCCGATATCACAGTCGATATGCTCTGCGTCCTCAACAAGCGTCAACAGCTTTGCGTCCGAGTGCTTATGCGGGTCTTTATCATAAAGACCGTCGATATCGGAGAAAAGCACGAGCAAATCTGCGTCCACAAGCTCAGCAACGTATGCCGACAGAATATCGTTGTCACCAAACTCGATTTCCTCGGTGGAAACGGTGTCATTTTCATTCACAATCGGAATAATATTCATCTCAAGCAACGCACCGAAGGTATTCTGTGTGTTTGTCCGACGTTTCGGAACGTCAATATCGTCCTTGGTCAGAAGTACCTGTGCAACGGTGCAGTTGTAGTCGGAGAACATTTTATCGTACATATACATCAGCTCACACTGACCGACAGCCGCAAAAGCCTGCTTACGCCTGATATCCTTCGGCTTCTCGCTGTATCCGAGCTTACCCATAGCAACACCGCCCGCACCCGACGAAACAAGCACAACCTCCCTGCCCGAATTGTTTATATCGGAAATGACCCTTGCAATCTGGTCGAATTTGCGGATATTGACCTTTCCGTTTTCATAAGTCAGCGTGGACGTGCCGACCTTGACAACTATCCTTGACGCATTTTTTATTCTTTCGTATATATCCATCGCAGTAATTCCTTCCGTTACGCTCTCTTGCTCATTTTGTAAATCAGCTCGGCTATTTTTTCAAGTGCGTCACACTTTGCAAGCTTCGCCATATTTTTAGACATTTCACAAAGACGTTTATCGTCCGATACGATTTTCATAACCGTATCGGCAAGACTTTCACCGCAAAGCTCTGTTTCTTTTAGCATTACAGCAGCATTTGCGTCCTCAAATTCCTTCGCGTTCTGCTCCTGATGATTTCTTACGACATTCGGTGACGGAATAAGCACGGCAGGCTTTTTCAGGCACGCAAGCTCGGAAACGGTTATTGCACCCGAGCGAGTAACCGCCAAATCAGCCGCCGCCATAACCTCCGCCATATTGTTGATATACGGTGTAACGGTCATATTAGTCGGCACTTCGCCGAGTGCCTCGGTTACAGCCTTATAGTTCCTCTCACCCGTGCCGAAAAGTATTCTGACATTTTCCTTGGCAAGAAGCGGTGCAGCCGCAATCATTGCCTCGTTAATTTTCGCAGCACCCAAGCTGCCGCCGAACACAAGCACAAACTTTTCATCATCGGAAATTCCGAGCTTTTCACGAGCGAGTTTTCTGTCGGCAGTCAAAATCTCCTCCCGAATCGGGTTGCCGACAACAACACACTTTTCCTTCTTTTTCATTTGATTAACCGTTTCGTCAAAGCTCACGGCAACATAATTCACATATCTTTCAGCACCCTTTACGGTAAGACCAGGGTAGACATTCTGCTCGTGAATTAAAGACGGAACACCGCATTTTTTCGAGGCAATCGCCACAGGGCCGCTCGCATAACCGCCCGTACAGACTATTGCATCGGGTTTAAATTCCTTTATTATCTTCACGCAGTCGCTGTTCGCCTTCAAAAGCTTTGCCGCAACAGAGAAATTCTTCAAAAGATTTTTTCTGTCAAAGCCCGAGATGTCGATATATTTGATATCATAGCCTGCGGCAGGCACAAGCTTGGTTTCAAGACCACGCTTTGTTCCGACAAAAAGTGCCTCGAAATTTTCGTCACGCTTTCTTAAATAATCGGCTACCGAGAGGGCAGGGTTTATATGTCCGCCCGTTCCGCCGCCTGCAAAGAGTACTTTCATAATTAAATCCTTTCTCCGCAAAAGTGCGGTTAATCCCTATTCTCTAAACGTGAAAGAAGCGAGCAGACTGCCGTTTTAATGCGACGCTTATTTCACGCTCTATTTGGGCAACTTCTTTATTTTTGTTGATTGCCTTGATACGTTCAGCACTATGCCCATTTCCGCAACAAGCACCATAACGGCTGTTCCTCCGAAGCTGAAAAAGGGCAGGCTTATGCCTGTTGTCGGCATTGCACAGCAGACAACGGCGATATTGAACACGGTCTGAATTGCAACGTGGGATATAATTCCGATTACGGTGAGCATTCCGAAAGTGTCGGGTGCTTCCATTGCGATTTTGATGCCCCTTGCCACAAGCGCCGCAAAGAGAGCAATTATAATCAAACCGCCGACAAGTCCAAGCTCCTCGCAGACAATGGCAAATATGAAATCGTTGTACGGCTCGGGCAGAAATCCGTATTTCTGCACGCTCTGTCCCAAACCTCTGCCGAAAAGTCCGCCCGAACCGATTGCGATTAACGACTGCGTAATCTGATAGCTCTTATCACCCGTATCACGGAACGGGTCGACGAAGGACAGTACTCTGCCCAGACGCATCGGGTCTTGCTGGATATACACGAACGCAAGCGGAACAAGGCAAAGTCCTACCGTCACAAAATAGCGTATTCTTGCACCGCCGACCACCAATACCATCACACCGATTGCACAAATAACAATCGCTCCGCTCATATGTGACTGCAAAAGCCACATTATAAGTGCAATCACCGCAAGGTGTACACCATAGAACGCAAGTCCGTTTAGTGTATCGGGGCGGTATTTTTTCTCCGAAACAAGCTTTGCAAAATAGAGTGCAATCAACGGCTTCATAAACTCGGACGGCTGCAGCTGAATAAACGGAGTACGCAGCCAACGCCACGCACCGTTTCGGAACTGTCCTATTCCTGGGATACGGCAGCAAACGAGCAGTATAACACCGATTACAAACGCACTTTTGATAAGCTTTTTATATTTATGATAATCGACCATTGCGAAAAACACAAGCCCTGCACTGCCAAGCACCACACCGCCAAGCTGACGTATAAAGAAGTAGTACGAGTCGCCGATTTTGGTGTTTGCGGACGGTGTTGACGCACTAAGGAGCATCACAAGACCGAACGCAAGCAAAATGAACACCAAAAACAGGAAGGTGTAGTCAAATTCACCGAGCTTTAGTGAAAGCTTCTCCCTTTTTACTCTTGTTTTGGCGGGCTTTTGAACGGGCATTTTTCTGCGTCGATTATTTGCAGTTGTTCTTCTTTGGGAGTTCACCTCAAAATTCTCCTTTCGGGTATTATACTGCAAAGGACTGGATTGACAAATATGCGATTACCGCAAGCACGAGTGCCGCCAAAGAAAATACCGCAACAATCTTCTTCTCACTCCAGCCGCACATTTCAAAGTGATGATGTATCGGGCTCATCTTGAAAATACGTTTGCCCGTCAGCTTAAACGATGCAACCTGTAAAATAACCGACAAGGTTTCAAACAGATACACAAAGCCTGCAATCACCAGTACGAGCGGCATTTTCATACCGACAGCAAGAACGCTTAAAGCACCGCCGAGATACAAAGAGCCTGTATCGCCCATAAATACCTTTGCAGGATATTTATTATACATAAGAAATGCAAGACAGCCACCTACTATGGCAAATGCGAAATGTGATGCCGCAAAATTCCCGACAAGTGACGCCGCCGCCGCAAAAAACAGTGCCGTTACCACCGTAACCGATGACGCAAGACCGTCAATACCGTCTGTAAGGTTTACCGCATTGACCGTTCCCGTTACCACAAGAAGAATAAAGGGAACGTAAACCCACCACGGCAGACCGAGTTCAATATCGGTAAACGGGATTATAATGCTTGACTCAAGCTCGCCCGTCATACCCAAAACCGCAACATACACCACCGCCAAAATTGCCTGAAGAAGAAATTTCTGCGATGCAGTAAGTCCAAGATTTCTTTTTTTAACAACCTTGATATAATCGTCTAAAAATCCGATTGCTCCAAAGCCTGTGCTGATAAGCACCATCATAAGAAGCTTTATATCAAACTCGGCAAAAAGTGCCGCCGCAACAGCAACCAAAGCACCTGCAATAAAGCTTATACCGCCCATTGTCGGCGTACCCGATTTCTTCTCGTGCCACGTCGGACCGTCGTCCAAAATCTGCTGACCGAATTTCAGACGTCTTAAATACGGAATTAAGACGGGGGCAATAACCGCCGTGACCAGAAAGGCAACCGCAAAGCAGATTAGCATATTTATATTAAAGCTTCCTGTTTTCATTTCATTTTTTCTCCTATTGCTTCACAAACTTTTTCAAAATGCATTCCTCTCGACGCCTTGACAAGCACCGTATCACCCACAGCAACCGTTTCAGCTGCCGCCTTCGCCGCCTCCTCAGTCGTGGGATAATATTCCGCCCTAACGCCTGCCGCCGCTGCCGCCTCTTTGATATAACGTGCATTCTCGCCTGCGGTAATCACAAGGTCGCATTTTCCCTCGCACGCTTTTCCAATGTCGGTGTGTGCCTCCTTTGCAAACTCGCCAAGCTCCAAAACATCACCAAGCACCGCAACACGTCTGCCCTCGGCATTTTTGAGGACATTGAGCGAGGCTTTAATCGAATCGGGCGAAGCGTTGTAGCAATCGTTAATCAGTACAATTCCGCCAAAGCGTTCCACACCGAGCCGCATTGCCGTCGGTTCAAAGCCTGATAGTGCGTTGGCGATATCTGCGTGTGCAATTCCGTAATGCTCACCTACCGCAATTGCCGAGAGTGCATTATACACATTATGCAGTCCCAGAACGGACAGCTTTACTTCAAATCTGCCCTTTGGTGTAACAGCGGTAAAGCTACTGCCCAAAAATCCCAAATCCTCGATATTTTCTGCTGTATAATCGGCTTTATTCTCAATACCGAAGGTCAGAATTTCATACTCTGTATCCTTGCTGACGGTAGAGAGCATATCATTATCCGCATTTATTATGAGCAGGTTTCCCTTACCGAAAAAGTCGGCAATTTCAAGCTTTGCCCTCAAAACACCCTCACGGCTGCCGAGGTTTTCAATGTGCGACATTCCTACATTTGTAATCACCCCGACATCGGGACGTGCTATATCGACCAGATGATGAATTTCGCCGAAAGCCGACATTCCCATTTCGAGAACGGTACTCTTATGCTCCTTTTCAAGACCGAACACCGTCAGCGGAAGTCCAAGCTCATTATTGAAATTCCCCGCCGTTTTAAGGCACGGACCAAGCCTTGACATAACCGCCGCAATCATATCCTTTGTGCCTGTTTTGCCGACGCTGCCCGTTACTCCGACGGTCGGCACGTTATATTTTTGCTTATATGCGTATGCAATTTTGCCTATTGCCTCAACAGACGAGCTGACACCGATAACAGCACCGTTCCCGTCTGCACCTTCTCTCTCGCAAAGAGCGGCGGCAGCACCCTTCTCAAAAGCCTGTGCGATATAATTATGTCCGTCCGTCCGCTCGCCGACAATCGGCACAAATAGCATACCCTCACCGACATTGCGTGAGTCTATGGTAACACCTGTGATTATGCCGTCCGCTCTTTTTATATATTCACCGTTTGAGGCTTGCCTTGCCTCCTCAATTGTAAACTCCTGCATAGCTCTCTCCGTTCCGCTCCTTCAGCAAACGCTCCACAATTTCACGCTCGTCAAAGTGCCTTTTCTCTCTGCCTATAATCTGATACCGCTCCTGACCTTTTCCTGCCAAAAGCACGGTATCGCCTTTTTTTGCTATCGAAAGTGCCGCCTCTATGGCACGCTCTCTGTTTTCTATTACAATATAATTATCCCTCTTTACACCCGATAAAATGTCTATAATAATTTCGGTCGGGTTTTCCGTTCTCGGATTGTCGGAGGTGATAACTGTAATATCGGAATTTTGTGTGGCAATATCGCCCATTACGGCACGCTTTGTCCTGTCACGGTCACCGCCGCAGCCGAAAACAGTTATAATCCTGCCGCCGATACCCCGAAGGCTTGACAGCACCTTCAAAAGTCCGTCGGGAGTATGTGCATAGTCGATTATGACATTTACATCGCCTGCCGCCAGCCGTTCCATTCTGCCGACAACACCGCCGACAGATGCAAGACCTGCCTTAATATCCGCAATATCCACGCCCGACACATATGCCGCCGTTGCCGCCGCAAGAGCGTTATACACGCTGAAAAGTCCCGAAATATTTATCCTTTGACGGACAGCAGTTTTCCCAAATATAAGCTCAAACTCCGCACCGTCCGAAAAAAGACTAATATCCCCCGCACGCACCTCACCGCCCAGAATACCGAAGCCTACCGCATTTTCATTTTCGGCAAGGATACGTCTGCCGTACTCGTCATCGGCATTTACTGCGGCATTTTCCGAAATATCGAAAAGCCGTCGTTTTGCCGCAAAATAGTCCTCCATATCCCTGTGATAGTCCAGATGGTCGCCGCTGAGATTTGTAAAAACCCCCGTTTTAATATCAAGACCGTCAACTCTGTTCTGCACAAGCGAATGGGAGGAAACCTCCATCACCGCACAGTCGGCTCCCATTTCCTCCATTTTAGCGAGTATTGCATACAGCTCGGGCATATTGGGTGTTGTAGGCGTATTCTGTACAATGCCGACGTCCTCGCCGTCAACAAAACAACCGTTTGTACCGATTATACCGCAGCATCTGCCCGAGGCTTTTAGTATTGCCGCCAGCATATAGCTTGTGGTGGTTTTGCCGTTTGTACCCGTAATTCCGAAAAGCTCAAGCCTCGGCTTACCGTAGAAACGCTTTATCAGATAGTGCAGTGCCGACTCGGTGTCATCGGTCAGAATAACCGCCGCACCGCAGTCGATATGCTTTGACGCAATTATCACCCTTGCACCTTTACTCACGGCACGGACAGCATATTTATGACCGTCCTCAAAGCTGCCGTTAATGCAGACAAAGACCGTATTCGGTTTCATACTGCGTGTGTCGTAGCATACGCCGTCAAGCTCGGTGTCGGGTATTGACGAATGATAGTATTTGCCCAAAAGCTCGCTCGCTTTGATAGAAAACTCCCTCTTTCTTTATACCTTATGAGTTTGTTTTCCTTGGTTTTTTAGTCTGTCGACTTGTGTATAAACTCAACGCTGATTACCGTTGCCGCCGCAACCTTCTCTCCTGCCGCTATGCTCTGCTTTGAAGCATATGCACCCTCGGAATTGGTAAGACCTGCACCTGCAACCTCGAAGTTCAGTCCTGCGTTTTCAATGCTCTTTTTCGCCGCCTCAATGGACATTCCTGCCACATTCGGCACCGTTACAAGCATTTCGCCCGACTGTTCCTCTGTATATGCTATAACCGTCGACCCCTCGGTAACCGAAGTGCCCGGCTTAGGCAACTGGTCAACAACCGTTTCACCCTTGCCCTTAACCGTAATTGACAGATTATATTTGTTGGTTTCCGCCTTTGCTGCGTCTACGGTAAGACTACGAAGCTCAGGCACATTCACGCTGACCGCTGCCGCCTCTGCCTCGGTGTACTGTCTTTCCACGCCGAGGTATTCGAGGGATTCCTCGATAACCTTACCTGCAATCGGTGCAGCAATTGTACCGCCGTAGCGGTTTGCAACCTGCGGCTCGTCAAGCATAATCAAACAGATAAGCTGCGGGTCGTCGGCAGGTGCAAAGCCGATAAAGGATGCAATTCGCTTATTATTGTTTCTGCCCTTCTCACTTGTACCCGTCTTGCCGCCGATACGGTAGCCCTTGATGTATGCGTTCTTACCGCCGCCGTTGGGGCTTGAAACAACCGTTTCGAGGATTTCACGCATCATTTTGGAGGTTTCCTCCGAGATTACCTTATTGACAACCTGCGGCTGATAGCTCTTGACTACGCCGTTTTCGTTCCTGATTTCCTTTACAATCTGCGGTTTCATCAGATTACCGCCGTTGATTACCGCCGACACAGCAGTTATAAGCTGTATCGGTGTTATCTGAAAGCCCTGACCGAACGCACTTGTCGCAAGGTCAGTTTCGGACAGCTTATTCTGATAATATATACTTCCCGACTCGCCGATAAGCTCGATATCTGTACGTTCGGTTAAGCCGAATGCCTTGAAATAGTCCATAAATTTCTCTGCACCGACAAGTGCCGCCGTTTCCATAAATACGGGGTTGCAGGAATTTTGCACACCCTGCAAAAAGCTTTCCGCACCGTGTCCCTCCGTCTTATGACAGCGGATTTTACGGTCTGCCACCTGCTTATAACCTGGGCAGTAGAACGGAGTATCAAGCGATACGGCATTTTCCTCAAGTGCCATCGCCGCTGTGAGAATTTTAAAGGTTGAGCCAGGCTCATAGGTATCGGAAATCGCCTTGTTACGCCACATCTTGTTACGCATTGCGGCAATTGCATTATTACGCTTTTCCTCGTCCTCGGGAAGCTCGGAGTCGTAGCCCTCAAAGCTCTCCTGCTGGTCAAGTCCGTATGCCTGCCCGATAAACTGGGTTACATCGTTCGGCGTATTGAGGTTAAAGTCAGGCTTTGTCACCATCGCATATATCTCGGCGGTTTTCGGGTTCATTATAATACCCGCCGCACCCTCCTTGAGTGCACATTCCTGTATCGCTGTTTCGAGGTATTTTTCAAGATAATGCTGAATTGTCTTGTCGATAGTCAGTACAACATCAGCACCGCTTTGTGCAACCTGCTGCTCCTCGTACTGATATTCCATTTCAACACCCGAGGCGGTACGGGTTGAAAGTATAGCTCCCGCTCTGCCCGTAAGTGCGTCATCAAATGTCTTTTCAATGCCCTGCAATCCGTTGTTGTCATAGCCCGTAAAGCCGATAACGTGCGGTGCAATCGAAAATGAATAGTAACGCTTGGAGTCGGTTTCAAAGTACACACCCTTGAATTTATCCTTCAGCTCGTCACCAAGCTCGCCGTTTTTGATTTTCTCTATCTCCGCCGTTTCCTCAACGCTTATTCTCTTTTTAATTCTCTGATAGCGGTTGCTCTTTGTAGCCTTCTCATATACCTCCTCATATTCAAGACCGAGTATATCCGAAAGATACTTGCTCACAACCTCAGCAGCCTCGTCCTTTTCAAGCTGCTCGGGGTTACAGATTACCGTATTTACCGCCGCACTTTCGGCAAGAGCATTGCCGTTGCGGTCGTATATCGTACCCCTGTCGGCGGTTACATTTGTGCTTGATGTCTGCTGCGATTCGCCCCTCGTACGAAGCTCGGGACCTCTGAACACCTGCCAATACACAATCCGTCCGATTAAGCCTATAAGACACAAAACGAACACTGCAAAAAATACAAGTGTTCTCTTTCTCAATCTGTTCATATCATCGCCTCCCGAAATAAGCGGCAAAATTTCTGTTAATGCAAGCATTGCGCCAGCTCATCGAGGAGTGGCGCAAGCCTTATAAAATACTTTTCAATAACAATCTTTATGCAAAAAACCTTCAGTTAATGCTGAAAAGACCGATTACATTCTGTTTTAAATCAACAGCCGCCTCGCTGACCTTGTTTTTCACACCCTCTACCTCTTTTGAGGTCAGCTCGCATACATCGTCCTGCTTGATATTCACATAAACAATCTGATTTTTGGTCGGACGCTGCATATTGAGCCTTGTTGTCGCCGCCTCCTCAATTGCAGAAAGGTCGGTGTTTTCTTCAAGCTCGAAAAGCTTCTGGCTTGTGTAGCTTTCAAGCGACGCAAGCTCCTTTTCAAGACTCTTTATCTTAAGTTCGGTTTCGTATTCCGTTACGTTTTTGCCAATCATAAAAACAGCCGCAAGTATCAGCATAAGAACATAACCGACAAAAATCACTCTGTTTTTTGCAGTTTCCTTCTTACGCTCGGCGTGAATTTGTTTTCTCTTTTCTTTAATCTGTTCTTCAAATCTGTCATCTTCCCACGCATATGCCAGATTACCGTAGCCCACGTCTTTATCCCCCTTTTTGGTATTATATCTTTTGTGCTACTCTAAGCTTTGCACTCTTGGAGCGTACATTGCTTTCCTGCTCTTCTCTGCTCGGCAGAACGGGTTTTTTTGTAATTATTTTGACAGCAGGCTGTTTTCCACAGACACACACGGGAAAATCCCTCGGACAGGTACAGCCCGCCGCCAGCTCGCTAAAGCACTGCTTGACTATTCTGTCCTCCAGAGAATGGAAGGTGATTACAGCCAAGCGTCCGCCGCTGTTTAAGCAGGAAATAAAATCGAGTATTGCATTTTTCAGTATTTCAAGCTCCCCGTTCACTTCTATCCTTATTGCCTGAAATACTCGTTTTGCAGGGTGCGAGCCCTTTTCTCTCGCCCCCGCTGGAATTGCCGCCGAAATGATATCGGCAAGCTCCAGAGTTGTTTGTATCGGCTTGTTCTCACGCCGATTTATTATAAATTCCGCTATTCTCTTCGACCATTTTTCCTCACCGTAACGAAAGAAAATATCGCAAAGAGCATTTTTATCATATGTATTTACCACGTCGTATGCCGATTTTGTATCGTTTTGGTTCATTCGCATATCCAGAGGTGCGTCCTTCATATAGCTGAAGCCCCGCTCTGCGTTATCGAGCTGATAGGAGGAAACCCCCAAATCAAGCACCGCTCCGTCTATTCCGTCTATGCCGAGATTGTCAAGAACCTGACGTATATTCGCAAAATTGCTGTTGACAAGCGTTATTCTGTCCGAAAACCGCTCAAGCCTTTTGCCTGCCGCCGCAATTGCCTCGCTGTCACGGTCAATGCCGATAAGCCTTGCGGTATCATTTTTCATCAGAATTGCCTCGGAATGACCGCCTCCGCCGAGAGTACCGTCCGCATAAAGACCGTTCTCCTTTATCGAAAGTGCGTCAACCGCCTCATTAAGAAGCACAGATATATGAGCAAATTCCATCGCACATACTCCTTAAATATTGAGTCCGAACTGCGAAATACCG
>JAFULX010000119.1 GCA_017483065.1 Clostridia bacterium | reverse complement strand
TTTTGAGTGCATTGCTGATTGTATCACCGCCGCACTCGGTCGGGTCTATGATTACAGCGTCAATGCCTGCCCGCAAAAGTGTCTCTTTTGCCGTATCTGCAAGCATTTTAGTATAACCGTATGCCGAAACGCAGAATATTATCACCTGCTTTTTGCTATGCTTTTCTTCAGCAGACCATCTGATATATTTTTCTATACCCTCATCAATAAATTTCGTCAGTACAGGACCGTGACTTGTCATAATATACTCGATATCAAGTCCTGAAAGCTTGTCCATAGCCTTTAAAACAAATGGCTTGAACGGTGAAATGATACTTTCGTAATATTCCTTAAATGCCTTATCATAATCAGCTTTTGCTTGTACGGACTTATCGGTAACTCCGTCCGAACAGTAGTGTGCACCTAAAACATCGCAGGAAAACAGCGTTCTTTCTGATTTGCAGTAGGTCATCATAGTATCGGGCCAATGAAGATTTGGAGCAATAATAAATTTCAATGTTGTACCGCCCAAATCAAGCTGCGAATTATCCTTTGCAAGAAGCTCGTTAAAGTGAGTGTTAGTAATTTCCTTCAAGTTTTTCAGGGCTGCAATTGTACCGACTATTGTTATGTCGGGATTGATTTTAAGTATTTTTTCGAGTGCACCGCTGTGGTCAGGCTCAGTATGATTTAAAATAATATAATCAATGTCGGAAACAGGCACTACCTGCTCAATATTCGCAATAAATTCATCTGAGAATTTATTATGTGAGGTTTCAATAAGTGCAGTTTTTTCGCCTTTTACAATGTATGAATTATATGTTGTACCGTATTCGGTGTCCATTATTATATCAAACACCTTTAAATTTGGGTCTTTAACACCAACATAATAAATTCGTTCGGTAAGCTTTTGCATAAATACGCTCCTCACTTTTTGCAAATCATAGCTGCCCAATCCGCACTTCTCTTTATTTCGGCAATATCAAAACCTACGTTGAGAAGAGCCTCTTTTACATCATCAATTCTATCCTCAATAATTCCCGACGTAATAAATGTACCACTATCCTTAACAGCTTTATAAGCGAGCGGTGCTGCAGCGATTATAACATCAGCGACAATATTTGCAGCGACTACATCATACTGCTTTGAAAGAATTTTTTCAGCAAGTGCTGTATCCTCCAATATATTTCCCGCAACGGCAGTAAAAGAATTTTCAGAAATGTTGTTAAGGGCAGCATTCTGATACGCAATATCAACCGCAAGAGGGTCAATATCGACCGCAAATGCACTTTTTGCACCAAGCAGAATAGAAATAAGTGATAAAATTCCGCTGCCGCAGCCTAGGTCAAGCATTTCTGCGTTCTTTTCTACTACCTTATCAAGTGATTCAATGCACATTTTTGTTGTATGATGCGAGCCTGTACCGAAGCTCATTCCTGGGTTAATTCTGAAAACAATTTTACTGCTGTCCGCAGTATATTCCTCCCATTCGGGCTGAACAATTATTCTGTTGCCAATTTCAAGAGTATGAAAATACTGTTTCCAGTTATTTGCCCAATCCTCTTCGGATAGACTCCCCGTATCAAGCTCAAGTCTGCCGAACTCCTTGTTCTGGTCAAGCGAAATAAGCTCTGATATCGACTGTCTTACGGCAGAGAGAGTTTCCAAACCGTCACTGCTGTCAGGGATATAGAACTTCACTTTAGTTTCGCTGTGCATTTTTTGCATCAAATCATCATCAACGTAATCCCAGCTCGATTTGTTATTTTCAAGAAAATCAAGAAAATCCGCCTCGTCTTCAATGGATACACCTGTCAAACCAAGCTGATAGAGCCTGCCGGTGACAGGCTCTATTCCTTCAGATGTTGTATAAATTGTAGCTTCAATCCAATCCATATTGCCCTCCGAAATCAGTCAAGGTAGTCCTTGAGCTTTTTGCTTCTTGAGGGGTGGCGAAGCTTTCTGAGAGCTTTTGCTTCAATCTGACGGATACGCTCACGGGTTACGTTAAACTCTTTTCCAACCTCTTCAAGTGTACGCTGTCTGCCGTCATCAAGACCGAATCTGAGCTTTAATACCTTCTCCTCACGTGGGGTAAGCGTTTTCAAAACATCTACAAGCTGCTCCTTTAAGAGAACAAAGCTTGCCGCTTCGGACGGTGCGGGTGCATCATCATCGGGAATAAAGTCGCCCAGATGGCTGTCCTCCTCCTCACCGATAGGTGTTTCAAGAGAAACAGGCTCTTGTGATATTTTTGAAATTTCACGTACCTTTTCAACCGACATATTAAGTCCCTTTGCAAGCTCCTCCGGTGTAGGCTCACGGCCAAGCTCCTGAACGAGCTGACGTGACACACGTACAAGCTTGTTTATTGTTTCAACCATATGAACCGGAATAC
>JAFULX010000118.1 GCA_017483065.1 Clostridia bacterium | reverse complement strand
GGGAGTTTTCGTCTTGCACTTGAACTGTTCACCGTTTATCTCAAAAAGATACTCTGTTTCGGTATATTCGTACTGCGGAGAAAGAGCCGCAAGAAAACGGGTTACAACCATATTCAGTACGGCTGTTTCGTTTTCGGATAACTCTGCACTTGCCGCACTTGCAATATTTTCTGTCGGAATAATAGCGTGGTGGTCGGATACCTTGCTGTTATTGATAATTCTGCTGTCAATGTTCAGACCTTTCGCAAGAACATCATCGGCAGCCTCGTTTATAACACGGAGCATTGAAACACGCTCTTCAATAATACTGCCACAGTTTTTGCTTGCAAAAACTGTGCCGTTTGCGGAGCAAACCTGCGCCATATCCTCGGTCAGATAATTGCTGTCTGTTCGGGGATAGGTAAGCAGTTTCTTTTCATACAGAGATTGCATAACCGCAAGTGTTGTAGCCGCAGAAAAACCGAGCTTTTCGTTTGCCTCAACCTGTAAAGAGGTAAGGGAGAAAAGCAAAGGTCTATTTTCTCTTTTCTGCTTTGCATTGACGGAGATAACTCTGCAAGGTGCGTTTATGCACTTTGCCTTTAATCTCTCGGCTTCAGTACGTGTAGAAACGCTTTCCTGTTCCTCGCAAAACCATTCCGCACCGTTATCAAGTTTCAGCTTGTAATACGGCTTTTTGGTAAAGCTGTCTATTTCGCTGTCACGCTCGACAATCATATTCACAACGGCGGTCTGAACTCTGCCGACAGAACATAACGCTCCGCAATGCTTTGTGTAAAGCCTTGTCATATTCATTCCCCAAAGCCAATCGATTTTGGCACGGGTAATGCCAGCGTTATACATATTGTCCTTTTCAGAGGCGGGGAGAAGATTATTAAAGCCGTTGCGGATACTCTCTGCGGTAAGCGAGGAAATCCATAAACGCTTAAACGGCTTTTTACAGCCGATATAGTCATATATGTATCGGAAAATACATTCACCCTCACGCCCTGCGTCCGTAGCACAGATTATCTCATCAACTTCGTTGCTGTTCATCAGCTTTTTTAGCCTTGCAAGAACATCTGCGGCATTTTCAATCGGTGCAAACTCAAAGTCGGGAATAATCGGCAAATCCGATAAATTCCACTTTTCATACTTGCTGTCATATTCCTGCGGCTCTTTCAAACGTACCAAATGCCCTCTTGCAGATGTGACCAAATAGCCGTTACCACGCAGAACACCGTCAATATTCTCATTTGCACCGATTACGGCGGCAATATCACGAGCCACAGACGGCTTTTCAGCTATCACTAATATCATTATTTTCCTCCTGTTCTGTTACGCCGAGATTATCGGCTTTGATTTCTTCGGGGATTTTTTCGGTGCTATATGTAGCACCGTGTTCGCTTGTCGGTATAATTTCCTTTGCTTTCGGGGCAGCAGAGGAAGTATCAAACAAGCCAGCCTCAACCGCCGCCCGAACATCTGAAATAACAATACCTTTCGTAATAAGCATTTCAGTTAAAAGCTGTCCCTCAAGGATTGCAAGTTCATTGCTTGCCGCAGACAGTTCGGCGTTAAGCGTTTCAACGACCTTGCGAGCATTTTCAATTTTTGCATTCTGAACAGCAATTTCCGAGTTTTTGGAGTTGATTTTGCGTTTGAGATTGTTTATTCTTTGCTTTATTGTAGCCACTCTATAACCTCCCTTGCTTTTTCTTTTCACGGATTTTATGAATACAATAGGCGGTAACAACTATAAGCAGCACACCCACATCAATAAGGCTTATATGAAAGGTCGGTAATTCGTTTTCGGCGGTAATAGCCTCACCGCTTTCGCCCTCGCTCATTTCAACACTTTCGGAAATCTCCGTCTGCGGTATGCTGTCTGTAACAGGTCTGTCAAAGAAATTTGCCTTAATCGTAAAAAATAACAGCGTAATCATAGCTGTTGCAACAATGCAAATGCAGATACGCTGTTTTATGCTTTTTCCCGTGATATACGCATACAGTTTCTTAATTGTTACCACCCTCCCAATAGTCAATCATTCCTTGAATAATCGCCTTTGATGCCTCATACCGAGTTTTTTCATTTTCGGTAAAGTTATATATTTCGGGGTAATCCTTGTTATAATAGTCTTTTACCGTATAAAGCTGTACCGTCATTTTCGTATGATTTACGGGACAATAAGGGTGTCCTCCGCAGTAGTGATGAACATTGCCTTCTTCATCGGTATATGAACAGCAAGTACAGCCAGTTTTTGTCTTACGTTTACAATTCTGCCCCGGACAAGCCACAGGCGAGGTTGTAACCGCCGTTTTTATAACGAATGTATCTCCCCAGCGACAAGAGTTTTCGTTTACGGTTTTCATAAACTCCTCGAAATCCTCTTTTTCAAAATCGAAATCGTAGATTTCTTCGTCCGTCACACCGTCTGCCTGTTGTTTCTCCCTTGTCATAAGAACAAATAACAGGGACATATAATCGGCATAATCTTCTGTACCGAAATTGTCGATAATCGGGTTTATAGTGCTGTCTGCACCATACGCAGGGTATCGGAGAATATTATTATTCTTGTCGATATACTGAATTATCTTTCGTGGCTCGGTAGTGTCGCTGTTGCAGAAGGACGAAACCTCGTTTTTAAGTGCGTCCTTTGCTTGCTTTTCCATAACTTCCTTTGCCTGTTCGATAAACTCCTTATAACCCTCGTAAATTTCTTCAGGCGTTTGCTCGGCATTATCGTCAACGAGCCACGCACCGCCGCCCGCAACTGAACTGCTTGCACCGCCGAGAAACGAGCCGAACATCATAGAAATTAAAAGAATAAGCAGAATTGCACCGATTACAATCAAACTCCACGGCATTGTTTCTATAATAAGCGTGACAACCTTTGTAACTGCACTTGCAACAGCTTTTGCGGTTGCTTGTGCGGCTTTATATGCGGATTGTGCCACTTTTTTGGCAGCGTTTGTAGCCGCTTTTCCGACCGTTTTTGTACCTTTACGCAACGCTTGTTTTGCCATATAGTTAGCCTGCGTTTTCAGCTTATTTCGGAAAACCCTCTTTTTCAGAGTTCTTTTCAGTTCTGCAGATGTAGGTTTATGGAGCTTACGATAAACACGCTTTGTCAGGCGAGAGCCTTTTTTAACTGTTTTAACACCTGTTTCAACAGCGGTTTTTGTGCCTCGCCCTAATGTGTCATAGGTCTGCATACCGAACTTTACCGCAGAAATTCCCGTTTCTTCCTTGTCACTCTTTGAATAAAATTCCTGTTTGAGCATTTCCACAGGCTTTCGTACAACTCGGTAAACCTTTTTCGTTCCCGAAAAAGCCGCAGGAGCAAGTTTTTTCAGCCTGCCACCGCCCGAATTTGAATAGCCGCCCATAGCAATCTGCAACAGCTCGGCTTTGCCCTTATCAATCTTGAATGTCCGCTTTTGCAAGCGTTTCAATTTCATTTTCTTCAGCTTTTCGGGAACTTTATTGTATATTACACGCTGTTTGCGTTTAGTGAGTGTCCCGTTGCTAACAACACCGTTGTTCAGGACCTTATATTTCTTGCGTGGTGCAAGTTTCAAACGCTTTCCTTTTAAGCGTTTTTTCCAATTCGCCGCCGCAGCTCTTGACATATCGGGCTTTGCGATTTTAACCGCCTTTTCTTCCTTTGTTGTCAGCAGTTTTCTTTCTGTAAAACCGCTTTTAGAGCTTTCAACGGCTTTTGGTACAGCGTGAGCCGTTTCGCCTTTGGGGATTTCGGCTGTCTGTGACTTTCCGTGTGTTATGCCGCTTTTGGCAAATTCGGCGGCTTTCGGTACAGCGTTATTCGTTTCAGCTTTGGCTGTTTCAGAGGCTTTCTGCATTGTGCGAATTACACCGCTTTTGATACTCTCGGTAGCTTTCGGAACTGCGTTAGCCGTACCGCCTTTGCTATTAGGAGTGTCCTTTGAGAAATGCTCACGCTTTTGTGCAGATACCGACCGTGAGCCGTTAGGCATATCTGATTTAGCGGTTTTATCACCGCCTACTGTACGGTTTTGCTGTTTTTCAAGTTTGCCGCCGCTTTTCTTGGAAAGCTCTGTTTTTTGAGCAATTCCGTGTGTAATAGTGGCTTTATCGTTTATGGAATGTGCGTTTATTCCGTTTCTCTCAATGATAACTTTCAAGGTAAATCACCCCTTTCCCGCCCATTGATTAGCCATAGCTTTTGCTACTCCCATAAAGGTTTTAGACCGCAGCTTTGCTCTTTCGGCTTGATTTTTTCCGCTTACTTTCATCGCCCAGCAAATACCCTTGACCTTACCGCATTTAGCTGTATATTTTCCATAGGGAGCAGGGCGAGGTAAATCCTTTGTCGGTTTAAGCGGCGGCAAGCCTTTTAACCATAAGCAGGTCCGCTTTGTAACATAGTTTTCGCTGTCCTCGGTACTATCTGCAAAAAAATACGGCTCTATTATCTGCGTAGGCTTTTTATAATGCTTTGACATATAACCTACGGGATTTTCAATAGCTATTTTTTCACAATCCGCATTTGCAAATTTGAGAAAAAAAGCGACAGCACGGTCACGGAGTTTTTCACGCTCCGCTATTTTTTCGGGAGGGTTGCATTTCGGAGAAAAATGCCGTGTGCCTGCTATCGTAAGGTAGGTACACGGAGGAAATGCAATAATCATATCCCATTTTCCGCAGAGCTTATGAACTTTCCCATCCATCGTTGTAAACGAACAATTACCGTCAAGCAGAGGGAGAACATCGCCCTGTATATGCCATTCAGGATAGCCGCCCGAACAAGAAACAAGGTCACAACTAAATGCGTTGTGACCTAATTTCCGTAATTCAGTTGTTACCCGTTGGCTTTCTTCGCAAGCAACCAATATCCGCATATCATTCTCCGAATTTCGTTGTCATCAGCTTATACAGCTTAGTATCCGTCGGGAAATCGTCCTTGAACGGCAGAGAGCCGTTAAGACCGCAATATATAAGACCGCTACCTGCAGGTGCTCCCGTAACGAATTTCATCATAGCGTCGGGAATTTTGAGTATTCTCGCAAGCTGTTCTCTGTCGCTTGCAGCTTGATTTAGCATAAGGATAAATTCAGAGTTTGAAAGCATAGAACGAGCCGTGTCAGACTTTAACAAGTCCTCGACATTCTGCGTAATTCCCGTAGGAATACCGCCCCATTTTCTTGCTCTCTTATAAAGCTCAAACAGGAAGTTTGCACTTTCTTCATTTCTGAAAAGAAGATAGATTTCGTCAATGTAAATGCGAGTACGAATACCACGCTCACGGTTACGCACTATCTTGTCCCAAAGGTTTTCAAGCACGACCATCATTCCGAGAGGCTTTAACTGCTTACCTAAATCCTTTATGTCATAAACAACAACCCTGTTGTTTACATCGACATTTGACGGATACGCAAAGGTTTTCATAGAGCCGTTTACATACAGTTCAAGGGACATATATAACGGCTTTGCCTCCTCCGAGGTCTGCTTGCAGAGAATATCGTAATAGTCCTTCAGCGTAGGCATTTCCGTTGTGTTACCGAGCAGAAAATCTCTGTAAACCTCGTGCAAGCAGTTGTCGATAATGGTTTTCTGTTCGGGAGAGATACCCGACTTTCCCATAATAGTTTCAAAGAAAGACAGGAAAAAGTCATACTTTGACGAAACAACATCCTCGCCCTTGTTATATTCCTCAATGGATATTTCAAGCGGATTAAGGTGCGTGTCGCTACCTTCTGATATGTAGAGCAGCTCGCCGCCGAGAGCCTTTACAAGATTAGTGTACTCTCTTTCAGGGTCAACGATAATTATATCGTCATTTGTGGCAAGGAACACATTAAGCATTTCACGCTTTGCCGAGAATGATTTACCACTGCCCGGACAGCCGAGTATAAAGCCGTTGGCATTTATAAGACTTGCACGGTTGAATATAATCAGGTTGTTTGTGGTCTGATTTAAACCGTAATATACGCCGCCTTCCTGTGAAAGTTCCTTTGAATTAAAGGGCATAAACACACACGCACTTTCCGTGGTGAGCGTTCTGCGTACTTTCAGACGGCAGTTGCCAAGAGGCAGACAGC
Organism: Clostridia bacterium; assembly: GCA_017483065.1. GTDB lineage: Bacteria > Bacillota > Clostridia > UBA1381 > UBA1381 > HGM11525. The sequence goes on along the minus strand of JAFULX010000118.1, from coordinate 1,040 downwards.
TTGCAAGTGCGTCCTCCTGCTGAAAATTCGCACGGCTTGTGGTGCAGACCTTTTTGCGAAATACCGCCTCGACCTTTTCGGTGTTGTTGTCAAGTTCTTCAAAACTTGTTCCCGTTATCATAACCACAAGATTTAAGAGGAACATTTTCTGATTTTTGCTCTGTAAGTCATTCAGAAGTTCCTCGCCTTCCTCAAGGGACTGTTTAAGGTCATCGGAGATAACATCTGTAAACACGCCGTTCTGTGCCGCCTTGCGTTCTTTCTGCATTTTGTTTGAACGCATTGCGGTTAGCTGTCGCTTGACTACCTTGATAGCCTCACTCGGCTCAACAGGTGCGATATTAACCGTTGTAACAATCGGTAATGATGTTTCGCAGAGTTCCTTTAATATATCGTCCACAAGAGAGCTTGGCAGATGTTTGAGATATACCATTCTCGCAAACTTGTCATTATAAAGGAAATAGTCCTTTTTGAACTCAAAATAATCGGGACAGCAAAGGCTCTTTTCCGCACCACGCATAAACTGTGATGTGCTTATAGGTCGGATTTCTTGGTTTACTCCTCTGAAAATGTCCGCAATAATACGGATACGCTGATTTGCTTTCAGCTTTTCGATATTAGAGCCGATTTTCTGAAAACAAGTCCTCATAGCCAGCTCGTGAGCCGATATTTTCTGCTGTGCTATCTCCAAATTCGCCGCCGTTACGGTAATTGTGATATACTTTTTTGTGGTAATACCGTTCTGTCCCTGCTGCATTTTGTCAAGGAGCATATCGTTATATTCCTCACGATACTCGTCAAACCCGTCATTCATAGGATTTAAGAGTATCTTGTGGGCAAACTCACGCTGATTTATGACATTATTATGGAGAGTTATCTGAATATCGTCTGAAGTATCAAACGAGTTCAGCAAATCTCCGTAGGCAAGGAATATCCTTTCCTGTTCTGCTCCGTCCGCAGCATCATAAGTCACATCTGTAAACGAATATGTAACGGAGTAGTGGTTTGGACTTACCTCAAAAATGTACTTTCCGCAAACG
>JAFULX010000117.1 GCA_017483065.1 Clostridia bacterium | reverse complement strand
TTGGTGTCAAGCCCGATAATTGGTACGACAAGTATGACTGAGGGCGAAAATGTTACATATACAACTGCTTCAGCTGGTATAACAACTGCCGATACCGTCAAGGTGTTTGTCTGGGACGGCTTTAAGAGCATAACTCCAATTTTGACAAAAGCAGGCATACTTAGCGATACCTTCATTACTGAGGACAGATTTGCTGTTGCTTTTGAAAACACGGACGATTATCTCTACCGTGTCGGTAACAAAAATACCGTTAAGCTTGCAAGCCTCTTTAAAGCTTTGGACGGTGTAACACCTGATTCTGCAACGACTAACGTAACTGTCGAAACAGTTCAGGGCGACGCAAGCGGCACATTTACCGCAAATACAACCGACTGGACAGCCGCAACCGTGCAATTTGGCGGTACGGGCGTTGTCAAGGTTACAATCAGCGACTATTTCAGTAATCCTGCCGAGCTTAAGCTCGAGGTTGTGGACGGTACGAACGTAACCGCTTACAGCGAGCTGAAAAACTCCGACTGCGTACTGCTGAATGATATCACAATGCCATCTGGTGCATATGCACTGACAAATGCAACACTTTACGGCAACGGCTTTACCTTTGATGTTACACAGGGCAATAACGGCGGAACGGGGAGTGTATCGAATAACTACGTTATATATATGAATAATTCTATTCTGGATAACGTACAGATAGTCGGTACGGTTTATACCGAATATGGTCCAACAGTGAAAGATGCGTATAATAATCCCGTAGTACTGTCAGTCGGCGACAACGTGATTGCAAACAGCTATATTGCCAACTGTGCTTCACCTGTCCGAGTGAACGGAGGCAATCTTGAGGTTATAAACACCACCTTAAAGGGCGGAAACTTCGCTAACCTTGATATCCGTAACGGACACGTCACATTGGAAAATGTTACAACCATTAACCAGCCAGATTTGAACGACATAGCAAGCGACGGTACTGTTGTAGTCGGACTTGGTGTTGTAGTTTACTATGAGAATGTACTTAGTACAACTACCGTTGACATTAAGGGTACTTTAAAGCAGTATAACCATCTGCGTGAAAGTGACGTAACAGCAGACGGTGCAAGCCAGCTTGTTACAGAAATGTTTACATATGATAATTTGATTTATACCGACGAGAGCGGAACGGAATGGATTAACACAGGAGTTCTCTCAATGATTGATACTGTCGGTGATGATAATATCACAGATGTATCGGGTTATATAGAAGAAACTCCGGCGATGATGGGTTCTACGGGCTATGTTCAGATACCGACACCTGCGGCACCCGAAACAGCACCCGAGTACACACCGGCAGGTCAGTATGCAATTGCACCCGATTACAGCTTCGATTACACTACAAAGAACTATATAGCAAAGACTGACGGCTCAAATGACTATTGCTATAATGACAACGGTACTGTTCTGATATCCTTTGATGAGGGCGAAACCTTCAGCTGGGATACGTCAATTCTTACAGTTACCAAAACAGGACAGGAGCTTGACTACACCGTCACAATGAACGGTACAGATTATACAAATAAGAGTATCACCTTTAATACCGCAGGTAACTATACCGTGAACTACACATATACTGACTCCAATAACTACGGAGTGGACGCTGACGGAAATGTAACGACATACAGTAAGGAATACACAAAAACTGTTCACATTACCGTGTATGAGGTGGCACCCGATGCAAAGCACGCCGAATTTACCTTTGGCAGCTCGGGTACTGCGTCAACTACGGTAACTATCGGAGATGACACCTACGTTATGCCGACAAGCGGTGACGGAACAGTAACAATAGACGGAACGGCAGTCAACTACATTACCTCGGAAATGGTTATGTCCGACGGAAAAACAACACATTTTTGGCAAGCATGGAAAGCATATTATGCTGTATTTGACGGAGTTGTAACCATTACGGATTATGCAGACGGAGGCACAGGTGACCCTGTCACATATAATTCCTCGACTACAAGCTTGCCAAATGGCTTAACACCTGTTGCATATTCAGATAATGGAAGCTCGTGGACTACCAATACTGCGAGTGTAATATTCAAGTACCAGTCATCAAGCTCTGCTCCGACTGCTCCGATTACCTATAGCAATAAGCTGTATTATTCGTCACCTGATATATCTGCAAACCGAAGCGAATATGTCAGATATGTTAAGTATTCATATACCGATAATGCAGGTGCAACATATTATTATTGCGTAAAATACCACGCTGCAAAACAGACGGCAGGTATCTGGTAATTCAATGTTAATTATTCAACATATGTTGACTGATTATAAATCATAATTGCTTAAAAGCAAAAAAGAAAGGAAGACATAAAATGAAAATGAAAAAGTTTTTGGCATCACTGTTATCGGCAGCAATGATTTTCTCGGCTGCAGGCATTTCTGTCCTTGCAGAGGATGTTACAATTGAACTTCCCGCCGCTACCGTTACAGAACTGGACGTAACTGAAATCGAACACGCTCCCGAGCTTAGATTTGCACTTAATTTTATTGCTGACACCGCAACTGATGAACAGATTGCAGAATACAGCGATTGGTATGCAGATTTCGTATTCACGCTCAGCAAGGACGCTGTATTCAATAAGGACGGCAGTGCCGACGGATATCTCGCAGGACAGTATGACAGCTTTGGGCGTGCCTGGGTTGCTGTTCCCAATGATGATTATGAATACACAGCAGGAACACCCCTGAAGATTATGGCAACAGCTGCCGAAATTATGGGCAAAAAGGGTCTCAAGTACACCTATGGTGAGGTATATGAAGTTGTAAAGGATTTTGACTGCGGTGTATATCTGGACGACGAATATCTTATCGCTAACCCCGATTTGGTTATAACTCTCGAGCTTCGTATGTACAATCCTGAAAATGAAGAGGACAGCTATGCAATAGGTGAGACATATGAGTTCAAGGCAACAGACCTCGAAAAGTCCACTCCTGAAATCACAGTAGGAGAAATCGCCGAGGTTACCTACGGCGACGCAGCCTTTGATGTAGATGTAGACGTTGTAGCAGGCGGTTCTGTTACATATGAGAGCAGTAACACAGACGTAGCTGAAATCGACGAAAACGGTACAGTTACAATCAAGGGTGCAGGCGAAACAGATATTACTGTTAAGCAGGCAGAAAATGTGCTTTACAGTGCATTCACAAACACACAGACGCTCATTGTAAACAAGAAGGACGTAACAGTTACATCTGTTAACCTTGACGCTAAGAATGCTGTACTTGACGGTGTTTTGGCAGAGGACACAGAGGTTGCACTTGATTTTGATAACCTTAACCTCGAAATCACAACTGCTGTTGATGATACAACATCAAATGTAACGGTTACAAATCTTGTACTTGTGGGTGACAAGGCAGAGAATTATAGCCTTATGACAGAAAGCCTTGAAAGCACGGTTACAACAGAGAATACAGTTGCAGTTACAGTTGAGTCAACAAAGAATATCGTTGATGTTGACACTTCATATCTTTCGGGAAGCTCAGTAACGATTACTGCCCCGACTGCAAGAGGTTACAAGTTCAGCGGTTGGTATGACGGTGACACCAAGGTATCAGGCGATGCTTCGTACACCTTTACCGCTGACAGCAATATCGCTTTAACAGCAAAATATACCAAGACATCATCAGGCAGCCTCAGCGGCGGTGGCGGTGCAAGTGTGGTAACTTACACAGTAAACTTTAACACGGACGGCGGCAGTGCTGTCAGCAGTGTAAGAGTAACAAGCAATGCAAAGGCAGCAGAGCCGACAACTCCGACCAAGGAAGGCTACACCTTCGCAGGCTGGTATATAGATTCCGAGTTGACAACTGCTTATGATTTTGCAACAGCAGTTACAAAAAATACTACACTTTACGCAAAATGGACTGAAAATAATACAGACAGTGCTACGGAAGATACTGACAATAAGCAGATAATCCTCACAATCGGCGAAAAGACCGCAACGGTATTCGGCGAGGAAAAGACAAACGATGTAGCACCCAAGATTGTAAACGAAAGAACAATGCTCCCGTCAAGATTTGTAGCAGAGAGCCTCGGTGCAAAAGTTATATGGACAGCTGATGAGCCTGATAAGGTTGTTATCACAAAGGGCGACGTTGAAATAATCATCACAATCGGAGCTGAAACAGCTGTTGTAAACGGCGAAGAAATTACACTTGACGCTCCTGCATTCATTGAGAATGACAGAACATATACACCAATCAGATTTATCTCTGAAAAGCTTGGTGCGACGGTTGAATGGATTCCCGAAACACAGCAGGTTGTTATTGCTGCCGAATAAGATACCCCTATAAATAAGAAGGGCATACCGTTAGGTATGCCCTTCTTGTATCAGTTGTTTTCTGTTTCGTATTTGAAATGGCTTGTAGCAGGACAGTCAAGCAGAGTGTGATACATTGAAAACAATATATGCCGTCCCACTTCGTTGAGCTTGTCTATGTCAAGTTTATCGCTGGTGCTGCGTCCTTTGAAAGTTCTTTGAGGACTCGTACCGCATATAAAGTCGCTTGAAACATTAAACAGAGTGGCAAGATTTATCCACGATTGCACATCGGGTAAACGTACACCGTTTTCCCATTGTGCGACGAGAGTTCTCTCAATACCGAGCTTTTCCGCAACTGCAAATTGCGTCATACCCGATGCCGTTCTGAGTGTCCTCAGCCTTTCTCCTACTTCTTTTGAATATTCACGTTCGATTTTTAAATCCTTATCCATAATTCCCCTTATTGTTCAGACAAAAAGTCTTTTCCTTCTATGATTGCCGTTTTCACGGTGTCCATTGCAGGACCGCCTATGACCTTACGGTCATTAACGCAAGTGGTCATACTGATTGCGTCATAGATATCATCTTCAATGATATCGGAGAATTCCTTAAATTCCGCCACGGTCAGCTCGTCAAGTGACTTATCCTTGCTTATGGAATAGAAAACAAGCTTACCGACAACCTCATGTGCCTCACGGAAGGGCATACCCTTTTTAACAAGGTAATCTGCTGCGTCGGTTGCGTTTGTAAAGCCGCCCTTTGCACCGAGGAGCATATTATCTTTTTTTACCGTCATTGTCGCAAGCATTTCGGCAAATACAGGCAGACAAAGCTTTACGGTATCAACCGCATCGAAAATCGGCTCCTTATCCTCCTGCATATCCTTATTATATGCGAGCGGCAATCCCTTCATCGTTGTCAGAAGTCCCATCAAATGACCGTAAACTCTGCCAGTTTTGCCTCTTATAAGCTCGGCAACGTCGGGATTTTTCTTCTGCGGCATAATTGATGAGCCTGTCGAATAGCTGTCGTCCATCTCGATAAAGGAGAACTCGTGGCTTGACCACAGAATAAGCTCCTCCGAAAAGCGTGACAGATGCATCATAATCATCGACAGCACCGACGAAAGCTCTATCGCAAAATCACGGTCGGAAACACCATCGAGCGAGTTTCTCGTAACATTGGAAAAACCGAGCTTTTCCGCCACAAACTCACGGTCTAACGGGTAGGTCGTACCCGCCAGTGCACCCGAGCCGAGCGGCATATAATCACAACGCTTTTCCCAATCGCCAAGCCTTGAAAGGTCACGGCGAAGCATCTCAAAGTATGCCATAAGGTGATGTGCCAGCGTAATCGGCTGTGCCTTTTGCAGATGCGTATAGCCGGGCATAATCGTTTCGGTGTGCTCATCTGCAAGATTAACAATTACATCAAGCAGGTTAAGCAGCATCGCACGAAGCTCCTTTGCTTCGTCAAGAAGATACATACGCAAATCAAGTGCAACTTGGTCGTTACGGCTTCTGCCTGTGTGAAGCCTCTTGCCCGCATCGCCTATGCGGTCGGTCAAAAGCTTCTCAATATTCATATGTATATCCTCTGCGTCGATTAAGAACTCGATTTTTCCTGCCTCGATATCGGCAAGAATTTCGCCAAGCCCCTTGATAATCTTATCCGCATCGTCCTTGGGAATTATACCCTGTTTTCCGAGCATTTCGGCGTGTGCCATACTGCCCTTGATATCCTGACGGTACATACGCTTATCAAAGCGGATTGAAGAATTAAAATCGTCAACACGCTTGTCCGTGCTTTTTTGGAAGCGACCGCCCCATAGCTTTGCCATACGAATTTCCCTTTCAGCTTATTATTTATGCTTTTCCATCATCATTGCTCTGACCTTTAAGGGCAGACCGTAGAGATTGATAAAGCCTTCTGCGTCCTTGTGGCTGTAAAGCTCCTGACTGTCGCCGAAGGAGGCGATATCCTCGTTGTAGAGTGAGTACGGGCTCTTTGCACCTGCAGGTGTAACAGCACCCTTATAAAGCTTTACACGCACCTCACCTGTAACGGTCTCCTCCATAGAATCAACCATAGCGGAAAGTGCCTCACGAAGCGGTGTGTACCATTTTCCGTCATATACAAGCTCGGAGAACTTGATAGCTGCCTGACGCTTGAAGCTTTGAGTATCACGGTCTAAGCAGAGGTACTCAAGCTCCTGCAATGCAGCATAAAGAATTGTGCCGCCCGGAGTTTCATAAACGCCTCTTGACTTCATACCGACAAGTCTGTCCTCGCAGATATCAGCGATACCTACACCGTTCTCGCCGCCAAGCTTATTAAGCTTTTCAACAAGCTCTCTTGCACCCATCTTTACGCCGTCAAGCGATACGGGGTTACCCTTTTCAAAGCCGATTGTGATATATGTAGGCTTATCGGGAGCTTTTTCGGGAGATACCGAAAGCTTCAGAAGATTATCAAGCTGCGGCTCGTTTGCGGGGTCCTCCAAATCCATACCCTCGTGGCTGATATGCCATATGTTACGGTCACGTGAATACAAATCCTTCTTGGTTACGGGGATTTCGATGTTGTGTGCATTAGCATAATCAACGGCGTCCTCACGTGATTTGATGTCCCAGATTCTCCACGGAGCTATAATCTTGAGCTGGGGAGCGAGTGCCTTAACGGTAAGCTCAAATCTTACCTGATCGTTACCCTTGCCTGTTGCACCGTGACAGATTGCAACAGCACCCTCAGCCAAAGCGATTTCTACAAGTCTTTTTGCGATAATCGGACGTGCGTGAGATGTACCCAAAAGGTACTTACCCTCATAAACCGCACCTGCCTTCAAGGTCGGGAAGATGAAATCCTCTACGTATTCATCTCTCAAATCCTCGATGTAGAGCTTTGAAGCGCCTGCCTTCTTGGCACGCTCCTCAAGACCTTCTGTTTCCTTACCCTGACCAACGTCACCGCATACTGCGATTACCTCGTAGTCGTAGTTTTCCTTGAGCCAAGGGATAATGATTGATGTGTCAAGTCCGCCAGAGTAGGCGAGAACAACTTTTTCCTTTGCCATAGCTTGCAATTCCTCCGTTTTTATATTATAATTATTTATATTATAACGCAAATTAACATATTTTGCAATATCATTATGCAATAATTATTGTTATTTTTTACGGAGGGTTTTTGTGATTATTTTAGGAATTGACCCCGGCTATGCAATCGTCGGGATAGGAGTGCTTGAGTACAAAGGCGGAAAATTCCGCCCGATTGAGTATAATGCAATCACCACACATTCGTCGATGTCAACCTCGCTTCGCCTGAAGCTGATTTTTGAGGAAATCGGTACATATTTAAACAAATATAAGCCCGATGCGGTTGCAATCGAGGAGCTGTTTTTCAACAGTAACCAGAAAACCGCTATCGCCGTTGCACAGGCAAGGGGCGTTCTGGTTGCACAGACCGCTGTGCGTGAAATCCCCATTTACGAGTACACTCCGCTGCAAATCAAGCAGTCGGTAACGGGCTACGGCAGAGCGGACAAGTCACAGGTGCAGCAGATGGTCAAGCTGCTGCTGAATTTGAACGCTATCCCCAAACCCGACGATGCCGCCGACGCACTCGCCGTTGCAATCTGCCACGCATACAGTGCAAAGGTAAATGACGTGCTTGGAACAAATCGGCTGTAAGCTTCGTCTAACCGAGGGTAACCAATATGTAACACAACCGTAATACCGCCGCCGTTGACCTTGACGGTAGTTTGGGTGTATGATAATATGTGAGAACGTGTCATTTATCGGCACATTAAGAGAGGATAATCGGAATGTATTATTATATAAAGGGCGAAAAGGTTTTGTCGGGTGACGGCTTTGTTGTAATCGACGCTAACGGAGTCGGTTATAAAATCAGCACATCAGCATCAAGCCTTGCCGAGCTTGCGGGAAAAAGCGGTACGGTTACAATGTATGTTCAGCTTATTGTCCGTGAGGATTCGCAGGAGCTCGTCGGCTTTACTACCAACGAGGAGCTTGCGATGTACAGACATCTGACCTCCGTTTCGGGCGTAGGACCCAAGGCGGCGCTTGCAATACTGTCCACCTCGACACCGTCTGCGGTGGCACTTGCAGTTATGACCGATGACGTCAAAACCATAACCCGTGCCGCAGGTGTAGGTCCGAAGCTTGCAAAGCGTGTTATACTGGAGCTTAGGGACAAGCTCAAAAACGAGGAGCTTTTACCCGACGAAATATCCGTTTCGGATATCAGCACACCGCTTTCGGACAGCCTTACCGAGGCAGCCGCAGCCCTTACCGTACTCGGCTACTCGGCAAACGACGCAAGAGCGGCGGTTTCCAAGCTTGACCCAGCTATGCCTGTCGAGGATTTGGTACGTGAAGCTCTAAAGCTGTTGATGTAGTGAGGGTTGTGACGTGAAAAATAAGCGTCGCATCTCACCTGTTTGCGGAACTTGAAGTACACTCGTACGTCGGCGTTCCTTAAACAGGCAACCTGCTCGCTTCTTTTCCACGATGTTTGTGCCGCTTTTTGATGCGGCAGAATGGAGTTTAAGATGATTTTTGATGATAACGAAAGAATAGTTACGGGCGATTATACCGAGGAGGACTCGCAGATTGAGTACGGTTTAAGACCGAGAAGGCTCGAGGAATACACGGGTCAGGAGAAGGTCAAGAATAATCTTGAAATTTATATCAAGGCGGCACTTGACCGCCGTGAGGCACTCGACCACGTTCTTCTTTACGGCCCTCCCGGCTTGGGAAAAACCACTCTCGCAGGCGTAATCGCAAACGAAATGGGAGTAAACATACGCATCACAAGCGGCCCTGCTATCGAAAAAGCAGGCGATTTGGCTGCTATACTTACAAATCTCTCCGCAAACGATATTCTGTTCATTGACGAAATCCATAGAATGTCGAGAACGGTTGAGGAAATTCTCTATCCTGCGATGGAGGATTATGCACTTGATATTATTATCGGTAAAGGGCCGTCGGCAAAGTCTATCAGGCTTGATTTGCCGAAATTCACGTTGATTGGTGCAACAACACGTGCAGGACTTCTCACCGCACCGCTTCGTGACCGATTCGGCGTTATGGCAAGGTTGGAGCTTTATACCGCAGACGAGCTTATTACCATTGTCAAGCGTTCGGCAGACCTGCTCGGCGTCGGAATTGACGCAGAGGGTGCAAGGGAGATTGCACTCCGTTCGAGAGGTACACCCCGAATTGCAAACAGGCTTTTGAAAAGAGTGCGTGATTTTGCCGAGGTCAAATTCGGCGGCAATATCACAAAGGCGGTTGCCGATGAGGCACTCGGAATGATGGAAATTGACGGTATGGGACTTGATATGACCGACCGCAGAATGATAACCTGTATGATTCAGAGCTTCCACGGAGGTCCTGTCGGTCTTGAAACGATTGCCGCATCAATCGGCGAAGAGCCGAATACCATCGAGGACGTTTACGAGCCGTACCTGATGCAGATAGGCTTTTTGTCAAGAACTCCCAGAGGCAGAATTGTCACCCGTGCGGGGTATGAGCATTTCGGCTTCACATTTACCGAATAAGGGAAGGGTTTTGAAAGGTGGAAATTTCTAATGAAAAGGCTGTTGGCGTTTATAATGACGCTTATGACTTTTTGCGTGTCGGCTTCTGCCGATATGATACTTGAATATGACGGCGGTCAGCATAATTACAGCGGCTCTGTCTACTCGCTCAGCGTGAACGGAAAAACGGTTGCCACACCGCTTGAGCCGATTATATTTAATGACCGTGCACTCGTTCCTGTGCGTGAGGTGTTTGAGGCGATGGGGGCAATCGTTACATATATCCCATCATCACGTGAAATTACCGTGGAGCTTGGCGATTCATTTGTTATTATGCAAATCGGCTCGCAGTATGTGTTCATAAACGGCGAGCGTGAAACAATCCCCGACGGCGTTGTGCCTATGCTGATTGCCAAGCTCGGCGAGAGTGCAAAGACTATGGTTCCCGTCAGATTTGTTTCGGAGAGCCTTGGTATGAACGTAATTTTTGACGGTGCAGGCGGCGTAATCCGCATAAATAACCCTGCACAGAGTACACCTGAGGTAACATATTCCTCAACCATTACAGCGGTCAGCACCTCTCAAAGTGAGGACGGTGTCACAGTGAGTGTAACCTTGTCCGCCGCCGCCGACAGCGTGGGTGAGCTTACTATGATTAAAAGCTCGGGCGTGCTTTACTGTGATGTATTCGGTGCTTCTTACAGTACCTCGAATAATATAACGGTCGGCAAGGGTGCGGTATCTGCCGTGCGGCTCGGTCAGCACGATAATTATACACGTATTGCGATTGATACAAAAAATGCAGACAGCTACTATAAGCGTCTGTCGCAGGACGGCACTATTCTGAAGATTACCGTAACGGGCGACGGGGCGGACACAGAAACACCGCCGTCAGCTTCGCCGACAGTATCTCCTTCAACAACGCCTCAGGCAACGCCGTCGACATCACCTACGCCGACCCCAACGCCTACTCCTACTCCCGAGTCACACATAAAGGGAGAGAAAATCATCGTCCTTGACGCAGGTCACGGCGGCAGCGACCCTGGTGCGGTTTATACGCACGGCGAGGAGGAATATAAGGAAAAGGTGATAAATCTTGCCGTTGCAAATAAGGTCAAGGATATCCTCGAAAATAACGGTATCCGTGTTGAAATGACACGCAGCGGCGACACATATCCCACACTTACCGAGCGTTCGGCATTTGCGAATAAGCTTGGTGCGGCGATGTTTGTCAGCATACATTCAAACTCCTTCCCGAACAACGAAGATGTGAACGGCATAGAGGTGTACTATTCAAAGACGAATAATGGCAGCCGCTACGGACTTACAAGCAAGGGGCTGGCGAGTGATATTTACAAAAATCTGATTAAGAACACCAAAGCTTCACAGCGAGGTGTGAAAACAGAGCAGCACGTTGTCACAAGAACAAGCGAAATGCCTGCCGTGCTGATTGAGCTTGGCTTTATCACCAATGAAGCCGAGGCAATGAATCTCTATTCCGACGCATACCGTGACCTGCTTGCGAGTGCAATTGCAGACGCTATACTTGACAATATGGATACAGTTCAGATACCGCCTGCACAGGCTGTAAGAACGGTTGAAGATACTACCGAGGAGTTAACTGATGAAAACGAGTGACTTTTACTATGACCTGCCCGAGGAGCTGATTGCTCAGGAGCCGATTAAAAACCGCAGCGATTCAAGGCTTATGTGCCTTGATAAAAGGACGGGTAAGACCGAGCACAGGCATTTTTACGATATTGCAGATTTGCTTAAAAAGGGTGATTTGCTTGTTCTTAACGACACGAAGGTTATTCCTGCAAGACTTTACGGCGAAAAGGTCGGAACGGGCGGTGCGATTGAATTTTTGCTTTTAAACCGTCGGACTGCCGACGAGTGGGAGGTTATATTAAAGCCTGGAAAGCGTGCAAAGACAGGTGCAAAATTCAGGTTTGGGAACGAGCTTGAAGCCGAGGTTTTGTCGGTTTCGGAGGGTGGCTCAAGAATTGTAAAATTCAGCTATGACGGCATTTTTGAGGAAATACTCGACAGGCTCGGCGAAATGCCGCTGCCGCCGTACATCACGAAAAAATTAGAGGATAAATCACGTTATCAGACGGTGTATGCAAAGCATTCAGGCTCGGCAGCTGCACCGACGGCGGGACTTCATTTTACGCCCGAGCTGATGGATAAAATCCGTGAAAAGGGAGTAGAGGTACGGTTTGTAACCCTGCACGTCGGACTTGGCACATTCCGCCCTGTAAAGGCGGAAAACCTCGACGAGCATCAGATGCACTCCGAGTTTTACATTCTGCCAAAGGAAACCGCAGATGCGGTCAACCGTACAAAGGCACAGGGCGGACGGGTGATTTCGGTCGGAACAACTGCAACGAGAGTTCTCGAAACGGCAGGGCAGAAGGGACTTCCTCTTACCGAATCGAGCGGCTGGACGGATATTTTCATCTATCCAGGCAAGACTTTTAACGTAATCGACGCTTTGATTACCAATTTCCACCTGCCCGAATCTACTCTTATTATGCTCGTTTCTGCACTTGCAGGACGTGAAAATGTACTCAAAGCCTACGAGGAGGCCGTCAGGGAGCGTTACCGCTTCTTCTCGTTTGGTGACGCAATGTTTATCTCATAGATAAAATAACACAAAAAGGAAGAAAATATGTTTAAGATACTGCACACAAACGGACTTGCACGACGTGGTGAGTTTACAACAGTTCACGGCACGGTGCAGACGCCCGTATTTCAGAATGTAGGCACGCTTGCCGCAATAAAAGGTGCTCTTTCCACCGAGGATTTGAGGGAAATCGGCTGTCAGATTGAGCTTTCCAACACATATCATCTGCATCTTCGTCCCGGCGACAAGGTCGTACACGACCTCGGCGGTCTGCACAAGTTTGTGAACTGGGACAGACCTATTCTCACCGACAGCGGCGGCTTTCAGGTCTTTTCGCTCTCGGGACTGCGTAAAATCACCGAGGAGGGTGTGACCTTCAGCTCGCATATTGACGGACACAGAATTTTTATGGGACCCGAGGAAAGTATGCAGATACAGTCAAATCTCGCCTCAACCATTGCGATGGCGTTTGACGAATGTATCGAAAATCCCTCTCCGTACGATTATGTCAAAAAGTCCTGCGACCGTACCTATCGCTGGCTTGAACGCTGCAAGAGCGAATTGACACGTCTTAACGGTGAGGAGCGTACAATCAACAAAAATCAGCTCCTTTTCGGCATAAATCAGGGCGGAGTGTATGACGATTTGCGTATAGAGCATATGAAAAAAATTGCAAAGCTTGATTTACCGGGTTACGCAATCGGCGGTCTTGCCGTCGGTGAAACGGCGGAGGAAATGTACCACATTCTTGACGTTACGCTCCCTCACGCACCCGAAAACAAGCCGAGATACCTTATGGGTGTAGGTACGCCGAGCAATATTATAGAAGCTGTTGCAAGGGGTATTGACTTTTTCGACTGCGTAATGCCGTCGAGAAACGCACGTCACGGCTTCATTTTCACGTGGAACGGTACTATGAATTTAATGAATCAGAAATACGAGCGTGACAGTCTGCCGATTGACCCGAATTGCGGCTGTCCTGCGTGCAGAAATTATTCAAGAGCATATATCCGCCACCTGTTCAAGGCGAAGGAAATGCTTGCAATGCGGCTTTCGGTACTGCATAATCTCTATTTCTACAACGAGCTTGCGGCTAAAATCCGTGAGGCGATTGAGGAGAACCGCTTTGACGAGTTCAGAGCCGAATATTCGGAAAAGCTCGCAAAGAGAATGTAAAAAATATATCACCAAATATCCGCACTCTACGGAGCGTGGATATTTTTGCGTTCGGAGGTATATTTTTTTCGCCAAACGGTAGGTTTACTATTCCGATGGAAAATGATACAATAGAGAAAAAAAGGAGGGGTTAATATGGACGCAAAAAGCATTGGCGAAAATATCGCACGTCTCAGGAAAAAGCAAGGTCTTACCCAGCAGCAGCTTGCCGAAAAGCTGAATGTCAGCAACAAGGCAGTGAGTAAATGGGAGAACGGTCAGGGGTATCCCGACATTCACCTTTTTCCGACACTTGCGACCTTATTCAATATTTCGATTGACTATCTTATGCGTGGCGACCGTAAGGGCATTACCATTGCAGGCAATATGCTCGCCGATATTGTAAAAACAATTGACAGTTATCCCAAATGCGGTATGCTATCATATATTTCGGAGATTTCATATGCCGTGGGCGGCTGTGTTCCGAACACCGCAATAAATCTCGCAAAAATAGACCGCTCTGTCCCGATAAGCGTTGCAGGCAAGCTCGGTATGGACGAAAACGGCAGATATGTTTTGCAGCAACTACAGCTTAACGGAATTGATACCGAGCGAGTGGTATTCTCGCAGACCGAATCGACCAGCTTCAGCGACGCTATGAGTATGCCCTCGGGTGAGCGTACATTTTTCCATATGAAGGGCGCAAACGCAGAGTTTTCGCCGTCCGATATTGATATCAGCTCATTGAACTGTGATATTCTGCATATCGGCTACATACTACTTCTTGACCAATTTGACGCACCCGATGCCGAATACGGCACAGTAATGGCACGTTTTCTGCACGATGTGCAGGCGGCAGGGATTAAAACCTCAATAGACGTTGTAAGCAACAATAGTGCTGACTACGGTGCAAAGATTATCCCTGCACTTAAATACTGCAATTATGTCATTATCAACGAAATTGAATGCTGTTATGCCTTTAATCTGGAGGCACGCAAGAAAAACGGCGACATCAACAAGGCTAATGTCCGTCTTGCAATGCAGAAAATGGCTGAATACGGCGTAAAGGATAAGATTATTATTCACAGCAAGGAAATGGGCTTTGTTCTTGACGTCAAGAGCGGTCAGTACACCGAGATGATGTCGTTTGAAGTCCCGAAGGAGGACATCAAGGGCAGCGTTGGTGCAGGCGATGCTTTCTGTGCAGGCTCTTTGTACAGTTTATATAACGGCTTTACCGATAAGCAGCTGTTGGAATTTGCATCATCGGCGGCGGTGTGCAATCTGTTTGCGGCAAATTCGGTGGACGGTATGCGTTCAAGAAATGAAATTATGAAACTAAGTGAAAAATACAGGAGGCTTTCAAATGAAACGTACAGAATATGACAGAAAAGTGAAAGAAGCCCTCGAATATTATGAAAAAGCAGGTATTATCCTCACCGATGAGGAGAAAGCACGCATTGAGGTGGCAGATTTTGAGCTTGGAATTGTTGATAAAGTCGGTCTTGAAATTCTGACATACATAAATACCGAGCGTGTATGTGCTAAGGAAATGGTGCTTACACCTTACCAGACCTGTCCCGAGCATAAGCACGTACCGTCCTACGGTATGCAGGGTAAGGAGGAAACCTTCCGCTGCCGTTACGGCAGGGTGTACCTTTATGTGACGGGCGAGGGCAGCCGAGAAAGTATTTCGGCAAAAATGCCCGAAACAGATGTCACTGTATTCCACGAGATAATATTAAACTCTGGTGAGCAGTACACTATTATGCCCGAAACGTGGCATTGGTTTCAGGCAGGTGCGGACGGTGCGGTAGTATCGGAATTTTCCACCAGAAGCACTGATGAAACAGACGAATTCACCGACAAGCGTATTGTCCGTGAACCGAAAATTGAGGATTAAGGGAGGACGATAATATGTTAGTAAATTTAAAAGAAATTCTTGCCGATGCCCAGAAAAACAAATACGGCGTCGGACTTTTCAACACTACCGACACCGATATGCTCGAGGCTGCAATTTCTGCGGCGGAGGAGCTGAAATCGCCTATTATAATCGGTACTGCGGAGGTTTTGCTCCCCTATGGTGAGCTGCAACTGATTGCACCGTCTGTTATTGCCGCTGCAAAAAGAGCAAGCGTTCCCGTTGTCGTACATTACGACCACGGCTTGACCTTTGACCGCTGTATGGAAGCACTCAAGCTCGGCTTTTCGAGCGTTATGTTTGACGGCTCGGCAGGTGATTTGGAGGAAAATTATAGAAACACCGCCGAAATGGTTAAAATCGCACATTCAATGGGTGCAACCGTTGAGGGTGAAATCGGACACGTAGGTCAGGCGGCATCATCAGATAATGAGGCGTCCGATATGTACACTACGGTTGAGCAGGCGAAGGAGTTCATTGCACAAACTGGCGTAGACGCACTTGCAATTGCAATCGGTACGGCACACGGTGCATACAAGTCCAAGCCGAAGCTTGATTTACAGCGGCTTGCGGATATCAGAAAGGCAGTTGACACACCGCTCGTACTGCACGGCGGCTCGGGACTTTCGGACGATGATTTCAGGAATGTTATCGCAGGCGGTATCGCAAAGGTGAATATTTTCACCGACCTGTGTCTTGCAGGTGCGGCGGCTATGATTGAAAATACGGGCAAGGATTACCTCGATATCAGAAATGCCAAGGTAGATGCAATAAAAAATGCCGTTATGCAGAAGATTATGCTCTTCGGCTCAAACGGCAAAGCGTAAAATATCAAAACAGGTGTTGTTTCAAAGCACAACACCTGTTTTTTATCTTATAATCACCATTGCCAGATAAAGCACAATCAGAAATCCGAAATTGAACAGCGAGAAAAGTCCCACATAATAGAGCTTCATATTCGGGTTATGACGTGTGTATTCCTTGAAGGTAATCAGGCTCGCAAGCGAGGAAATAAGCGTTCCGACACCGCCGATATTTACGCCAATCAGGAGGTCGGCATAATTATTTGTAAACTGCGACAGCAAAATCGCAGACGGTACGTTGCTTATAAACTGACAGGATATAATGCTCACAAGCAGAGTGTTTTTATCCAAAAGTGCGGCAAAAAGCTCACGCACCGCATCAATCCTTGTCATATTCCCCGCAAATATAAAGAAGAAAACAAAGGTTAAAAGCAGCGGATAATCAACATCCCTCAGTGCCTTGCGGTCTGTGAAAAACAGTACTATTGGAATTATAACAAGTCCCAGCCAATACGGAATACCACGGAACACAATCGCAATCGAAAGTACAAAAAGTACGAGATAAAGTGCGGTTTTCTTAGGGTCGAGCTTTGTTTCCTGCTGAGAAATCTCGAGCGGCTCTGCCTTTACGAAAAGACAGCAAACCGTTATAATCGCAATCGCAATTATAAAAAGCGGTGCCATAATCCCCATAAACTCCATAGTCGGTATATCAAACTTGGAGTAGAGGTACAAATTCTGCGGATTGCCGAACGGAGTCAGCATACCGCCGAGGTTTGCGGCAATATTCTGCATAATAAAGGTGAACGCCATATACCGTTCCTTGCCCGTTGTCGACAAGACCATATACCCGAGCGGCAGGAAGGTCAGAAGTGCCATATCATTAGCAATCAGCATTGAGCCGATAAAGGTTATGTACACAAGTGCAAGAATTGCCATTTTGGCATTCTTGAACAGCCTGACAATATTATGTGCCAGCATATAAAAGAAATTTATATTTTTCAATGCACATACCACCGCAAGCACACAGAAAAGACAGGTCAGCGTTTTAAAATCAAAGTAGCCTAAATACTCTGCGTCGGGCGGTACTATAAAGCCTGTGATAACCGCCGCTAAAAATGCAACGGTCAGCACAGCATTTTTCTTCACAAACCGTAAAATCACAATTTTCCCCCAAAGTTATTTGCTTATATCGTTGACAAGACGCTCAATCGGTGCGTCATCACGGCAAAACTCGTGCACTCCGCCGAATACAATAAATTCAACCCAGTCAGTTCCGACCCTTTCGCACATTTTTTTAAGCTTTGCAAAGGAGTCTTGGGAATTTTTATAGTCAAACAGCTCGTCGGCATCTCCGACCTCTATGCACAGACGTCTTGGATATACGAGGCAGGCGATTTCCGCATCGTCAAACTGCTCTGCGGAGTTAAACCACGTCCAATCCGACCAGCCGACCGCATCACGCTTGTTGAAGAATGAGCAGGACACCGCCGACTTAATTCTCGTATCAATCGCTGTTGTGAACAGGGTATAAAAGCCGCCGTAGGAAAGTCCGACCATACCGAAGTTAGTCACATAATCCTGTGTTTCAAAATAATCAAGAATTTTCGTTATTCCGTAAACCTCAACCGCAGTAACCGAGCTGCCCACTCTTTTAAGCCGTGCGTCAATTGCCTTGCGGTCAAATTCCACCTCATATGACTCCGCCCACAAAAGCAGCTGCGGTGCAAATGCGTGAACACCGTATTTTATAACACGCTGCAGCATATCGTTATAGTTCGAAGTATCTCCGTACACGCCCGAAATCAGCTCGGGTGTACCCAAGCCGCCGTGCTGTACGATTACCAGAGGCTTCGGCTCCTTGCTTTCAGCCTTGAAAAATAAGCCGCTCATTTTCAAGCCTTCGAGAATTTCAAACTCCATTCTCCATACGGAATATCCGTCCTCGTCCGCAAGCTTTTGCATAGACGGTTCGGGAATACTCTCCGCTTTATAACCGACAAGCGGCCAGCCGAGCATTTTCTTGAAATCCTCACGGTATCTGCCCTGCTCGCTGAAAATATCGGCAATGTAGCTTGCACGTCTGCTCTCGCACTCACGCTGTCTTTCGGCAATTATATGCTCAAAGCCCGACACATACTCCTTCTTATTTCGCTCGGTCACATTTTTTTCTTCTCTGTAATTCATAGCTGTTTATCTCCTTTTTTTATGCTCACTATGTTTTAGCTTTAATAATCCGACTATAACCACTACCAAAGCACCTGCGGCGTCAATTATCAAATCGTGCATTGTATCCTTGAGAGCCTCTGCACCGATAAGCAGTGTTCCGTCCTCAAGCCTGTACTTTTGCATATTAATTCCAAACAGGCTGTCGCCAGAAAATTCATATATCTCCCAGACCGCACCTGCCGCAAGGGCAAAGCAGAACGCAAACAGGCATATGAAATAGGGGTTGAGCGTAACGTGAATTTTTTCGGACTCATTCAGGGTTTCCACCAAAGTAAAGCCGAACGCTCCCAGCATACCGCCGCTGAAGCAATGCAGAATGTTGTCCCAGTATGGTATTGCGTAATAGAAATTCTTTACCTCGCCCAGATAGATTGCACAGTACAGAAAAATAAAATATGCAATCGACATTTCGTTCGGTAATGCGATGGAAAATCTGCGTTCAAGCACCTTCGGCAGACCAATCAGAACAACACCCAGACAGCACTGCAATAGCATCAGCACATAATCGCTCCTGAGGTGCGTACCCTCGGTCGCATTTTCGACCGCTTCGGGAGTAGTTATTATTTTGAATATTGAAAAGCCGATTGAAAATATCAAAGTTACATATAATATAATGGCTAATACTTTTTTCCACTCAATCTTTTTCATATTATCCGCTCCCTGTATCCATTATACTATATTTTTACCATAAACACAATCAAATGTCAACTTTATCCAAGGTTTTTCTTGATAAACGGTGTAAGTTTTTACGCATAGAATACAAAGAAAGCTTGCAATATAATAGTAATTGTGCTATAATGATAATGGTGCGTTTTGCACCAATTGCACAAAAGGAGGTGAAACATATGAAAACAAACGAATTATTCAGCCTTGAACACACGCTTGCGGCGGAGCTTTTGGCGAAATGCGAGTATCCGTGGGAGGCACTCGGAAGCATTAAGGAGTACATCATCAGTCTTGGAAAAACGCTTGACAGCAGTATTTATGAGGAAATCTCGGAGAATGTATGGGTTGCCAAAAGTGCAACGGTTGCACCGACGGCTTTTATCGGAGCACCTTGTATTATCGGCGAGAACACCGAGGTACGTCATTGTGCTTTTATCCGAGGCAGTGCTCTAATCGGAAACGGCTGTGTTGTCGGAAATTCCACCGAGGTCAAGAATGCCATTATTTTTGACAACGTGCAAATTCCGCATTACAACTATGTCGGTGATTCGATTTTGGGCTACAAGTCACACTTGGGTGCGGGTGCGGTTACGTCAAACGTCAAGAGCGACAAGACCTTAGTCAGCATCAAAACTGCCGACGGCAAAATCGAAACAGGCTTGAAAAAGTTCGGCGCAATGGTAGGTGATTACACCGAGGTCGGCTGTAACAGCGTTCTTTGTCCCGGAACGGTTACAGGCAGGAATTGCACCGTCTATCCGCTTTCAAGGGTGAGAGGATTTATTCCCGAAAATTCAATATTCAAATCACAGGAGAATATAGTCACAAAGAGATAATGACTGTATGCAGTATGTGTTTCTTTCGGATATTTGATATTGCGGGACACTTAAGAGCTT
This sequence comes from Clostridia bacterium, assembly GCA_017483065.1. Lineage (GTDB taxonomy): Bacteria > Bacillota > Clostridia > UBA1381 > UBA1381 > HGM11525. The sequence goes on along the minus strand of JAFULX010000117.1, from coordinate 4,683 downwards.
ATACTGATTTAAGGCAGTACCGTATCTTCTGCGGTATAACTGTTTAGCGCCAGACCGCATTTTCTGCGGTGACGAGGCAAGAGGTTATCGAAATTTTCGGCGGATGCCTCTTCGGCAATGCCTTGGTCGTCAGAATTCATACAAATAAACAAAGGTGGATTCATAAGGCACAAAAATTTAACAGCCGTGTATCTCCCGAGCTTTGTCCCACCGGCAGCAAGCGGCGGAAGGAGATTACATAATGTGCGGAATTATTGGCTATACGGGCAGAAAAAATGCCCTGCCAAGACTTATTGAAGGACTTAAAGCCCTCGAATACAGAGGGTATGACTCGGCCGGTGTTGCTTTTGTGCATAAAAATGGCATAAAAGCGGTAAAATCTAAGGGCAGGATTGCTCTTTTAGAAGAAAAATTAAAGGGTGAACAGGAAAGCTTTTGCGCAATCGGACATACACGCTGGGCAACGCACGGCGAGCCGTCGGATGTAAATTCGCATCCGCACGGTACCGACAGCGTTTACATCGTGCATAACGGCATTATCGAAAATTATGCCGTTATCAAAGAGTTCCTTACAGAAAAAGGCTACTCATTCGAGTCGGAAACGGACACCGAAACTGCCGCAAAGCTTATTGATTGGTTTTACAGCAAGGAAAAATCGCCGATTTCGGCAATAAGAAAAGCACTTGAAATGATTTCAGGCTCTTATGCCATTGGTGCGGTTTTTGAGGGTTATCCCGACAAAATCTATGCGTTCAGAAAGGACAGTCCGCTGCTTGCGGCACCGTCGGAGGACGGAGGCTTTATCACCTCCGATATCTCGGCAATTCTTCGCCATACAAGAGAGTTTATACGTCTTGAGGAGGGTGAAATTGCAGTTCTTTCTCCCGACAGTATTGAAATTCTTTCGACGGATAATACACCGATAGAACGTGATTTTGAAACGGTTTCGTGGGATATCGAGGCTGCGGAAAAGGGCGGCTACGACCATTTTATGCTCAAAGAAATTTTTGAACAGCCCGACGCTGTGAAAAAAACGCTCTCACCGAGAGTTACGGACGGATTACCCACCCTTGATATTACAAAGCTTGCAGGCAGATGTGTCGGTGAGCTTGGAGCAATTCATATAGTTGCCTGCGGTACGGCATATCACGCAGGACTTATCGGACAGTATGCAATCGAAAAGCTTGCACGTATCCCTGTTAAAGTGGAGCTTGCATCGGAATTTCGGTACAAAAATCCGATTTTGCGGAAAAATGACCTTGTGATTATCATTTCGCAATCTGGCGAAACTGCCGATTCCTTAGCGGCTTTGCGGCTTGCAAAAGAGAGAGGAGTACGCACGCTTGCTGTCGTGAATGTCGCAGGCTCGACAATCGCACAGGAGGCGGACAGCGTTCTTCTGACTTGGGCAGGTCCCGAGATTGCGGTTGCCAGTACGAAGGCTTTTTCGGTGCAAATTGCACTTTTATACCTGTTTGCAATACGTCTTGCACTTGACTCGGACACAATTTCCGAAGAAGAAGCAAGACAGTACTGCACCGAGCTTACAACCGATGTACCCGCTGCGATTTCCAAAGCCTTGGATTTGACCGACCTTTGTTCTTCTACAGCACAAAAATACAAAGATAACAGCAGTATTTTCTTTATCGGCAGAGGTGCTTCGTCTGCGTTGGCACACGAGGCGGCACTCAAGATGAAGGAAATATCCTACATTCACTGCGAAGCATATGCGGCAGGCGAGCTGAAGCACGGAACGATTTCGCTCATTACCGACGGAACGCCCGTATTCGCATTCCTGACAAACCGCAGCACGGCAGATAAAATGATAAGCAATATAAGAGAGGTAAAAACCCGAGGTGCAAGAGTAATGCTCTTTTGCAGGGAGGGTATGCCCATTCCAGACGGTATTGCGGACGACATAATACCAATTCCCTCACTGTCACAGCTTTTTATGCCTATGTCGGAAATTATTGCGGCACAGCTTGTTGCTTATTATATGTCCTGCCACTTGGGCTGTGATGTAGACAAACCACGCAACCTCGCCAAATCGGTGACGGTTGAATAACTGATTGATAGGAGAATTTATATATGGGAAGATATTTTGGAACAGACGGCTTCCGAGGTGAAGCCAACAAAAATCTGACAGTTGAGCACGCCTTTAAAATCGGGCGTTATCTCGGCTGGTACTACGGCAAAGAGCATAAGTGCAGAATTGTAATCGGCAAGGATACACGCCGTTCGAGCTATATGTTCGAGTATGCACTTGTTGCAGGTCTTACCGCAAGCGGTGCGGACGCATATCTTCTGCACGTTACCACTACTCCGTCGGTTTCATATGTGGTGCGTACCGAGGATTTTGACTGCGGTATTATGATTTCTGCAAGCCATAACCCCTACTACGATAACGGCATCAAGCTGATTAACAGCCGAGGCGAAAAGATGGGTGAGGCGATTATTGCGGATATTGAGGATTATCTCGATGGCAAAACTGCCGAGCTACCGCTGGCAACGAGGGAAAATATCGGACGTACAGTTGACTATGCGGTAGGCAGAAACCGCTATACGGGATATATCATATCCCTTGCGAGAAATTCCTATAAGGGACTTAAAATCGGTCTTGATGCTTCAAACGGAAGTACGTGGATGCTGGCAAAGAGTATATTTGATACCCTCGGTGCACATACCTTTGTTATCGGTAATACGCCCGACGGTCTGAATATCAATTTAGACTGCGGCTCGACGCATATTGATAATCTGTGCAAGCTTGTTAAGGAGAATAATCTCGATATCGGCTTTGCTTTCGACGGTGACGCTGACAGATGTCTTGCCGTTGATGAGCAAGGCAATGTGCTGACGGGCGACCATATCCTCTATTTCTGCGGCTCGTATATGCAAAAAAGAGGTGAGCTTGATAAGGATACCGTTGTTGCAACGGTTATGTCGAATATGGGACTTTTCAAGGCTTTTGACGAAAAGGGCATCAAGTACGCAAAAACCGATGTCGGCGATAAGTATGTTTATGAGGAAATGCAGAATAAGGGCTACTGCCTCGGCGGTGAGGAGTCGGGTCATATTATTTTCTCGAAATTCGCTTCAACGGGCGACGGCCTGATTACCGCACTGAAGATTATGGAGGTTTATATCGAGAGCAAGCTCCCTGCCTCCAAGCTTTCGGACGGCTTTACACGCTATCCGCAGGTTACCAAGAATGTGCGTGTGAAGAGCAAGGAAGAAACAATCGCTGACACCGACGTACAGAGTGCGGCAAAAAGCGTTGCCGACCGTCTTGGCGACGACGGCAGAATACTACTTAGAAAAAGCGGTACAGAGCCTGTGATACGTGTAATGGTCGAGGCAAAAACCGAGGAAATCTGTAATGCAATGACCGATGAGGTTGTAAACGTGATAAAGTCCAAGGGCTACGCTGAATAATAAACAAAGAGGGTATTGCACGATGCAATACCCTCTTCCTGTATCGTAAAAGCTACTGTTGATATAAAAATCCCACAACCTTGATGGTTGTGGGATTTTGTAGATAAAATAATTATCTCTTTGAAAACTGGGGAGCACGACGAGCTGCTTTCAAGCCGTACTTCTTTCTTTCCTTCATTCTTGAATCTCTTGTGAGGAAGCCTGCACTCTTAAGAGTAGCTCTATAAGCGTCTGTATCAACCTCGAGGAGTGCACGTGCAATACCGTGACGGATTGCACCAGCCTGACCTGTGAAGCCGCCGCCCTCAACTGTTGCGATTACATCAAACTTTGTTTCTGTTGATGTAGCTGCAAGAGGCTGACGAACGATAAGCTTGAGTGTATCAAGACCGAAATAATCGTCTAAATCTCTTTTATTGATGGTGATTTTGCCGTTGCCGGGAACGAGGCGAACGCGCGCAACCGATGACTTTCTTCTGCCTGTACCGCAGTACTGTTCTTTTGCCATTGTCCGTTTCCTCCTTACTTAATTTCCTGTGTCCACATCTCGGGCTTCTGAGCAGCGTGGTCGTGCTCTGCACCCTTGAACACTCTGAGTCTGGTAAGAGATGTTCTGCCAACTGTGTTGTTGGGGAGCATACCCTTAACAGCGTACATCATAGCCTTTTCGGGGTTCTCAGCCATAAGCTTGTTGTAACGGATTTCCTTGATACCGCCAACCCAGCCTGTGTGGTAGTAACGAACCTTGTCCTGAAGCTTGTTACCTGTAAGGATTGCCTTCTCGCAATTGATTACGATAACGTGGTCGCCGCAATCAACGTGCGGTGTGTAGGTCGGAAGGTGCTTACCTCTGAGGATACTTGCCGCTGCTGCTGCAACTCTGCCGAGGGGCTTGCCTGCCGCATCAATGATATACCATTTTCTCTCGATTTCAGATGATTTTGCCATATAACTGCTATTCATTGAAAATTACCTCCTTTTATACATTCCGAGCTTTTCGCTCTTTTATCTTTTCGGTGTTTTTCACCGTGCAGAAGCTATTGTACTACTTTTTACCTTTTATGTCAACACCTTTTTTAAAAAAATTTTAAATAGCCTTTCTAAACTCTTGAAATCGCCGTTTTTCATTGATTATCTCTTAAAATCTCGTTTTCTGTTTTAAAAAAATTTGACAAAAATTGTCTGATATATTATTAAATGTAGAGATTTTTTTGCAGGCTATTGACAAAAACGCAATTTTGAGAGATAATA